>JBOHHF010000292.1:0-7174 GCA_050700495.1 Pseudonocardiaceae bacterium
CCGGGTGGTCTGCGGCGACGTCGGCTACGGCAAGACCGAGATCGCCGTGCGGGCCGCCTTCAAGGCCGTGCAGGACGGCAAGCAGGTGGCCGTGCTGGTGCCCACCACGCTGCTGGCCCAGCAGCACCTGCAGACCTTCGCCGACCGGATGCGCCCGTTCCCGGTCACGGTGCGGGGGCTGTCCCGGTTCAGCGACGCGGCTGAGTCGTTAGAGGTATTGCGGGGGCTGGCCGACGGCTCGGTGGACATCGTGATCGGCACTCACCGGCTGCTGCAGGCGGGGGTGCGCTGGAAGGATCTGGGGCTGGTCGTGGTCGACGAGGAGCAGCGCTTCGGCGTCGAGCACAAGGAGCACATCAAGGCCCTGCGCACCGCCGTCGACGTGCTCACCATGTCCGCCACCCCGATCCCGCGGACCCTGGAGATGAGCCTGGCCGGCATCCGCGAGATGTCGACCATCCTGACCCCACCCGAGGAGCGCCACCCGGTGCTGACCTACGTCGGCACCTACGACGACAAGCAGGTCGGTGCCGCGATCCGCCGTGAGCTGCTGCGCGACGGGCAGGTCTTCTACGTGCACAACCGGGTGTCGTCGATCGAGAAGGCCGCTCGGCGAATCCGCGAGCTGGTGCCCGAGGCGCGGGTGGCGGTGGCGCACGGGCAGATGAACGAGGACCAGCTCGAACGTACCGTCGCCGGGTTCTGGGAGCGCGAATACGACGTGCTGGTGTGCACCACGATCATCGAGACCGGCCTGGACATCTCCAACGCCAACACCCTGATCGTGGAGCGCGGTGATCTGCTCGGGCTCGCCCAGCTGCACCAGCTGCGCGGGCGCGTGGGGCGAGCGCGCGAGCGCGGTTACGCCTACTTCCTCTATCCACCTGAGACGCCGCTGACCGAGACGGCGCACGACCGGCTGTCCACCATCGCCCAGCACACCGAGCTGGGCGCCGGCATGGCCGTCGCGATGAAGGACCTCGAGATCCGCGGGGCTGGCAACATCCTCGGCGGCGAGCAGTCCGGGCACATCGCCGGAGTCGGGTTCGACCTCTATATCCGGCTGGTCGGGGAGGCCGTGGAGGCTTTCCGTGGTGCAGCCGGCGTGGGTCCGTCCGGGGGAGTGCCCGAGCCCGCGCCGGTGCGGGTGGAGCTACCGGTGGACGCGCACCTGCCACACGACTACATCCCCGGTGAGCGGCTGCGGCTGGAGGCCTACCGCAAGGTTGCCGAAGCGGTGGACGCCGACGGGCTGGCCGCCGTCACCGCTGAGCTGACCGACCGCTACGGCGCCCCGCCACCTGTGGTGGTGACCCTGTTGGACGTCGCTCGTTTCCGCCAGGTGTGCCGGGCGCACGGGGTTGCGGAGGTGACCGCGCCGGGCTCGACACTGCGCTTCGCCCCGGTTGCGCTACGGGACTCCCAGGTCGTGCGGTTGGGCCGGTTGTACCCCAAGGCGGTGTACCGGCCCGCCGTAACGACCCTGTCCGTGCCTCGGCCCACGGAAGGTGCCGATCGGATTGGCGCGCCCCCCCTGCGCGACCGCGAGCTGCTCAATTGGTGCACCCACCTGGTCACCAGCGTTCTGGGGGACCCCCCGCCCTCCGGTAACAAGTGATAAACATCCATGTCGCTGTCCGAAGGGACCTCCACACAGCGATAAGCATCCATGTCGAGTCGGGCCGACGCCTCCGGCCTCAGCGGTACGCGGGCTCACTCCGGTAATGCGGTAGGGCCCCCGGGGTGTCGGCGTCGACCACCCGCGTACCCAGCGGTACCAGCGCGAGTACGGACAGCTTGAGCGAGGCGAACCCGAACGGGGTGCCGATGATCGTCAGCATCAGCAGGATCCCGGCGACAATGTGCGCGAAGAAGAGCTCCCAACCGAACAGCACGATCCACAGGATGTTGCCCAGCACGGACCACGCGCCCGCGCCGCGGTAGACGACGACCCGACGCCCGAACGGCCACAGCGCGTACCCGGCGAGGCGAAACGCCGCGATCCCGAACGGGATCGTCACGATCAGGACGCAGGCCAGCACGCCCGCGATCGCGTACAGCAGCGCGAGCCACCAGCCCGCCAGCAGGAACCACAGGACATTGCCGATCGTGCGCATGGCTCCAGGATGCCCGAAATCGGGGCACCGTGGTTCTTACGGGCCCAAGCTTGCGGCGGTGGTCAACAGGTCGGCCAGGACGCGCTCAGCAGTGGCGGGATCGGGGCACAGAGCGACGACGAGATTGCCGAAACGGGCCCCGTCATCGGCGTCGACCAGGCGGGTGATTTCGGCCAGAGTTGTTGGCAGCACCGGTGCATGGGGCCCGCTGGTGTCGCTGCGGAGCTCGCTGGCCAGCACCCCGAGTGTTCTGGTGAGTTCGCGCGTGTTGCCGGTGAGGTGATTGAGGAGCGACGCGGTGAGGCGGTGCGCGCGTTGCTCGGCGGGTTTCCCGGCGGTGTGAGACAGGTAGTTGGCGAGGTCATGGTGCGCCGTTGAGATCTTGCGGGGGTCGGGATGGACGTACCAGAGGCGCAGTGAGGTGCGCTGGAGGCTGACGGCGTCCACCGGGTGGTCACGTTTGTCTTCCAGGTCGGCGCGGGCACCGTAGACCGCGGCGACCTGCGTACTGTCACCGGCGGTGTCGAAGACGTCCTGGCAGTCGCGAAGTAGTTGGTCAACGTCGGCTAGCCGACCAAGGTGAAGCAGTGGGACGTAGTTGTTGAACCGGGTGCGGGCGGTCTCGTAGGGGCTGGCGCCGTGCCGCCGCTTGGTGCTGGCGATCTCGTCGTTGAGTCCGAGCGCGTCGTCCCAGCGTTCCAGCGCTACCGCGGACAAGCGGCCGATGTCGAGAATTGCTTCCCGGACGGTCCACGGGTCCACGCGGTCGTTGTCGGCGCGCTGGTCGGGCAGGTCGGCTATCCGGGCCCGCAACGCGGGCAAGTCGAGAAGCACCTGCTCATGGCGGCCGAGCATGCTGAGTATCTGCAGCCGCCGGCCTTGGTCGCTCAGTTGGGTCCAGGATCCGAACCCGGCGCGACTGGTGTGCTCGATCTTCTTGCTGGCCAGCGTGAGAGCCTCGCGAAACTTACCCTGATCCCGCAGCAGTGTGACCAGATCACCGGCGGTGGTGGAGGCAAGCCGGTCGTCGCCGTCGGTCGTGGCTAGGTCGTAGGCGCGGCGCAGCAGGGTTTCGGCCTCACCGGGATCCACCTTCCGTAGAGCGGCACCGAGCACGACGAGGTCTTTGGGCGCGCCCGTGGCCTTGGCGATGCGCCGCAGCAGGGGAATGACAGCAAGCGAGGTGACCGGGGAGTAGCCGTCGCGGATCAGGGCTTGTTCGAGTAGACAACTGGCGGCGTTCCAGTGGTGTTGACGCAGGAGGTAGCGGGTGGCGGCCAGGCCGGCCCGCGCCATGAACCGGCTGTCCTTGCCAGCGTGCTGCTGCTCGATTCCCCACGCGCCGACGACCGTCCACCAGGCGGCGAGTTGCGCGTCGACCGCGGCAGTGACCGGCTCGGGGGTCGCTGCGTGGATGGCCTCGACGACGCCGGGGTGGATCCGGTAGCGCACGGGCTCGTTCGGATCGGCGGGATCATCGATCGGGTCGGTGACGATCAGTGCGGCGGCGGCGAGCATAGCGACCAACGAGGCGAGCGGTGGCGGTTCACCGGGCTGGTCCAAGCGCCGCCACAGGGCCGCCCAGTTCACGCCGAGGACGGCCGTGTCCCGGTCGGTCTCCTCGATCCGGCACAGTGCTTGCAGCAACAGCCGCGCCGGGGCGGGCAGCGTCGCGGCGACCGTGATGGTCCACGCGGTGAAGGTGTGCAGCAACTGCTCGGCATATAGCTTGGTGTCATCCTCGGTGAGAAACGCCGCCAGCGTCGCCCCGTCCACCGCTTCTTCGATCTCAGCCAACTGGAAAGTCAGCCGGGACGGTTCGGCTGCGGCCGCGTCGGCGAGCTCCAGCAGCTTGGGATGACCTTGGGCAAGGGTGAGCACACAGCGGCCCAGAGCCAGGTCCCCGATGCCGGGACCAGCCTGGCCAGGTTCGGCCGCGGTGCGCAGCAACGCGCCTAGGTTCGGCAGCTCCCGGGCCAGTAGCAGAGACTCCTCCCGGGACAGCGTGTGCACCTGCCGGACCAGCACCGTGTCGGGGTTTAGCCCGGCTGGCACGATTCGGCTGGTCAGGATCATCCGCGACGACCCCGCATGGTCGGTGAGAGCGCCGATCAGGGATGCCCAGCGAAGGTCGCGCCACTGGCCTTCCGGGGTCAGCAAGGTTTCGAGATTATCCAGGATCAGCAGCAGGCCCGCGTCGGCGAGGGCGTCGGTGAGCGTGGGCAGGAAATTTTCCAGACGCTCCCGGGTGGCAATTTTGTCGACCATCGCGACCCCGTAATCTTCCAGCTGCGCCTCCAACGTCAGCGCCAGCAGGCGCAGCGCATCGCCGAACTGGTCCGTATCGGTAGGCGCGGACCAGAACGCCGACGCCGCCCAGGCGCGCTGGTGGCGGTAGGCGAGCTCCACCGCGCAGGTGGTCTTGCCCGCACCGGCCATCCCATGGAACACCACCGCGGTGCGCCCGGAGGCCGGGGCCAATGCGGTACTGGCCGCAGCCATCGTCTCGGCACGGCCGACGAACCGCGCCGGCTCGGCCGGGAACCGAGCCATCACCTCGCCGCTGGGGTCAAGGAACGGCTTGCGGACCGGAGGGGCCAGGGACGGCTCGACCGCTGAATCTCGCAGCCTGCTCATCCGTGCCACGAACAGCGAAAGCACGATCGCCATCACGACCCAGATGAGGATCCCGAGCATGATCACTGCAGCCGTGGACACCGGAGCCTCCACAGCATGGCTGAACGCCCGACGATACGTTTCATCTGGGCCAGTCCCACACAACTTGACCTGTCAGGCCGAGGCCACACACCAACGCGAACACCGCCTGAAACGCTCCCCTACTTCAGTGGTTGAGTCTGTCACAGAATTAATCGTGATGGATTGCCGAGTGTGACAAGAATCAGGACGAACCACTCGAATGGCCTAGCGTCCCGATCGGTGGTGTCTGCATATTTTTCGTGTGACCTCACCTCGTCTATCAAGGCGCCGTCATGGTCGGGCATGACCGCATCCCCAATTCGGGCAGAGTGATCAACGCAAGTTGCCTTACCCGTTAGTGATCTTGCTGTGATCCTCGGTATGGAACCGAAGAAATAAGCCGGGAATGCGACCAACGGACAACATACCCGTCGAACGGTAACTTGGTCTGCGCAAGAGCGGCGGTTCGTGTGACTATCGGTCCCGGGCGTGTGAGATGGTGGATCGGCTGGTCGGGCGGTGAGGGTCGCCGGACGGGTCCGTCGTGAAGCTGTTCTTGAGGGAGGCGAGCACGGTGAGCGCCAGCGACGTGTCCTCAGGTATGGCAGCCATGGCCTTCCTGATCGCGTCGAAGATCTGGTCGAGGTGGCGCAGCAGCGGTATGAGGGCCTTGACGGTGCGGAGCAACCTGGTGATCAGGTCGGCGATCTTGGCGGCCCACTTGGCGATCAGGCTGATGGCCTGCTCGGCTACCAGTGGCGCCGCCAGTCCGGCGGTGGCGGCCAGTTCAGCGGCGTAGCTGATCAGCCGGCCGACGAGATCGCAGATGAGCTCCCGGATCTTGTCGCGGACCGCGGCGACGATCATCCCGGCCATCGCGACGGCGGCCCGGATGCCCTCGGCTGCGATGGCCACGGCGTCGAGCAGGTGGCCGATGTCGTTGGTCCTGGCGAGGTAGGCCTCGGCGGCCGCGCCCTGCCACGTCGTGAGGTCACTGGACACGGCGTCGGCATAGTCCTGGCGCACCTCGGACACGGCGTGGGCGACGTTGCCCCAGGTCTGCGCGTGGGTGGAGATCGCATCGGGGTCGCCGGCCAGCCAGTCCAGCGGCTCGGCCAGCGCGTCGACATGCTCGACCAACCACCCGATGCCGTAGGACAGCAACGCACCGGCCGGGTCCGTCACGAGGCCCAGCGCGTCCAGGCCGGCCGTGGCCGCGCCGATCCCGATGTCGATCCAGTCCCCGCTGGAGATGGCCTCGACGCACTGGGTGGCTGAATCCAGGATGCCGATTCCGGAGTAGAGGGTGGTGTTCTGCTCCTCCTGAGCGATCAGCGGGTTGGCCGGCATCTACCGGATCCCCTCCATCCGGCGCAAGGCCAGTGCGTTTCGGTCATCAATCGCCGCGTAGTTCTCGGCGGTGTCCTTGACGCTGGCCGCAATGCTGTCCAGGCTGCTGGCGCACATGCCCAGCGCGGCCGCCCCGAAATCCTGCAACGGGTTGAGAATCGCCGGCAGCATCTGGCAGCACACCCCGTAGGTATCCGCGGGCAGGATCACCCGCGCCGCGTCAGCCGCGTGCGCCATCCGGTCGGCAAAGCCGTGGACGTTGTTCGCGTGTTCGGCCAGTGCCTCGGTGCGCACCTCGTACTGGTCGGACATGTCCGTGCCCCCTAACGCAGGTAGCTGCGGTTGCCGAAGTCCTCTTCGTCGCCACCGGGCGCCGGGCGGGGGCGACGAGTGGGTCGTTGCTGCGGTGGGTCGTCTCTTTCGATCACGCCCAATCCCAGTACGCCGGGATCTGGTCGCGGACTGTCCTGCTGGTCGTCGCCGAAGCGTTGCCGGTAACCCGACATCACCTGCTCGACAACCGGCTCCTCGACTCCGACAGTGGTCACCATGGCGTGACGCACCTGCCCGGCGAGCTGTTGCTGGGCGCGCCGCAGGCAGGCCATCACCAGCGCGGCGACCTCTGTCGGGGTCATGCCGCCGATCTTGTCAGTGAGGGCCAGGTCGGTGGGCACCCCGCTGGAGTCGATCGTGACCCGGACCGCGCCGTCGGTGGAGCACTCGGTCACCTGGATCTGCTCGACCTGAGCCCGCATGGCACCGAACCGCTGGGCCTGGTCCGCGAACCCTTGTGCCCACTGCGCCAGTTGTTGCTCGGCCTGATCAGGGTCGGTGCCGAACATGTTCCCTCCTCACGGCTGTCAGACAGTGCTAGTACGGTCACCCCGGGTTGGAGGAGGGTACGCAATGGCGAGCAGCTTCGAGCAGGCCGGTACGTGGCTGGCTGGTGCGGATCAACAGCAGACCGATCTGCAGCGCGCAGTGGCCGCGGGTGCGCTATGGATGGAGGC
>JBOHHF010000293.1:0-26266 GCA_050700495.1 Pseudonocardiaceae bacterium
TCATGATCGTCCGGGGAGTGGTGGGCAGAGGCCGCCGCGGGTGAGGTCGGCGATGGCGATCAGCGAGTCGGGGCTGCGGTAGCCGTAGGCCCGACGGGTCAGCAGCCGCAGGTGGGTGTTGGTGGCCTCGGAACGGGCGTTGGACAGGCCGTGCTCGACGGCATTGAGGATCAGGGTGCGGTAGCGGGTGATCGTGGTGGCGAGCTTGACGAAGGCCGGGAGCCGGCAGCGTTGGGCCCAGGAGATCCATCCGGCCAGCAACACCTTCGCGGTACTCAGATCACGGCAGGCGAAGATCTCTCGGAGTTGCTCTTTGAGCAGGTAGGCCCGGTAGAGCCCGCCGTTGTCCTTGGCGATACCGGCCAGTGTGGTGCGCTGGTCACCGGTGAGGTTCGGGGGATTTTTCAGCAGCGCCCACCGGCTGCCTTTCAGCGCCTTGGCCTCGTCGGTGCGCCCGCCGGCGCGCAGCTGGTTGACCATCCCGCGGCGGACCGCGTCGAGGGCCTCGGTGGCCCACGCGACGACGTGGAAGGCGTCCAAGCACAGCAGCGCCTGAGGCGCCCGCGCCGTGACGACGTCGTGGATCCACTCGGCTCCATCAGCCGAGACTTGGGTCAACTGGGCGGCCCGCTCGGCGCCCAGGTCGTCGAAGAACCGACCCAGGGTGTCCTGGTTGCGGTTCTTGCCCGCCCACACCAGCCGACCCGAATCGTGATCAACCACGACGAGGAGGTACCGCTGGCCCTTGCGATAGGAAATCTCATCGATCCCGATGCGGCGCAGCCCGGCCAGCCGGTCGATCCGCCCAGCCCGGTCGGCCACGACCCGAGTCACGATGTCGGACACGCTGCGCCACGCCACCCGCAACAAGATCGCGACCACGGACAACGCGGCGTGGCACACCAACCAGGCGGCGGTGTCCTCCAACGCCGCGGTGAACCGCGACCCCGGCCGCGCCCAGGGCACCGCCGCGACCACCACCCCATGCTCGGGACACGACACCCGACAGGTGCTGGCCTGCAAGAACACCTGCGTCGTGCCCAGATCCAGACCCCGCCAACGCCGGGGCTTCGCGCTGGCGTCATAACCTGGACAGCGGCGCTGACACCGTGAACAGCGTCGCGCCGCCCCGGACTTCACCCGGACCTGCGCGACCAGCACCTCCCCGCCCCGCCCGTCGGACTCCAGGTCCACCGACTCGATCACCGTGTGCTCGACCCCCAACACCCGCCGCCATACCCTCGTAGTGCGCACACCGCTCCCGCCTTGATCGTTTCTGACTGTGGAAGGCCAGAAACTCTAGACAGGCAGCGGCGTGCGCCCTCACTCGATCATGGTCAGGCACCCACAAGAACGTCAGTAGCGCCCACAGTCGGATGGACCGACACCGTTTATCTCGAAGGTTTCAGTCGGGGCTGCTACGCGCTACGCGAGCGCAAGACCTCATTGCTCGTACCGGGCCGCGCGCTGATCGAACGTCGCGCTACCGGCGACGCGCTGAACGTGCTCAACACCGTATTGACTTGGGGAAACTCGTGACGATCGCTGGTCGTTGGCGCAAGTGCTAGATCGCCGCCGAACCTTGCGATTCGATGATCTTGACGGCGACGTGGGCGACCAGCCGGTCGTCGGGGTCATCGAGGTCGAGGCCGGTGATCGCCTCGATGCGGGCCACGCGGTAGGCGACGGTGTTGGTGTGCAGGTGCAGCATCCGGGCCGATCGTTTGTGACTGCCGTGGTGGTGCAGATACACCGACAGGGTGTGCACCAGATTCGTGCGGTGCTCCTCGTCGTAGTCCAGCAGCGGCCCGAGCACATCACGGGCGAACCCCATCAACTGCTGCATATCGCCGATCGTGCACAGCAACCGGTAGATGCCCAACTCGTCGTAGCGGATCGGCTGGCCAGCCCGACCCAGCCGCAGCCCGAGGTCGATCGCCCGCTCAGCTTGGCGAACCCCGCGGGGCGCGAATTCCGGGGAATCCATCGGCTCGCTCACCCCGCAGGTGGCCCCCGAGCCCAGCTGGCACAGCGCCGTCATCGCCGCGGCGCTCGGGTCACCTGGGACGATCACGACCAGCGCGCCGTCGCGCACCGCTGCGGCCGCACCGGGCAGCACCGCCGCGATCCGCTGCATCCCCGCTGCCGCTTCCGACGGTGCCGGGCGTAGCATGGCGATGCGTAGTGGTACGTCATCACGCAGCCCCAGCGACCGGGCCTTGCGCCGGGCGTCCTGGGCGTCCAGGAAATGACCCGAGACCAGGGCGTCGACCACGCTACTGCGGTAGCGCAGATCCAGCTCGGCGCTGGTCTGCTCATGCGCCAGGGTCAACGCGAACAGGGTGGCCGCATAGGTGACGGTGAGGAACTCGGCATCGTCGGGCTGCGTCTCATATCCGGTGGTGGTAGGCGCCTCGTCAAGGACGAGCAGGTAGCCCAGGCTGGTCTCGCGGACCACGACGGGGGCCACCAAGCAGGCCTCGTCGAGCAGCGACCCGGGGATCGCCGGGATCCGTAGCGGCCGCCGGGAAGCCTCCAGCGCACGGAGCAACCGGTCGACGCTGGGATCCGTGCGGTTCCACCGCAGCCCCCGGGATGAGTCGGCGCGGCCGGCCTGGGCCCGCAGCCGGAAGGCGGTGTCCAGCAACACGATCCGCTTACCGACCAGCCGGGCGAACACCTCGGTGAGCCGCACCGGATCGGCGCCTCCCAGTGCTGCGTCGGCCAGCTCGTCGCAGACCGCCATGGTCCGCCGGTAGATCGAATTCTGCCGGGACAGGCCGCTCAGCGCGGTGTCGCCGCCCCACGCAGGTGCTGGCTCGGACATCCCCGGGCTGCTCACGGGCCGACCCGCAACGCAGCCAGGGCCCGCACCAGCTGTACCGCCTGCTCGTCCATCCCGCTGGGTACGTGGACCACGACACCGGAGACCAGATGGCGGAGCTTCTCCACAGCACCCACCGCGAGCTCGACGATCTGCTCGGGGTTGTCCCGGTTGCGCCGGGCCGCGGCCAACGCCGACAACGGGATGGACACTCCCGCAACCTCGTAAGACAGCCGTTGCAGGGTCCGGATGTCTTCGAACGGCGCGAGCGTCGCGAGCACCGGCAGCGCTACCCCGCGGGCCCGCAACGCATCGAGGACCCGGGTCGCCTCGTCGATATCGTAGATCACGTCGGTGACGAGGAAATGTGCCCCGGCGCGAAGCTCGGCCTCGGCCTTGTCCAGCTCGGGTCCGAGGTCACTGGCGGCAATGCGCAACGTGCCACCGATCACGAACCGGGTGCACTCCGCGGTGGCCACACCCCGCCAGTCGATGCCCTCGTTGAGCGCCCCGAGCATGGCGACGAGCCCGACGGAGTCGACGTCCCACGGTGATCCGCCACCTGCACTGGGATAGTCCCCAGCCACTCGCGGGCTGCCGGTGCGGCACACCACGATCCGCAGGCCCAGCGCGTGCGCGCCGAGCAGGTCGGCCTGCAGGGCCGCGAGGTTGCGGTCGGCGGCCTCCACCGGCAACAGCACCTCGCTACCCACTCGCTCGCGGACCACCACGGCGGCACCGACCGGGCTGATCCGGGCCGCCGGCGGCGCCGGTTCGACGATGGCCAGCACACTCGCGCCCGCCGCCCGCAGCATGGTTGCTCGCGCGATGAACTCCGGCACCTGCGGGCCATGCGGGGCCAGTAACCCGGCGGCCACCGCCAACTCGCCCTCCCACGGCCAGCCGACGGGCGGCTGTACCTCCGGCACGGCTGTTACCCCCCGAGCGACGGCTGAGCTGGTCGCCGGTGGACGCAGGGCCGGGGGCAATGCGGCGACCGCCTGAGAGATCGCCCGCACGTGGGCGGGTGTCGTCCCGCAACAGCCGCCCAGCAGGGTGGCCCCAGCAGCCACGAACCGTGCGGCAGCCTCGGCGAAATACACCGCGTTACGGGCGTAGCGGATCTGCCCGCCAAACCGGTGCGGCATGCCCGCATTGGGATACACAGACACCGGCAGATCGGTGGCGCCGGCCAGCTCGCCGATCACGTCCACCAGCACAGCGGGGCCAACGGTGCAGTTGGCGCCGATCGCTGCCACCCGAAGACCGGAGAGCACTACGGCGGCTTCGGCGGGATCCTCCCCGCGAAGCGTCCGGCCGTCGTCACCGAAAGTCAGTTGGGCCACTACCGGCAGCTCGCTCTCCGACGTCGCCACCTCGACCGCCTGGACCAGGGACTCCAGATCGCCGAATGTCTCCAGGATCAGCAGATCGACCCAGTCAGACAACGCCACGATCTGCTCGCGCAGGGTCTGCGCCCGGGCACTGGCCGGCACGCGACGCACCGCTGGTGCGCTGACCGCCGGTCCGACCGACCCAGCGACCAGCACCGGTCGCCCGGCGTGCTGAGCCGCCTCGCGGGCCAGCCGGGCGCCAGCAATGTTGATCTCGGATACGCTGCCCTCCAGCCCAGCCACGGCCAGCCGGAGCCGGTTCGCGCCAAAGGTATTGGTCTGCAGGATCCGGGCGCCCGCGCTGACGTATGCCGCGTGCAGGTCTCGGACCAGGCTCGGGCGTGACAGGTTGAGCTCGGGCAGCGAGCGGTCCAGCGGTACCCCGGCCGCATGCAGCATCGTGCCCATCGCGCCATCGCAGACCACCACCTGCCCGGCGCGAAGCTCTTCGAGCACTGTCCGAGGCTCACGTGCCTCCATCGCCTCGCCTCCCAGTCCGGATTCTCCTCCTGGAGTGCTATCCAGGCCAGGCAGCGGCGATGCAACTCTCGACCGTCACAAGAAGCCATCGATGCTGGCCACTCGCTGCCTTGCCACGCACTTGGTCGAGCAACTCACGAAGGGTTCGGCTGGGCTCTCGATCAGTGCTGGAACGTATCGGAGCCCAGAGTGACGAGATGATTCGATCACTACGCTGGTCCGGTGCGACTGATCTACGTGGACGAGAGCTACTGCAACGTCTGCTACTACGTGGTCGCGCTACTCGTTCCCGACACCGAGGCCCAGGCGCTGACCACAGCCTTGAACACGGTGCTGCGCCGGGCTACGGCCAGCTACTACGGCATCGGGCCGACCGCCGAACTGCACGGCTACGACCTGTTCCAAGGTAAAGGCCACTGGGAGCCGATCAAATTGATGCCGCGGGCCCGGATCGGGATCTACGACCAAGCACTGCGGGCGATCGCCGCCCACAACGTGACGGTGGTCATCCGCGGAGTGATGACCTCACGGCTGCGCGATCGCTACGGCGACCGTGCGCGGCATCCCCACACCGTAGCCTTGGCACACCTGCTGGAGCGCTGCGACGAGTACTTAGAGGGGGTAGGCGATCTCGGTCTGGTGATCGCCGACGAGCCAGGGCAGACCGACCAGCAGCCGGAGTACCGGGCTGACCTGCGCCGTTATCAAAATTTCGGCACCTTAGGCTATCGCCACCGGCGGATCAGCCGGATCGTGGACACTCTCCACTTCGCACCCTCATCAGCCAGCCGACTGGTGCAGGCCGTGGATCTGATCGCGTTCCTCTACCACCGGATCCAGACCACTCCTGAGACGGCCGACGCGCGGGCTGTACGAGCCATGCTGCATTGTGGCAACGGATCCAGCCCCGCGTCGCACACTGCTACTGCTGGTGGCCTTAGATGCACGAGAGCCCCACCGGGTACCGGCAGGGCTCAAACCTCACAGGAGTTTCCGCCTAATCACACGTTACCAACGACGCTCCACAGACGCAACGGTTTCCGGCCTAACAGCTTGGCCCTGACCTGCACCTTCGTCGTACGGCTGGCGGGTCAGCGTTGGCTGTCCCGGTTACAGCGCTCCGGACTCACCGTCACAGCCGCAGGCCAGCATGTTTGGCTGGACTCACCCCGCCACCCGCTGCCACCGTGTCACCGGTCAGTGGTTCCACGAGCAGAGGTCTCGTCGGTAGCCAATAGTGAGTGAACGCTCAGATGACGACCACGGGCAGCTGGGCATCGCACAGTGCGTTAACCCCGATCAGCCATGCATCCCAGCCCCCGACATCGCATACTCCGGAATGGGCACAACGAGCCGTCCGCACTCCTGAGGTCGATCTGGATTCGTTCCCGAACGTAATATTTGCATTGTCCCCGCTTGTTTACACGGTGCCACCTGAGCAGCATGATCACGCACGTAAGCAATCGCAGTATCTGCTCTTCAAGTTCCGCTGGCGCTATCCGCGTTTTGCTTCGAAGCTGGTCGGCCAGCTTCTCAAGATATTCTAAGATTAGTCGATCTCGCGTTTCCAAAACGTTGCTCACGGCTCCCAGCAAGGCTCCACGGTATGCGCCGGAAGGGTGAGCGGCCTGTTGGCAAAAACCTCACCCTCTACAACCGTTCCACCTATACCATCAGCCCGCCGTCGCAACCGTTCGCCCACGGCAATCAGCCGCTGGCCGTAGTGTTGCTGCTCGGCAGGACTGGCGGTGCCGTCCATGATGCGCATAGCTAAGGACGCCATATCACTGTTGAGCCGAGCCAGTTCGGCTAGTAGTTCCCGGTCCTCACGGATCACAGGGCCTCATCCTGACCATTGCTCGGTGTGAGTTCAGTACTCCCGAAGTCCCCCGCCCACTGCCGCCGTAGTGGTACCGCGTCGGACGGACTCAGATACGCACTCGGTCCGTCTCGCCAGCCCTGGAGGAACAGCGCCCCATCGCCCATGTCCGTAAGGAGCACCGTGGTCGGCAACGCTGTACCCGGCCGGATGCTGCGGATGATGCCGAACTGTTGCTGTTGGTCCTGGTCGTCACCGAGATGCAGGTCGGCGGTGTTCTGGCGTGGCTGGATGCGCTCGTGCTCCACGTGCTCTACGCCCGTCTGTGTGGTGTCCTTTGACGTGACGGCACCCAGGACCGGGGAGCGCCGGACTGGCGGAAGCGGGGGGAGGCGTCCCGACTGAGGGACGCACCAGCTCAGCGCTTAGCCCGGTTCTGGGGCCAGCAGCCGACGCTAAGGGCCTGCTGGTCAGCCGACGCCGTACAAAATGTCTAGTGTCCCGGTCCGTGACAGTGCAGGAGTGTCAGTAGCCTGAGCTGCACGAACCTGCTGATGGACGGTGCCACGCAGGAGGTCTCAAAGGTTTCAACTAACTCTGAGCTTGGAGTACGACACGGTGTCCATCGACGACGGCAGCGAACGGCGGCGGGAGATTGGCCGGCGGGTCGCGCGGTGGCGTGCCCGCCGTAACCTCACCCGCCAGCAGTTCGCGGACCTCTGCGGCCGGTCACTGAGCTGGGTAGACAAGGTTGAGAGCGGTGAACGCGGCCTGCTTCGCCTGCCGATGCTCGAACGGGTGGCCGACGTTCTCCACGTGTCGGTGGAGACGCTGACCGACACCAGCGAAGTCCGCCAGGCCCGGCACTGCCTCGATCTCTTCGAGGTTTCCGAGATCCGTACCGCCTTGCAGTCCTACCAAGCCATCAGCCAGGTGTTCGTGCCCCCACCTGCTGAGATGACCACACCACCCGCCCTTGACCGGCTCAGTCAGCAGGTCACCTACGCCTGGACCGTCTTCCAGAATGCGCACTGGCCGCTGCTCGGTCAGTCGTTGCCGCGTCTGCTCATCACAGCGCAGACCGCCGTCGCTGCCCATCCGGGTGCGGACGATCATGCGCGGCGGGCCCGCACGCTCCTGTCACAGGCATACCAGGTGACGGCCTCGACGCTCCAGAAGCTCGACGAATTTGATCTCGCTTGGCTAGCTGCTGAGCGGGGTTTCGTGCTTGCTGAGGAGACCGGTGACAGTTTACTGATCAGCGATGCGACCCGTCGGGTTGCTGGAGTGCTCATGTTCATGAACCACTACGATCAAGCGCTCGAATTCATGCGGGCCGACATTGACCGTCTCGAGCCCGGCCGAGGTACCGGCTCACCGGCGTATCTGTCGTGCTACGGGATGCTGTTCCTCAGGGGAGCGGTGGTCGCCGCTCGTGCGCACAACCACACGGTCGCTCGTGACTTGCTGGAGGAAGGCCACAGCGTCGCCCGCCAGCTCGGCTACGACGGCAACGAACGCTTTACCGCTTTCGGTCCGACCAATGTCCACTTGCATCACCTCGCCGTCCTGCTCTACCGCGGTGACGGCGCTCGTACCGTCAGTGCCGCCAGCCACATCACCGCGGATGGTCTCACCCGGCTACCCAAAGAGCGGCGCGCCTGTTACTACCTTGACGTTGCCAGGGGTCATAGCCTTGCTGGTCACCACGACGACGCGGTCAATACGCTGCTCACGGCCGAGAGCCTGTTCCCGGACGAAATACGCTGCCGTCCCCTGGCCATCGACCTTGTCGAGGACCTTCGTCGCAGCTCAGTAGGTACGCGCTCCACGGAGTTGCGTCAGCTCGCGGCGCGAATCGGACTGGCGGATGACTGAGCCGGCAGCCAGCCACGTGTTGTACCTCATCGTGTGCGCTTCCCCCAGGGCCCAGCACGTCAGCGAACTCGTCAGCCATGCTCAAGCACGAGGCTGGACGGTCTGTGTTATCCCCACGCCACAGGCCTTGACGTTCATCGACCGGCCAGCGCTGGAACAGAACACCGGATTTTCGGTCCGGTCGAAGCACGAGCAACCCAGCACAATGAACACGTTACCACCACCCGATGCTATACTCGTCTGCCCGGCGACATTCAACACTATCAACAAATGGGCGTACGGCCTGGCCGACACGTTCGCCCTCGCGCTACTCACCGAAGCTATCGGCTTGGGCCTGCCACTGGTAGCGGCGCCAGCGCTGAACAGTGCTCAGGCGGCTCACCCAGCGTTCGAACGTAGCGTTAGAGCGCTGCGGGAGATGGGTGTCACCGTGCTTTACGGCCCTGGTGTCTATGAGCCCGGGCCGCCCAGGACTGGTGGGCGTCCATACGATTGGGAGCTGCCGCTTCGGGCGTTGGACGAGAAGATGCCGAGGCAGAGACGGGGGCCGGAAAAGTAGAGCGCGAAGCGCATACATGCAGGCTAACCGTCGCTAGTGCACAGCAGCTTCTGACCGGTTACCAGTCCATATTTGCTGCCTGGTCAGCCATGTAGTCCGCGCGGCGCAAGAAGTGCTCGAACACCACCTCGCCGGCGCTGCTGGCGGCGCGGAACTCGGTCAGGAACTCCGGGTTGAAGGGTACGTCTAATCCTGACTCCCCCCACCGCACGCCATGCTTGACCGGGCCAGAGCGGAGCCATGCGTCCAGCTCGTCGAACAGTGCGCACACCTGGTCAAAGCTTGACTCACGGTCAGGGACCAGGTGAAACGTCGGATGTGTGCGTACGTCGGACATCAACATCGGTAGCGCTCCCAGGCCGTCGACATGGAATAAGATGGTTCCGTGCTGCTTGTCGAATCCGCCGTGGGCGTAGGGATTGCGCCACTTCTCGATCGCGTCGTGCAGACGTACATGAAACTTCCTCGCGGCCGGATCGTCAGCGATGTCGAACACACGCTCGTACTTGTCGAGAAGCTTCTTCCGTAAGATGAACTCAGTTACCGATTGACGGTCGGGTCGAAGTTGGTGGCCGGTAGCACGAGGACGAGCATGTGCTCCAGGAGGCTACAGTAGGCATAGGTCATAGCGACTGTCATATAGAAGCCTTCTCGCTGATGCTCCAATGGAAGCATCACGCTCATCAGCTCTGCACGTATCCGCTCGCTGCTCTGTGGGCCGCTTTGAGCGTTCTGGATTTGCTCCTCGTACTTACGTACCAGCGGTCCGCGGCCAGCGTAGGCGTCTGACGCGCGGTCGCGGAAGTACTCGTACATCTGACGGAGCCGACTGATCTGGTTCCCAATGGTGATGCGTCCAGCTTTGGTCTGTTCACCAGCAACATTCGACAGTATCTTTTTTCTACGCAGCGGGCAGACTTGGATATCTTCGAAATCAGCTCGGCCTCAACCGCTTTGTCGACGATAGTAGAATCCGCACGCAACAACGAATCTCCTAGCCCGAGATACATGCGCAGCCCGAATTTTCCAAGGCGATGGAGCAGGACCGGTCGCGATAGGTGAACGGGTACTCCCACATCAGCTTGTCCCTGCGACCAAGGTCGTGCGCGCCTAATACCAAAGACATGACCAATGCAACGGAGAGCAGCACCGGCAACCGCTCAGGCGGTACCTTGATCTTGACCGCAGGTCGGCGCGAACGGGCGAAACCCTCGTTATCCTGCGGTGCAGGCACAAGGTCGCGCAGAGGTTGCCGACAACGGTTGAGTGCCGCACGCAAGGCGCCCGCACCATCGTTCTCGTCGTCGCCGCCGACCGACGATGGATTCTCAGCCACGCCTGGTTATCCCGCGACGATCGCAGCGGACCGCGCCCGAGTCAGAGCAGGTGTCACCGAGCTGCGTGGCCGGCTGACCGCCATCGCCGCGTAGTAAGGCGAGCCCGGTCGTCCACTGGCGCAAAGACCCGCCCTCCGCTGGGCTACGGTCGGCCTCGGCAACTACCGGAAGGGACGGATGGTGACACGCTACGACGTGGAGATCGGTGCGTTACTCAGCACGGGCGCTGCCCGCCGGGCGCTCGGCAAGCGCAGCGTCGTTCAGGTGTACCGGCTGCTCGTTGAGGGTGGCATCAGCCGCGACCTGATCGCCGAGCGGACCGGGCAGCCCGTATCCGAGGTCGCGGAGATCCTGGCCGGGAAAGAAGTCGACGACTACGACATGCTGGTGCGCATCGCCGCCGGGCTCGGCCTGCACCGCGCCGCGATGGGAGTGTCCTTCGGAGACGATGACCTGGACTATGGTCCGAACGTCGCCGCCCCGCCCGACCCGGTCACCGAAGACTGGGGCGACGCTCTCCCGCCCTTCGTGGTCGAGGACACCGACGTGGCGGGGCTGAAAGACACCACGGCGAAGCTGCGGGACCTGGACCTTCACTACGGCAGCCACTGGGCCTTTCTCAAGGTGGTCGCTGCGCACGCCCAGTACAGCGAGCGGTTGGTGTCGTCCGTGTGCTTTGGCGAGACACGCCGTCTCTTGACGCTGGCGGTCTGTGACGCATACAGCCTTGCGGGCTGGGTCGCGCTGGACGTCGGCCAGCGCAGAGCAGCCTGGGATCACTTCCAACGATCTATGCTGTTCGGCTGGATCGGCCAGGACGAGGTTGCGGTCATGGGAGCAATCCAGTCAGTCGGCCGGCTGGATCTGCACGAGGCCCCGGACTTCGCCCTGAAGGTCTTCCAGATCGCGCAGCTCAACGGATCCTCGGTGATCACCCAGGCATTCCTCAAAGCGGACGAGGGTTGGGCGGGTGCGTTGCTGGGGCAGACCGAGGAGGCTGACTACTCGATCCGCAGGGCCAAGGCCATGTTCGCCGACGCCGACCCGGACTCGGCGCGCCCCTCGTGGATGGATCCGGCGCACGCCCTGCCCGACCTGTTGAGCGTCACCGGCGCTGCACAGTTGCAGCTGGGGAACCTGTCCGAGGCAGTGGCTGACCTGTCCCGCGCCTTGGCCGCCCGCCCTGAGGCGGCGACGCGGTCTCGCGCGACCGACGGTGCCGCCCTGGCCACGGCGTACCTGCGGGCTGGAGAGGTCGAGCTCGGGCTGAGCACCGGCCACCAAGCGGTCGACGCCGCCCGGCAGATGCCGTCGGCGCGGGTGCGTGACGGGCTGGCGCGGCTGCAGCAGGAGTTGGTGGGGCGATCAGATCTTCCTAGCCGGGAGCTGGCCGAGAGAGTGGCCGGGCTGCCGACCTGGAAGATGGCTCGCCGCCTGGGACTATCCCGCGACTCGCTGCAGAGCTACGTCGAGTATGGGCTGATCGAACCGGATCTTGTGATGCCAGGCAGGCATTACCGTTTCGATCCCAAGCATGTTCGCCAGCAGCTTCAGCAGCTCCGAGACCGCGGCTACGCGATGGCGATTCCGTGATGATTGAGTAAGAGAATGCCGAGTCCCCGAGCCCGCGCGGCTGCGAGCGTGTCACCCTCGGCCGCGGCGACGATCGACCCCTTCATCAAGATGTGCCACTGGTGCGCGAACGAATCGGGGTCAGCCACCCCGGCCTCGACCGCAAGCTCGCACACGTAACTGCGGATGTTCGCCAAGTGTTTGATACTTGCCTGCCGGACCGGACTTTCCCGGTTGGTCACCTCGAGCAGCGTGGTTACGAAGGAACAACCTTCAAAATCCGGCCGCGCGAACCACTCGCCGAAGATCTCGAAGATGGCCAGCAGACGCTGCACTGGGGTGTCACCTCGCCTCCGCGATTCGGCCTGTACCCAGCCATGGGTCCAGAGCGTCTCGCGACGTTCGAGGAAGGCGAGGATGAGAGCGTCCTTGGACGCGAAGTTCCGGTACAGGGTCATTTTCGCGACGCCCGCTTCACCGATCACCGCGTCCACCCCGACGGTGCGCGTGCCCTGACGACTGAACAGGTCATACGCCGCGCGCATCACCCGCTCACGGCCGCTCTCCGGATCCGCACCGTCGACAACGACGACAACGACCTCGTCAGCGGGTTTCTCGGCTCTCTGGGGCACTATTACCAACCCTAGGGTGGACAATTAACTGAGTGTACCCGTCCCTGACCTAGCGGACCGGCCAGCACGAGGAGGTACCCGAGTGACCACTGGTCAAACGTCGCGGCAAGCCATCGAAATCCGGTCGGCCGTTGCGGCGGACCTGCCAGCCGTGCGCCGGATCGTCAGCGCGGCCTACGCGGAGTTCGAACCGTGGCTGACTCCGGCGAACTGGCAACGGATGACCAGTAACATCGCCAAGGTCGTCGAGCCCGGTGCTCCGGGCCGGTTGCGGATTGGGCAGCTCGGCGACCAGTTGGCCGGTACGGTCACTTACCTTCCGCCCGGCCCCAAGGACTACCAGCGGGTGCCACCGGAGTGGGCGGTTATCCGGGTGCTCGCAGTCGACCCTGCGCTACGCGGCCGCGGTGTCGCACGCGCCCTCACCGCGGACTGCTTGGCCCTGGCTCAGGCGGATCACGCACCCGCGATTGGGCTGCATACCGCGGAGATGATGGTGGCCGCGCGAGCTCTCTACGAGGGCGCCGGTTTCGTCCGTCATCGCGAGTTCACGCACCTGGACCTGCGTTTCTGCATCTACCTACGGCAGGTCTAACACCATGCCGCGGGTTCGCCGCGCTCGGTCAGGTCGTCGGGATGGAGGCCATCCTGGGATCTTTCGTGGCCGGGGTCACCGGCCTGCCCCGACCCGACCCGGACCGGGTCGTGAGTGCGTAACCGTGTTCTGGCACTCAATCCCACTCACGAGGCAGCAGCCATGAGCCCGCTGCGCGTCGTCGTCGTGGATGACCACCAGATGGTGCTCGACGGACTGCGCGCGATGCTGGCCTCATACTCCGACCAAGTCCACATCGTCGGTGAGGCCACCGAACCGGAGCTCGCGATGAAGATCGTGACCGCGCATGCGCCCGACATCACGTTGCTCGACGTCCGGTTACGCGGCTCCAGCGGGCTGGATCTGTGCGCGGAGATCCGCAAACGGCAACCCGGCTGCAAGGTCGTGTTCCTGACCGTCTACGACGACGAGCAGTACCTCTACCAGGCGCTACGGCTCGGCGCCGCCGGCTTCCTGCTCAAGCGGGTGCGCGGCGCCGAGCTGGTGGATCACCTGCGGCGGATCTACCGGGGCGAGATCCTGATCGACCCCAGCCTGGCCACGAAGGTCGCGATGTCGGTGGCTCATCTGCGCGGCGGCGAGTTCTGGCCAGGTGCCCATCTCGGGCTGACCCAGCGCGAGAGCGAGGTGCTCGCGCTCATGGTGGCCGGGCTGTCCAACCGCGCCATCGCCGGGCGGCTCACCGTCAGCGAGGAAACCGTCAAGACCCACGCCCGCGGGATCTACCGCAAGCTCGACGTTCCGGACCGCTCCGGCGCGGTCGCCGCGGCCTTGCGAGAGGGGGTGTTCCAGTGACCCACTCGCGGCTGGGGCTGGCCGACGCCGATTCCGACGCCCAGCTGCTGTACCGGGTAATCGAGATCCTGTCGGCCGGTCTGGACCTCGACGTGGTCGTGCAGCGAGTGGCCGACCTGATCACCGAAACCACCTCGACCGACGTCTGCTTCGTACACCTGCTGGATGAGCCGCGCGGGCGGCTGCAGCTGCGTGGCGCGACACCCCCGTTCGATCAGTTCGCCCGGCGGATCGAGCTGCCGGTCGGCCAGGGGGTGTCCGGGTGGGTCGCCGCACACTGCGAACCGGCGGTGATCACCGACGACAAGCGCGCAGATCCACGCTACCTCTACATCCCCGAGTTGCGCGGGGAAGACTTCACCTCGATGGCCTCGGTGCCGATGATCAGCCGACCCGGCAATCTCGTCGGGGTGCTCAACGTGCACACCCACGACCGCCGCGAATTCACCAAGGCCGACGTCGAGCTGCTGGGCACCGTGGCGGGTCTGATGGCCGGGGCCATTGAGAACGCGAGCCTGCACAGCAGGCTCGCCGAACGGGAAGAGGCGATGGAGCGGTTCGCCGAGCGGATCGTGCTGCTCGGCGAAACCGAACGGCGGCGGCTCGCCGGCGAGATCCACGACGGAATCAGCCAGCGCATTGTCAGCCTGTCGTTTCACCTCTCGGCGGCGGCGGATTCGATTACCTCCGACCCGGTCGGTGCCGCAGAACAGATAGCCCGCGCCCAGGAGCTCGCCGCTGGAGCACTGGATGAGACCCGGCACGCGATCGCTGGACTGCGCCCGCCCGTGCTGGACGACCTCGGGCTGGCCGCCAGCCTGGAGAGCCTCGCGCGGTCGATCCCGTTGCCCAACGTCCAGGTGGACACCGTGCCGACCAGCCTGCCTGAACACGTCGAGACAGCGGTCTACCGGATCGCCCAAGAAGCGCTGCAGAACGTGATGAAGCACGCCAACGCTGCGCACGTCCACCTCCGGCTCTCGGTGACCGCTGGCGCGGTGCTGCTCGAGATCTCCGACGACGGCGCCGGCTTCGATCCGGCCTGCGCAACCGAACCGGCCGGGCCGGTGGGTTATGGCCTGCCGGGCATGCAGCAGCGCGCCGAGTTGCTGGGCGGTCAGCTCACGGCGGACAGCTCCCCCGGCCGCGGGACCGTGGTGCGGCTGCGGGTCCCCATCGCCCACGAACACTAGTCAGCTGGCCTTCGCGGCGGTGGCGGGTGGCAAGCCCCCACGTTATCATTCGTCCTCTGCGCGCCATGAGACCGCAAAGGCTCCGGATCCGGGTACTTCAATCTCCTCTATGGTCACGCCGGGTAACGCGGCCGAACATTCGCGACGAAAATCCTCGCGAGTCGACGGAACGCTGGTATCCTGAGTGACCTCGAGCCACGTCGGGCTTAAGATGAGCTGTAGCGCAGCGGCGACGTCGTCCAGGTCGCCGACCGTTTCCCATACAACTCGCGCCATGCCGAACGCTACGTCTGCTTGCCAATCTCGACTTCCCCATCCGGGCTCCCACATCACTTCCACAGCTAACAGCGTCCCGCCCTTCGCGACCAGACGTCGGAGGTGGCCAAACACGAGCTCGGGCGGTCCGACGTGCAGGACGCAACTGAAAGCGAGCACAAGGTCGAAACGGCCGTCGTGCTCCGGGGTCATACCCAGCACGTCACGAACCTGGTAACGGATGTTCGGCCGTAACCGATCACGCTCGGCGACCTCGATCATCGCAGGTGCCACGTCGACACCTACTACGTCATCGTAACGATCAGCCAACTTGGCAGTGTGCCGTCCTACACCACAGCCGACATCGAGTGCGCGACGACCAGACCCCAGATGCCCGTACAGCCAGCGATTCATCGGAAGCTCCGGCGCATCCAGACTACGTGCGAACCGGTTATACAGGCCGACGAGCTCGTTATCGTCGAAGAACCTCTCGGTATCCCGCGGCGGACGTGCTGCCGCACCGCCTGCCTCATCCGTCGTAGTCGACACCGGAACCTCCATCCGTCAGGGCATAATGTGATGGAGTGTCGCACATCGCTTGTCAGTCGTCAGGTGAGCGCGTCGATATCCACCCAAGAACTACAGATCCACGCAGGCTGCCGCGCGCAGTTGCCGTCATCGCTGGAGTTGTGTCGTGTTGGACACCGCTCAGCCGATGTATGTTCAGAGGATGCGCGGGAGGGCTCGTACCCGTAACAGTCATTGATGAGAGAGTCAACGCCACCGTCGGATGAGGACTTCCATGACCACATCACCTCGCACAAAGACGGACATCCTTGTCGTAGGCGCTGGTCCGAGCGGCCTGACCGCGGCCCTGCAGCTGGCCCGATGCGGAGTTCAGGTGCGGGTTGTGGACCGTAAGTCCG
Source organism: Pseudonocardiaceae bacterium (assembly GCA_050700495.1). Classification (GTDB taxonomy): domain Bacteria; phylum Actinomycetota; class Actinomycetes; order Mycobacteriales; family Pseudonocardiaceae. The sequence continues at coordinate 16,281 of JBOHHF010000293.1, forward strand.
GTCCGGTCGAGCAAGCCAGGGCGACCCTCGTGCATGCACGCACGTTGGAATACTTCGACCGTCTTGGCCTGGCGGACCAAGCGATGGAACAAGGCGTACCGATCACTCGCGTCGAGATACATGAGAAGCGCCGTGCCTCGGCACACCTGCCACTGTTTGAACCCGGCATCGAGGGACAAACACGTTTCCCGTGCGCGCTCTCGCTGGAACAGTCCAAGACCGAACGAATTCTCGTGGCGGCGCTCGCCGAGCACGGGGTGACGGTCGAGTGGGGTGGTTCGGTCGAGAGCGTGGCGGACAACAACCGGGAAGTCAGCGTGACAGTCCGGCGCGCCGACCGCCTAGACACGATCACCGCTCGCCGGGTGATCGCCGCCGACGGCGCCAGCAGCACGGTACGCCGCTGCCTGGACATCGCCTTCACCGGCACCACCTACCCGCAAGTCGGACTATTGGCCGACGTGGCTCTCGACGTAGATCTGCCACCGAATCGGCTCCGGTTGATCCTCACCCGCGGCGGCTTCGTCGGAATTCTGCCAATCGGCGGGGGCTACTACCGGCTGTTCGGCGCTGTTCCACCGGGTTTCACCTGGTCGACGGTGCAACGAGAGATCTCGCACGACGCCTACGCGGAGCTCACCACGGACGAGCTGCAGCGCTGGTTCGACGACTATTTCCAGGTCGACGGCAAACTCGGTGAGATCAGCTGGGCCTCGCTGTTTCGATTCCACAGCCGCATCGCAGACCGGTTCAGCTCAGGAAACGTGTTCCTTGTCGGCGACGCCGCGCACATCCACAATCCGGCCGGTGGCCAAGGCCTGAATCTGGGCGTCGGGGACGCGATGAACCTGGCATGGAAATTGGCGCTCGTCGCGCGCGGCGAGGCGAAGGAAGACCTGCTCAAGAGCTATGAAGCCGAACGATACTCCGTTGCACAGAGGATCATACGAAACACTGATCGCGGATTCAAGCTGGAGACCATCAGCAGCCCAGTGGCGATGTGGATGCGTATGCACCTCGTCAAAAAGCTGATCCGTCCGCTGACCCGCCTTCCTCAGGTACGCCGGATCGTCTTTCGGACATTCTCCCAGACGTGGATCGCCTACCGCAACAGCCCGGCGGTCGCCAGTACACGGGCAATTGGTGGCCTCCGTCCTGGTGATCGTGCACCACATGCACCACTGGTCGCCACATCTGGCAGCATTCTTAATGTCACACACCACAATGGCTATCACCTGCTGGTATTCGAGGGACTCTCCCCCACCGAAGGCCTCGGCGACCTCGACGCGATCGGTGCCGACCTCCCAGACCGGTACCTGTCGCCGGTGTACGTACACGTCATTCCGCGGTGCGAGACGGTGGCCCACGAAATGTACGCCGCACACCGCACCTGCTTGGTGCTGGTCCGGCCAGACGGACACATCGCATCGGTCAACGAACCGGATGGACTAAGCGACATCGTCCCCCTCATTACCCACCTCGACGGGATCCTGCGCCGTCGGCCTCGCGCACCCGAATCCACGGCGCTGTCCCGTCACACCCCCATCGACTCGACACACCACCGGAGAACGGAAGGGTAAACTTCCTGATGGCAATCATCACCCGTCCGCGGATTCGCCGTCAAGGGTATCCGCACGTGCTCTGGGCGCAGCGACACCCCTCGCTACCATTCGTCTTTCGCGCGCCATGAGACCGCGCAGACTCCGAATCCAAGCAGGTCACCCTCCTCTATGGTCACACCAGGTAATGCAGCCGAATACTCGCGAAGAAAATCTTCACGAGGCGGCGGAACGCTGATTTTCTCAGCCATCTCGAGCCACGTTGGACTTAACACGAATTGTAGTGCGGCTGCGACGTCATCCGGGTCGCCGGTCGATTCCCATGTAGCTCGCGCCGCGCGGAACGCGAAGTCTACTTGCCAATCCCGACTTCCCCACCCAGGCTGCCACATTGTTTCCATCAATAACAGCGTCCCACCCTTCGCGACCAAACGCCGGAGGTGGCCAAGCACGAGCTCGGGTGGTCCGACATGCATGACGCAACTGACAGCGAGCACAAGGTCGAAACGGCCGTCGTGCTCCGGTGTCATACTCAGCACGTCACGGGTCTGGTAACGGATGTTCGACCGTAACCGATCACGCTCGGCGATCTCGATCATCGCAGGTGCCACGTCGACACCTACTACGTCATCGTAACGATCAGCCAACCTGACAGTGCACCGGCCGGCACCACAGCCGACATCAAGTGCGCGACGACCAGACCCCAGATGTTCATCCAGCCAACGATTTACCGGAAGCTCCGGCGCATCCATGCTTCGTGTGAACCGGTCGTACAGGCCAGCGGCATCGTTGAAGAACCTCGCGGTGTCCCGCGGTGGACGTGCTGTCGCACCGCCTGTTTCATCCGTCGTAGCCGGCACCGGAACCCCCGTTCGTCAGAGCACAATGTAGTGGAGTGTTGCACGTCGCTCGACAGCCGGTCGAGTGGGCGCTGTCAACGTCCACCCAAGAACTACAAATTCACGCGGGCTGCCGCGCGCAATTGCCGTCGTCGCTCAGTTGTGTCGCGTTGGACCCCACTCAACCGATGTGCACTCAATCAGGCTTACAACTGCTCCGTGGGTCTTCATTGACGTTGTACAGATCGCGGTGGCCGTTGTAGATTGTTAGGGCAGCAGGTCTGTTTTCGAGGATGAGGGGGTGGGCTGTGAGCGAAGCACAGCCGTCGACGGCTGGGTACGGGGCACAGGCGACGCCCGCAGCGATTATGCAACTTGGTATGGCGTTTTGGGGCTCGAAGACGCTACTGAGCGCTGTCGAACTGGGGGTTTTTTCCGAGCTGGCGGGCGCGGGTGGGCTCGATGGCGAGGCGCTGCGTGAGCGTTTGGGACTGCACCCGCGGGGCGCGACGGACTTCTTCGACGCGCTGGTCGCGCTGGACATGCTCAAGCGCGAAGACGGCCGCTACACTAACACGCCCGCGACCGAGCTTTTCCTCGACCGGGCCAAGCCCTCCTACATAGGTAGCATGCTAGAGATGGCGAACGCGCGTATATACGGCATTTGGGGGTTTCTGACGGAGGGGCTGCGAACAGGACGCAAGCAAAATGAAGTGAAAGGCTTCGAGGACTTCTTCGAAGAATTCTACGCCGACCCGGTGAGGATGTCACAGTTTGCCCGCGCGATGACCGCGATCAGCGCCGACACCGCGCAAGCGATCGCGGCTAAGTTTTCCTGGCAGGATTACCGCAGTGTGATCGACATCGGCTGCGCCGAGGGTGCTGCGCTAGTTCAGATCGTCTTGGCGCACGAGCACATCACCGGCAGCGGCTTCGACCTGCCCGCGATCGGGCCGATCTTCGATGCTTACATCGCGAAATTCGGGCTCGGAGAACGGCTGAGCTTCACCGCCGGCAACTTCTTCACCGATCCGCTGCCGCAGGCGGATGTGCTCGTAATGGGACACATCCTGCACGGCGGAGACATCGATGAGAAGCGGCTATTGCTGCAGCAGGCCTATGATGCGCTGGCCAAGGATGGCGCGTTAATCGTTTACGATTCGATCATCGATGACGAGCGGCGCAGCAACGTATTCGGCCTGCTGTCGAGCCTCCATATGCTGATCGATTCACCAGGGGGATTCGAGTACACGGGTGCCGATTGCCGTGCCTGGATGCAGGAGACGGGCTTTCGCGAAAGCTACGTCGAGCACCTCGTCGGACACAAATCGATGGTTGTCGGGATCAAGTAGTAGATCTAATTGTGGCTGCGAGGCAGTGTGGGCGATCACGAACCGCAGCCGCCGCCTCCGGATGCCGACGTTGTTCATAGACCACGGCGTGTCATCCCTGCCCCAGCGTGATACCGGCATCCGCGATGAGGATCGTCCCAGTCAGGTAGGCTGACTCAGCCAGGTGGATGTAGCTGCAGGCGATCTCGGCAGGATCAATGGCCCGGCGCAATGGGATGTGACCCAGCCAGGACTGCTTGACGTCCTCGTCCACCCGGTCCATGTAGGACGTGGCGTGAGACGTGGTTACGAAACCTGGGGCCACCGCGTTGACCCGCACGGCCGGAGCGAGCCGCTTCGCCAGCGTCTTGGTGAAGTCATTGACAGCGACTTTGGCTGCCGAATAAGCTATAATACCCTCCAGAGTGTTCGCGTCGAAATCCCTCGTCAAATTCCATGCAACTGTTTCGCCGCTGAGCGCAGCCGAGGTATTAATGATGGAGCCACCGCGGTCGGCCATCATTATTGCCGCGCGCATCGAGCAGACCACCGTCGATAGCAGATTGACGTTGAGCATGTGGAGCCAGTGCTCCTTAGTGTTTTTGGCCAGCGAAGCCCCCTGGGGAAGCCCCCCCGCATTATTCACGAGAATGTCCACTGGACCCAGCGCCGTTTCCGCCTCGTCGAACATCAGCTCGACCTGATCCGGATCGGAGACATCGGCCTGGACGTAGTGCGCGGTGCCCCCATCGCTGGCAATCGCTGTCATGACATCCTGGCCGCCAGCCACATCAGTTGAGGAGTTGACCAGAGTCTTTGCGCCTCGCGCAGCGAAGGCGAGCGCCACGGCACGCCCTATGCCACGGGACGAACCAGTCACGATCACAACCTTATCCTGCAACACCATGTGCTTGCTCCTGTCGAGTCCACGATATAACAACTAGAATACGCTCCTCGTCGCATCTAACGATAACAGCTGTAGCTGGTCATTTACACTGCGAATCTGACGGCCGAAGCGCGATGAGCAGAGCCGCACCTAACCATGAACACGCCCTTAGAAATCGTGGTTCCACTGGGACACTCTGCCAGCATTGCGACGTCAAATATCTTTCATTCGACACGGGATTCGCCTCTTCCTTGGCACGCGGCTCGCTCGGCCAGAAACGCGTATCGCGTTGCGACATCTCATCGACCGTGCGCCATGGCTGGAGTTGCTGGACCGTTGCAGTGGAACCGTACGCGGCTTGGTGGGAGATGGAAAAACTCCCCTTCACGAGGAAAACCTCCTGATGGCATCAGTCACCCGCCCGCGGATTCGCTGTCAAGGGAATCCGCACGTGCTCAGGTCGAAGCCCGACGCCGATCCATCGACTGAAGAGCTTCTGGACGATAGGAGCTCGCCGGAACATCTTTTCAGGATGAGGTCCTATCATCTGATTACCTCGGATGACCCGCCGAATAGTGACGCGCTGGACGAGGCGTTGGACATCTTGTGCCAGGACCGTCGCCAACCAACGTCGGCGCTGCACGGCTGCCAGCTTTCGACTGTTCACCGGACGGCCCGTGTGTTGCCATTCGAGCAGTGGAGCGTATAGTCGGTTCGCTGCGGCTACCGCATCCTGCACGGCCAAGGCGACGCCAAAACCTCCTACCGGAGACATAGCGTGAGCGGCATCGCCGATAAGCAGAAGGCCTGGTGCGTACCATCGGCGGAGCCTGTCGACGCGGACCTCCAACAGGTGCACATCGTCAAGGCCGGTGATTTCGTCTGTCCGGTCAGCGAGAAACGGTACGATCGCACCTAGATCCTCACGGAGCGATCCGACTCCCTCCGCTTTCAATCTGTCGTATCCGCCCTTCTCGGTTTCGTACGACATCTGCCAGTAGGTATTCCGGTCGATGACATTGAAAATTCGCCCGTTGCCTATCCTGGTACTCAGGCCCTCGTCGGGATCGGTGTCGCGCCGGGAGATCCGGAACATCATCACGTCCATTGGAATGCCTAGGTCGCGTGGCCGCATACCAGCAGCCTCGCGCAATACTGAATTCCTGCCGTCCGCGGCAATCACGAGAGCAGCTCGCACCGTTTGCAGTCCGTCCGCCGTTCGCACTCGAACTCCGACGGTACGACTGTTCTCCTGGATCAGTTCAGCAGCCTCGGTCCGCATCAGAAGACGAAAGTCTGGATAACGTGCCGCCTCGGCCGTGATAAGGTTGAGAAAATCCCACTGCGGCAGGAGTGCAACGTAGGGAAATCGAACTTTAATTTTTCTAAAGTCCGCGACCTCTACACGAATTCCATCTTGCACGAAGCCGAAAGTGTAAACCTTCCGATGTGGCAATTTGTGGAATTTTTCGCACAGCCCGACTTCATCGAGAATGTCCAGAGTGTGCGGATGGACCGTATCTCCACGGAAGTCACGAAGAAAATCGTCATGCTTTTCGAGCAGAACCACACTGATTCCAGCGCGCGCGAGCAGCAGTCCTAGCGTCGCTCCAGCAGGCCCTGCGCCGACGATGCACACGCTCGTCGCCATTGTTGTCGATTCCATGAACTCCCCTGCGGCCCTCATGCCATACGCACGTTGTTGATAGACCTACGGTATTTGCGTTCAAAGCCACCGTAGCAGAAAATCACGCGTCGACATATATATCTTGCTCGGCGAACGATAAAGAGCGGTTCTTCATGTTGTCTCGATAACGACCTCGCTGATCAACGACATCCTCGCTGTTATTCGTCATCAGCGCGCCATGAGACCGCAAAGACTCCGAGTCCGAGTCGCTCATATCCCTCTTCTATGGTCACACCGGGTAACGCGGCCGAATACTCACGAAGAAAATCCTCGCGAGCCAGCGGAACGCCAACCCCAGCCATCTTGAGCCATGTCGGACTTAATACGACCTGCAGTGCAGCGACGACGTCGTCCAGGTCGCTGGTCGCTTCCCATACAGCTCGCGCCGTGCGGAACGCAAAGTCTACTTGCCAATCACGACTTCCCCACCCAGGCTCCCACATTGGTTCCATCAATAATAGCGTCCCGCCCTTCGCAACCAAACGCCGGAGCTGGCCAAGCACGAGATCGGGCGGTCCGACATTCACGACGCAAGCGAGAGCGAGCACAAGGTCGAAACGACCGTCGTGCTCCGGTGTCATACTCAGCACGTCACGTGTCTGGTAATAGATGTTCGGCCGTAACCGATCCCGCTCAGCAATCTCGATCATCGCAGGTGCTACGTCGACACCTACTACGTCGTCGTAATGATCAGCCAACTTGATAGTGTACCGTCCTGTACCGCAGCCGACATCAAGTGCGCGGCGACCAGACCTTAGATGCTTATCCAGCCAGCGATTTACCGGAACCTCCGGCGCATCCAGGCTTCGTGTGAACCGATTGTACAGGTCGACGAGCTCGTTATCGTCGAAGAACCTCACGGTATCCCGCGGTGGACGTGCTGCCGCACCGCCTGTCTCATCCGTCGTAGCCGGCACCAGAACCTCCGTTCGCCAGGGCACAATTTAGGTAGAATATCGCATGTCGCTCATCAGCCGGCCAGCCGCTGCCAGCGTAGTGAGAAATAACATTCTTCTGCGATCGTGTCGCCGTCGACATTCAACTCACACTGGATCTGCTCGCCACACTGCGCCAGTCAAGTTAGGAATCACATTTTCTGTGATCTGCACGCCTGGGAAGAACCTACGGTACTCTCGACGGAATTCGCTGAGAGCGAGTGGGGTATTCTCGTCGTTCATTTCCTTCCATCTCGGGTGGAGCATATAGCGAAGCGCGTTGATCACGGTCTCCGTGTCACCCGAGATCTGGTAGATAGTGTGAGCGATCTCAAATGGCTGGAAGCTCTGCGGCCTTTCAGCACCGTTGGTGGGTGTTGACGAATCTTCGTCGGGCCGGGTCATGTCAAGAACGACAAGTTTTCCACCCGGGGCCACAAGCCTCCGAAACTGAGGAAGAACCACATCGGTTGGCCCCATCGAGAATGCACTGTTGGTTGTGAAAACGGTGTCGAATGTTCCGTCGCGCTCAGGTGACAGATCCAAGACGTCGCGGCATTCGTAACGCACATTCGGTGGGTTGTCCTTCGCTTGGGCGATCTCGAGAACTCGCGAAGATACGTCAACGCCGACGACTTCCTGGTACCGGTCTGCAATCATCCGACAGGTACGACCGTTACCGCAGCCGAGGTCGAGGGCCCGGTCACCGCCTGGCAGTTCCGCCGTCAGCCATATACGCCCGGGATTGTCTGGGAGGTCCATTACTCCTATGAAGCGATCGTAGAGCTCAGCGAGATCATCTAGGTAGGGCCTATGCGCGGCCCTGTCGGATCGACCCGTCTTAACCATGCGTCCTGTCCTTAAGTCCGAAATGCAAACCTCAATACGGTTCGTGAGCTGGTATGACGTTGACCGATCGTGGAGCGACATCCCGGCACACGGTAGGTCCATGTACAGACGGTAGATCCGAGTGCGCGGCGGGTGGTAGGCGTTGCACGGCTTGGACGATGAGAACCGCATGGTCGTGCGGGGAGGGAAGCCCAAGCTACCGCAGTCACGATCGCTGCCCGGCGGAACCTACGTGATTTATCGTCATGGCGAGGGATGCCGCTGACCGCGCTGTGGGCAAGGACGATGACAGCGCATCGTGATTCACTTCGACGCCGGGCAATGATTCACCGCACGAGGAAGGCGAGTACTCGGTTGGTTGCCCCAAACGCTGACTGCAGATCACGGCATGGCTCCCTGAGTAGCAAGAGGACCGTCAGCGCGACCAACGGCAACAGGAGCAGAGCTGGAATCGTCAACTGCCGCTCGATCATGATCATCGTCAGCATTGCTGTCATCGGCGTGAGACCAGCCGAGACAAACGACCGCAAAACATGTACTGGCAGCCCAGATATGGTCACAGAGTCCCTAGTCACCAGGCGGGGTAGCTGATCTTCATATTTGGTGAGAAAGCACTCTGGTGCCGTCAGGATCCGGTCGATGATGCGGTGCGAGAGCTGCCGCAGGACAGCAACACCGGCAACCAGTGCGCTGCGGCTCGACCAGCGCAGTGCCAGCGTGTGCAAGACGGCCACCGCCAGCAGCGTGAATAATGGCAGCCACGGCGATCTGCGCTGATCGAGCAACGACCATACCACGGCGATCGCCAGAACGAGGCTGACACCGTGCAACAGAGCAGTGACGATCGCAGCGATTGCCGCCCTGCGCACATCACTACCAGGGGCGACCACCGAGCGTAGCCGCCCCATTGTCGTGCGGATGTTCGCTTGAGTGTCAGTCGTGCACTGTGGCGGGGCGCCCCTGGGCTGGTGCTGGGTCAGCGTTGCTATACAGCCACCGATAACGGGACCGAGCAGCAGGAAGGCCAGCACGTCGGCACCGGGGGTCACTAGCACCGTGCCGGCGGCAAGAATCACCGCGAGGATGGTCACTGGCGAAAACGCAATCTCGGCCAACACCATCGCCGTACTAACCCGCCGGGTTTGTGCACTAAAGACATCGTGAAAGTGATCGACCGTCGCCAGATAGTCGTGCCTGACCTTCTCACTGCGACCAGCGGAGATCAACTGTGCAGTGCCGGCGCTGACCCGATCTAGCGCCGTTCCGACCGCAGGCATTCCGATGGTGCGGGCCGCCGCCGTCCGCTGATTAGCCAAAACACCGGCCACCATCGGCACCGCAACGACTGCCGTCAACGTCAGATCCACCCAACCCAGAAAACCAAGCGCTGCGACGCCGGCCACGATGGCGTCCAGCCGAGCCGCGCGTGCCGTCAGGGGGTGCGCGACCAGCAAGAGTGTCAAAACCGCCAACCAGTACACCGCGCCGGGACGCCATCCATCTTGGCCTAGCATGAGGCGGCCCAAGACGGCGAGCCCGATCAGCGGCGCGATACCGGCCAGAGTGACCACCACCCTGGCGGCGGGCGCAAGTCGCGACATGCCACCATCACAGTTGGCGGCCTCTATCCGGAGTGACCGTGAGCGGCCAAGACGAGTAGCGCCGTAGTCCGTAAAGCAGCGGAACACCCGCTGACACAAAGATGTCGAACACACGGCCAATGACGATCCTGTGGTCACCCACATGGACCTCGCCAACCACTTCGCAGGCAGCCACCGCGAACGCGTCGCGATGTAAAAACGGCAGCCCTGACAGGCTCCACGGCTCCCAGGGCACTTCGGCGAACTTGTCGACGTGCAGCGAGGAAAAGATCATCGCCGCGCGCCGGCCACTGGCGTGC
>JBOHHF010000294.1:0-10585 GCA_050700495.1 Pseudonocardiaceae bacterium
GGCAGGAGGCGTTTCGGGTCCGGTTGCTCGACGCCGGTGTGACGGTGGTGAAGGTCAGCAGCCCGGAGACGCTGCACACGGCGATGTTTCAGGCGCTGGTCGAACTGCCGCGAGCCGAGTCGCAGCGAGCACCAGTAGGCCGGATCTGGAACGTGCCCGCCCGCAGCGCCCAGTTCACCGGCCGCGAGGAGCTGCTCGCTGACCTGCGACGTTCGCTTCTGGCCGGTGGCGCGACGGTGGCGCACGCGTTGCACGGCATGGGCGGGATCGGCAAGACCGCGCTGGCCATCGAGTACGCCCACCGCCACGGCGACGACTACGACGTGGTGTGGTGGGTGCCCGCAGAGGAACCCGCCCTCATCCCGGACCGCTTGGCTGAGCTGGCCCGCGCGCTCGACCTCGCCAACGAGAGCGACCCCATCACGTCCGCGGTGTCGCGGCTACTCGGCGCCTTGCGAGATCGGGACCGGTGGCTACTGATCTACGACAACGCCGAGGACCCGCAGCTGCTGGCGCCGTTGCTGCCCGGCGGTGCGGGGCAGGTGCTCATTACCTCCCGCAACCCACGCTGGGGCGGGCTGGCCACCACGGTGCGGGTTGAGCTGTTCGACCCCGGCGAATCGGTCCGCCTGCTGGTGCGGCGGGTCCCTCGGCTGTTGGCGCCCGATGCGGCCCGGATCGCCGCCGCGGTGGATAATCTGCCGCTGGCGGTGGCCCAAGCCGCCGCCTACCTGGATGACACCGGCTTGTCGGCTGGCGAGTACCTGCGGTTGCTGGACACGCGGGACGCTGAACTCCTGGCCGACGAGGCACCCACGGGGTATCCGGTGTCCCTGGCCGCCAGCTGGCAGGTGGCGTTCGACCGGCTCGCCGTCGACGAGCCCGCCGCGCTGGAACTGCTCTCCCTGTGTGCCCACCTCGCCCCCGAACCTATCCCTTTCACCCTGTTCACCGCGCACGCGCAGGCGCTACCCAGAGCGCTCGCCACAGCAGCCAGCGACCCGCTGAGGTTCGCTCGCCTCACCCGGCTGCTGCGCTCCCGGTCCCTGGCCCGGGTGCAGACCGGCAGCTTGCAACTGCACCGGCTTGTCCAAGCCATCCTGCGCGCCCGGTCGGCCGCCGAGCCCGACCTGGCCGTGGCTGTGGTCCGGCTAATGCGCGCCGCCGTCTCACCCGACCCGTGGAACAACCCCGGCACCTGGCCGCAATGGCGACGGCTACTCCCCCACGTGCTGACCGCCACCGACGCCGGTCGTGCGCTCGATGACGCCGGCGACGGCGTCGCGTGGCTGCTCAACGCGACCGCCACTTACCTGCGGACCCGCGGAGAACCAGCGGCGAGCCTGCCGCTCTTCGAGCGTGCCCGGGAGCTGCGGCGTCGGGTGCTAGGTGAGGAGCACCCCCACACCCTGACCTCGGCCAACAACCTCGCCCACAACCTGCGGGCGTTGGGGCAGCACGAGGCGGCGCGGCGGCTGAATGAGGACACCCTGACCCGGCGGCGTCGGGTGCTGGGTGAGGACCACCCCAACACCCTGCTCTCGGCCGGCTACCTCGCCGCCGACCTGCTGGGGTTGGGAGAGTTTGAGGCGGCGCGGCGACTGGCTGAGGACACCCTGACCCGGTCGCGTCGGGTGCTGGGTGAGGACCACCCCCGCACCCTGACCTTGGCCAACATCCTCGCCGCCGACCTGCGGGTGCTAGGCCAGCACGAGGCGGCCCGGCAGCTCGACGAAGACACCGAGACTCGCCGCCGTGCCTCTGGCAACTGATCGGTCCCGACAACGCTCGCGGCTGGCGGTCAGTGCAGGCCTCCTGAAGAGGCCGAGGCCCCGTAGGCCGAGGAAGTGAGCCCTGGTCCCCGTCCGGACGGTCGGCGGCCGGGCTTTGCGCTGTTCACACGGCGCCTGACCCATCCGTCACGAACAATGCTGATCTGAGTCACGGTACCGTTAGTCGTCGGATTTCGACCGTTCGTCGCATCGTCGTTCTCGGTGGCTCCCGGAGGCGGCGTTCTTGTCAGGGTGCCTCGGCAGGATCGGGGCATGAGACCGACCGGGTGCGACGATCTGCAGGCCGCGCTGGCCTGCGTCGACGCGCTGCGCGCATCGGTCCCCTCGCTGCGTGGCCAGGAATTGATCGAGGCGGTGTGCGGGATCGAGGTGCTGACCCGCAAGACCCACGCCACCATGCTGGAACTCCTCGCCGGACTGGATGCCGCGAAGGTAGCCGGGGAGCAGGGCTTCGGGACCACCTCGCGGCTAGTGTCGGCGATGCTGGACCTCAGCACCGGCCAAGCCCGAGCCCAAGTGCGCGACGCCGAGCAGCTCGCCACCCGGCGCAGCCTGACCGGCGAGCCGCTGCCGGCCCGGCTCCCGGCCACCGCCGCAGCACTGGCATCCGGTGCGATCGGTACCGGGCAGCTCAAGGTGATCACCGAGGCCATGGCGGCGCTGCCCGCCACGGTCAGCCCAGAGGATCGGGACTGGGCCGAGGCGACCCTGGCCGAGCACGCGCAGAACTTCGACCCGTCGCGGCTGCGGGTGATCGCGCGGCGGGTCGTCGACCAGCTCGATCCCGACGGCCCCGCACCCCGCGACGATCCCGACGATCCCTGTCCGGCGGCCGGGGAGCTGCACATTCGGGACCGCCGTGACGGTGGGATCACTTTGAACGGGTGGCTTGATGCCCTGCACGGCACCGCGTTTCGCGGTCTGATCGAGCAGCTCACGGCGCCCCGTCCGTTGTCCGAGGACATCCCTGACCCGCGCACCACCGCCCAGCGCAACGCCGACGCCCTGGTCGAGATCTGCGACCTGGCCCGCGGCAACGATCAGATGTCCACCGCGGGTGGGGAACCGGCGCATGTGACGGTCACCGTGGACTACGAGACTCTGATCAAGCAGCTGTCCGGGGCCACCCTCGACTACGGCCAGCATCTGTCCGCAGCCCAGACCAGGCTGGCCGCGTGCGACGCTAAGATCATTCCCGTGGTGATGAGCGGCGACAGCGAACCGCTCGACGTCGGCCGCGCGATGCGCACCGCACCCCTGGGGATCCGCCGAGCACTCGTGGCCCGAGACCGCAGATGTGTGTTCCCCGGCTGTGACCGGGCCCCAGCTTTATGTCAGGCGCACCATGTGCTGGAGTGGAATCACGGCGGTCGCACCGAGGTAAACAATATGTGCCTGGTCTGCCCCACCCACCACCGATGGGTACACGCTACCGGATGGGATATCACCATCCGCAAAAATTTAGTCGAATTCCGGCCACCCGCCATTCTCGACCCCGATCGCAAACCACTGCACAACCCACTCCGGCAGTGAGCCACCAGTCCCCCTCCGGTGGGAACAGCATTCCGCAGGAGCGCCAATACCTCAGCTTCGGCCAGACCCGCTCCGCGGGCGCCAGGGCGCGGTGCGGCATGGCGAACCTGGGGAACCCGGCGCTGCGATCGGAGTCGGTCACGAGGTGGAGGACCACGATGAGCAGGTTCTTGGGCAGCGCAACGGCTCGCCTGGACCGTCTCCTGACATCACCGCGTGAGGCAACGCTGCGCCGAGCAGGCGCGCCACGAGTCGCATCCTGGAATTGGACTGGGTGGGACTTTGATCTCGGCCCTGTCGATGCGGTACTGGATCGGTGGTGGGGCATCGCCGCGATGTGCGCCAATCCACTGACTGAGCAGGAGCACGAACTGGTCGAGCAGGTGCGGGCCGGGATGGACACCGGCTGGTACGGCGGGTGCTCATTCTGCGGCTGGTGTAGGCGCAACCGGCTCGGAGGCCCTGGCTGGCGTGACGGTGGGTGGCATGCTTGTGCCGCGAGGGTCCGCGTCCACACGGCGAAGCCTGCGACGAGGTCGCTTGGTCAGTTCGGTTCGAGGGTGGTGAGCAAGGGCACGCCTTCGTGGACGCCTCCGGCCTCGCGGCCGGATCGTGTCTCGGGTCGGCTCCGGGCGCACGTGATCACCGCAATGTACTCATCTGCCGATGAGCGAACGTTCGCACCGTGCACCGGGACCCGCAGCGCCTGCTTGACGGGTTGTGACGAACTGCGGGTGCCAGCACGGTGAGTGAGGGTTGTCAAGCCGCTCCGCGGTGGCGGGCAGGTTCAGTGCGCGCGTGTTGAGTACGTCGTGAACGGCCGCCAGGTCGGCATGACCCGGCCAGTGCCGAACTTGAGGAGGACCAGCTCCTCACACTGGGGATTGGCAGTGCACCCCGCGACCCGATCAACCTCTGGCCCTAATTCTGCCGGTGATGGTCTTTCGAGGATTATGCGGGGGCATCGGTCTTTGGCGATCTGGTCTTCGATGGAGCCCACGGCGTACCAGTGGGCGAGTTCTCAACCATGTGGCCGCCGACCGCTGTTCTCGGTGGCCACATCGGGGAACGTTGCGGGTGACCGTTGCGGGAGTCGGACAGCGGCGAGTCGCTCATTCAGACGAGGAGGCGGTGGCTAGGCTTGCGCGTCGGCGGCGAGTTTGGAGAGGTGACGGTGATCGCTGACGTGCGGTTGGGTGACCCGGCGACTGGTGCCGTGTCGCTTCCGTGGGTCGGTCCGGGCTGCGGCTCCCTCCCTGGGTTCGGCGGGAGTAGCGCCGCGTATGTGTCACGTGTGCTCGGCTGTCGTCTGGACCGTCACGGATTTCTCGGGTGGTGTGCTGCTGTGCCAGCGATGCCTGGGGTGGCATTGGTCGTCGGGGACGCGCCAGGCAAGCGGGCCGCCAGATCCGTCATCAGCGCATCGGCGTCGACTGGGCGGCCACGGTAGCCGACATGCCCGTCGGGCCGGATGACGTACGCGCTGGCAGGCTTGATGCCGTACTGGCGATGCGCGGACCGGTCCGGGTCACCAAGCATCGAGGGGTGGTCGGCGCAGTGCTCCGTGCTGATCACTCGCGCGATCACCAGCCCCGGGTACGCCCGTTCGATCCGCTCGGCGATCCGGCGCAGCTCAACGGCCGGTCGCGCGTGGTCGTCAAGCCCGGCGAACAGCAGCACCGTGTGGTGCGTGCCTTGGAACACGTCGTAGATGCGTCCTGGCTTCCCATCGATGAGCACGCCGACCTCCCGTGCTCGGTCGCCCGGCGCGGGTGCGTCCTGCCAGCCGGAGCCGTCCTCGGCGTTGAGCGGGCTGTCCGGGTAGTGCAGCCGTAACTGGGCCAGCGTGCCGAGGAGCCACCGGCGAAAGGAGTGGTGAGTCAGTACTCGGGTGGCCAGGTGAGGGGCCAGTCGGCCACGGGCCGTCCTCGCCAGCGGGCTGTGTCCGGAGAGGACGGAGAACATCCGGTCGGTGGTCTTCAGCAGCCGGACGCCGATCGGGTGTCGTTCGACGTTGTAGCTTTCCAGCAGTGACTCCCCGGCGATGCCGCGCAGCACGAGGGCGAGCTTCCATGCCAGGTTGTAGGCGTCTTGGATACCGATGTTCATGCCCTGGGCGCCCGCCGGGCTGTGTATGTGTGCCGCGTCGCCGGCCAGGAAGACCCGCCCGTCGCGGTAGCGAGGCACGACGCGGCGGTGCAGCCGGTAGCGAGTCACCCAGTACTCCTCGATGACGGTGGTCGGGAAGGGAACCCGTTCATCGATCATTGCCTGGAACTCTTCATGGGTGGGTTCGCTGTACTCGACGCTGGGCCCCGCGGGGCCGGGTTCGACATTGCCGAAGATGCGGAACCGGTGTTCGCCTGGCATCGAGAAGGCCGCGAAGATTCCGGCGGGACTGGGAAAGACATACAGGTCGCCGTCCGGCAGCTCCCAGTCGAGTTTCGCGTCGGCCATGATGAACTCGTCCGGGTAGGTGGCGCCCTCGAATGGGATGCCGATCGCCTTGCGCACCGCACTGTGCGCGCCGTCGCAGCCGATGACCCACCGGCATCGCAGGGTCTCGGTAGATCCGTCTCCACCATGCAGCGACACGGTCACCGTGTCGCCGTCTCGGGTCAAATCGGCCAGCGCCAGTCCTCGCTCGATCTCAACGCCCCGCGCGATCAGCGCCTCGGCGAGCACCCGCTCGGTGTCGTGCTGGGAAATGATCCGCGCGTTGGGGTAGGCGGTGTGGTTCATCGGCCCGGTCAGCAGATCGGTGAACTCGATCCGCACACTCTTGTTCTTAAACGTGACGCTAAAACCCGACGCCCCGACACCGACCGCCAACGCCTCATCGATCACGCCCATGTCATCGAAGACCTCCATGGTCCGAGGCCAGACAACCAGCGCCCGCGAGGTGGTCGCAGGCACCGGAGCGCGATCGATGATCCGCACGGCGACGCCGTGCCGCGCCAACTCATTGGCCACCGTCAACCCTGTCGGTCCCGCACCAACCACCAGCACCGGAACCAGCCGCTCATTCATCATCGCCAGCCTCATAATTCATCGAAAGCCGAATTCACGTTGATGCTACTACGGTGCGAGGCATGTGTCTCTGAGGCTGGCGTTCTCCTCGTGACTTCCCGGACAGTCAGAGAGCACCACGCACTCGGCGAGGACGAACGCGACGATTTCACGAGGTGGGCGCCCAACACCCTCTCGCCGTGAACCTCGACCCTCCGGGTGGTCTGGTTCCAGCCTCGGCGCCTCGCGCTCCGAGTGGCGTGAGGGTACCGCCCTAGGTGTCGGTGCTCACAAGAAGGGTGATCGACGAACACGCCGACCCCGCGCGAGCAGGCGCATCTGGATCGCGGACGGGAGCTTGTCAACCATGGTGCAGACCCATCGAGGCCACCGCCGTCCAGGGCGATGGTCCCGATATTGACCAAGCCGTTGAGGAGAAAGAACAGCAACGTGATGGTCTTGGACACTCCGAAGTCGGTGAGGATCGTCGGTCCGTAGTACACGATCGCGTTGATCCCGGTGACCTGCTGGAAGATGGCCAGCAGGGCGCCCAGCAGCAGCAACCGGCGAACCCAGGGAGCGGTCAGCAGAGCGCGGCCGGGCGTGTTGCGCTCCTGCCGTTCGAGCGTGGTGATCTCGGCTAGCTCACGCTCGGCCTCCGCAGCGTTACCGCGCAAGCCGACCAGGACGGCGCGGGCGTCCTCGGTCTGTCCCCGCCGGATCAGCGAACGGGGAGTGTCTGGCATCGTGAACATCCCGACCACCAGCACCACGGCAGGGAATACGCCGATGAGCAGCATCCACCGCCAGGAGCCGACGAACGCCAGTCCGAAGCCGACCGCTGAGGCCAGGACTCCCCCTACAATGATCATGTACTGGTTCAGGGAGGTGATGACGCCGCGATCGTGGGCTGGTGCCATTTCAGCCAGATAGAGAGGTACCGTCACCGACGCGATACCGATGGCTAATCCCAAGATGAAACGGAACAGTATCAGCGCGGTGACGCTCGGCGCGAGACCGGTGCCCAGCGCCGCGACGATAAAGATCACCCCCGAAGCCAGCAGGTTCCCCCGCCGTCCGTAACGGTCGGCGGGGGAACCACTGCTTAGTGAACCCAGCATCGCCCCCAACGTCATAGCGCTCACCACAGCACCTATCTGCCAAGGGGCGAGGGGCAGATAGGTGCGGGATGAACAACAATGCGGCGCCGATGATGCCGTTGTCGTAACCGAACAGCACCGCCGCCAACGCACCCAGGGCGTAGACGCGTCGGGTGGTCACCCGAGTCTGGAACAAGGACGCGACCATCAGCTACCTCCGGTGTGGTTCAGGCGCTGTTCTCGGGCGAGCGCGTGGGCGATCTCCCGGGTGTCCGGGTATAGCTCCCGGTAGAGGGCGTAAAAACGCTCGTAGACCGCGACGCGCTCCGGATACGGCTCGATCGTGGTCGCGACGGGATTCCACTGGTTCATATCCGGTGCCTCCCCGATCCCGATAGCAGCGAGCAAAGCGTCACCCAGGCACGCGCCCATCGTCTGGCGTGGCAGCTGCTGCGGGGCGCCCAGGACGTCGGAGACGATCTGGGTCCACACCCCCCCTTTGGTGCCGCCGCCCACCGCGACCAGGCGGCGGTCCTGCCCACCGGCGTCGCGCATCGCTTCCAGGTTGTGCCGTACTCCGTAGGCCGTGGCCTCCAACGCCGCCCGGTAGAGGTCGCCGCGGTTGTGCCGCAGGGTCAGCCCGGCCAGCACGCCGCGGGCGTCCGGGTCGAACAACGGCGTCCGCTCGCCGGCGAAATAGGGCAACATCAACAAGCCGTGCGCACCGGGCGGCGACTGCTGGGCTTGCGCAACGAGCGGGTCGAACGAGGATTCCCCGGTCAGCCTGCGGATCCAGTCGGTGATCGCGCCCGAGGTCGCCATGCCGGCCGCGAAGTTGTGGGTGCCGGGAAACGTGCCGACGGTGCCCCACAGGTCCGGGCTGCGGCGCGGCCGGTCGAGCACCTCGACCAGGAACATGGTCGTTCCGTACATCAGCATGACGTCGCCGGGCGCGGTCACGCCGACGCTGGTGGCTTCGGCCCAGGCATCGATCGTGCCCGCCACCACTGGCGTGCCCGCTGGGATGCCGATCTCCTCGGCGACGCCGGCCTGCACCTCGCCGACCACATCCGAGGGCCAGCACAGCTGTGGCAGCTCGAGCCCGGGGGCGATGAGCTCGGTCCACTGCTCGATCCAGCGGTGTTCGACCGGGTCGTACATCGGGGTGCACTGGCTCGCCGAGTGATGGTCCAGGACGTAGCCCCTCCACCCTGGCCTCGGCCAGCAACCTCGCCATCAACCTGCGGGGGTTGGGGGAGTATATGAGGCGGCGCGGCGGCTGGATGAGGACACCCTGGCCCGGTCGCGTCGGGTGCTGGGTGAGGACCACCCCCACACCCTGAACTCGGCCAAGAACCTCGCCGCCGACCTGCGGGCGCTAGGCCAGCACGAGGTGGCCCGCCAGCTCGACGAGGACACCGCGACCCGCCGTCGTGCCCCGCAGAACTGATCAGCCCCGACAACACTGACTGCTGGCGGTCGGTGTACGGCATGGTCCACCAGCCCAGGCCCCGTAGGCCGCGGAAGTAAGCCCGGTCCCATCTGGACGGTTGGCAGCCGGGCTTTGCGCTGTTCACGGGTCACAGTCAATGCCCGCATTTGCCAGCGGACGCGCCGGACCATGCTTGCCGTTCACGGTGGGCTGCACAGCGTTTCCCAGATATTGTCAAGCGGAGTGAGTCGGTCGGCGCGCACCATTGAAGGCATCGGTGGACAGGGCAGAGTCGTGGTAGCTGTTGCTGTGCCAGCTGCTGCAGGCACCGATGCCACGCTGTTTCGTCGCCGTGATCAGAGGCTGCCGGCCGGTGGTCATGTCGATGTCTGCGGGGCAGTTGGGCTGAGACCACCCGTACCAGTCCGACACAGCCGTCCCCCGGCGTTGCCGCCCAAGGTCAGCCAACGCTACACTGTAAAAGCTGGCCGGTCTGCGGACGCGGCTTGAAGTGAGCCCGGGACTGTGCCCGCGTCGTCGTGGGACCCCCGGGCTTCGCGCTTCCTGGGGTCACTTGGTCACGATGTCGATGACATGTGCGTCGCTGACGATCTCCCACGGCCCCTGTTCTCCGTGCTGCTGGGCGGCCAGGTACGAACTGACCACGAAGTCGGCGACCCACGTCATCGGCTCGGCGGTCTTGTTCTCATGGTCAACGTGGAGCCCGGCGCTCAGCGATCGTGATCGACGCAGCCGGTCACGGGTGCGAACATCATGCTTGTCGCTGCGCGCACGGGACTCGAGTACGACTCGTCCGGTGTGCTCCATGTGCTCCAGACGTGGCAGCAAGTAGGTGAGCAGCCGCCCCCGCGCGCGTTCCTGAAAGGTGTTATCGGTGACCGTGGTGACCACGATCGCGCCGTGCAGCGGTAGCTGTGCGAGCACGCCTGCGATCGCGGTGCGACGCGCCGGGGTCTCGTCGTAGTGCCGCAGGAACGGTCGCGCGGGTAGCAACAACGAGCGAAGTGTGGCGACGCTGGCGCCGTGCTGGTCGGCGCTAAGCAGCACGGCACCCAACGCATACGTCCACTGCCCATCCGCGAGCCTGCCCCCAGCCTCATCGACGTACGCGGTGAGCGTGCCCGACGGTCCCGAGCTCATGGCCGGTAGTTCTAGCCGATCACTACGACAACCGCCGCAAAGACCCTGATCGGTCGATCCGCCCGAGGTCTCGTTCGTGCTTTCCGAGTCCTGCCCGCGACGGCACCTGGCGGAGATGGCTCGACTGCACAACGTGCAGATCCAGGTATTGCCGTTCAACGCTATGGCCTTCATTGGGGTGGATTGCCCGTCACCCAGCCGTCACGGTGGGTGGCATGCTGTGCGACGTGGGGCAGCCGCGACGGGTCTTCGTGAGCCACACCTCGGAGCTGCGGTGGCTGCCCAGCGGTGGGTCCTTTGTGGACGCGGCGGAGCGGGCGGTGCTGCGGGCCGGTGACGCGGTCACCGACATGGCCTATTTCGCCGCCCGGGATGAGCAGCCCAGCGAGGTGTGTCGCAAGGCGGTGCGGGCTGCGGATGTGTACGTCGCCATTGTGGGGTTCCGGTACGGCTCGCCGGTACGGGACCGTCCGGAGCTGTCCTACACCGAGCTGGAGTTCGAGGCCGCCAGTGAGGCCGGCCTGCCGCGACTGGTGTTCTTGCTCGATGACATGACG
>JBOHHF010000295.1:0-6778 GCA_050700495.1 Pseudonocardiaceae bacterium
GTCGAGAAGACCGGCAGCTACCTGGACTGGGAAGGCCGCCGCCGCGAGTTCGCCACCACGATCCCCGCCGGGGTCGGTGCGACCCTGCCGGACTGCCGCGTGCTGGACAGCCTCGCCGTGGAGATGGACGTCGATCTGTTCACCCAGACCCCCGCCGCGGCGTGGGCCGGCCTGGCCGCACTCGGCAGCTATGCCGGCGCCCGGCTGGACTCCCCTCAGGTGCCCGCCGCGCCGGCGCCGCAGGTCGGCGACGGGCAGGTCGTGCTGGCCACCTGGCGCCGGCTGCTGGACAACGGGTCGATGCAAGACGGCGAGCCGCACCTGGCTGGCACCGCCCGGTCGGCCGTGGCGCTGCTGTCCGAGGCCACCGCACACGAGCTCGGCGTGCACCTCGGGGCGGAGGTCACGGTGTCCACCCGGCAGGGCTCGGTGACACTGCCGGCCGCGGCCGCCGACCTGCCCGCAGGGGTGGTGTGGATCCCGGGTAACTCCGGACCCGCTACCGTCCGCAGCAGTCTCGGGGTCGGTCACGGCGCCGTGGTCACTGTGCGTAGCGGGGACGGCTCGAGCGTCGTGGGGAGGTAAGCCGTGACACCTACCGAGGCACTGCTCGCCGACGATCCGCTGTGGATCATCGCGCTGAAGGTCGTTGTCATCTTCGTGTTCCTCATGGTCATGACGCTGTTCATGATCTGGATGGAGCGCCGGGTGGTCGGGCGCATGCAGCACCGGCCAGGTCCCAACCGGGTTGGGACCTTCGGGCTGCTGCAGTCCCTGGCTGACGGCCTCAAGCTGGCGCTCAAGGAGGACATCACGCCGGTCATGGCTGATCGCTGGGTGTACGTGCTGGCCCCGGTGGTCTCCGCGGTCACCGCGTTCACGGCGTTCTCGGTGATCCCGCTCGGCGGTGAGGTGTCGATCTTCGGTGAGCCCACCGTGTTGCAGATCACCGACCTGCCCGTCGGGGTGCTCGTGGTGCTGGCCTGCTCCTCGCTGGGCGTCTACGGGATCGTGCTGTCCGGCTGGGCATCGGGCTCGCCCTACCCGTTGCTGGGCTCGCTGCGCTCAGCTGCTCAAGTGATCTCCTATGAGATCGCCCTCGGGATGTCGATCGTCGCGGTGATCCTGTACGCGGGCTCGCTGTCCACGGCGGACATCGTGACCGCGCAGTCACAGCAGTGGTGGTTCGTGTTCCTGCTGTTCCCCAGCTTCGCGGTGTTCGTCGTCGCGATGGTGGGCGAGACCAACCGCGCTCCGTTTGATCTGCCCGAGGCGGAGTCGGAGCTGGTCGGCGGTTTCCACACCGAGTACTCGTCACTGAAGTTCGCGTTGTTCTTCCTCGCCGAGTACGTCAACATGGTCACCGTCTCAGCGATGGCGACCACGCTGTTCCTGGGCGGCTGGCATGCCCCGTGGCCGCTGGCCGGTGGCCCGCTGGACGGTGGCTGGTGGGGTCCGCTGTGGTTCATCAGCAAGACGCTGGTCTTTCTGTTCGTGTTCGTCTGGTTGCGGGGCACCCTGCCCCGGATGCGTTACGACCAGTTCATGGCGCTGGGCTGGAAGGTGCTGGTACCGGCCAGCCTGGTCTGGATCGTGGTGGTGTCCGCCGTCCGGGCGCTGCGCAGTGCCGACGTGACCGGGCCCGAGATCCTCGTGGTCGGGGGCATCCTGCTGGGCGCCCTGGTGCTCGTCGCGTTCCTGCTGCCCGAGCGCAGGACCGTCCAGCCCAGTGCGGTCCAGCTCACCACCGGGCAGCGCAGCCACGAGGTACCCACCGCGGGCTCGGACTACCCGATGCCCCCGCTGGACCTGTTGGTACCGACGTCGCCACCCCGGCGCGCTGCAGTGACGACCTCTGGGGCTGCCTCGATAAGGCACCCGACGACGCAGGAGGACGACCATGGGACTGCTTGATCCGGTCAAGGGTTTCGGGGTCACCTTCTCGACGATGTTCAAGAAGGTCGTGACCGAGGAGTATCCCGAGGTCAAAAAGATCACCGCACCGCGCTTCCACGGTAAGCACCAGCTCAACCGGCACCCGGATGGGTTGGAGAAGTGCGTCGGGTGCGAGCTGTGCGCCTGGGCCTGCCCGGCGGACGCGATCTACGTCGAGGGCGGCGACAACACCGACAATGCCCGCTACTCGCCCGGGGAGCGCTACGGCGCGATATACCAGATCAACTACCTGCGCTGTATCGGCTGCGGTCTGTGCATCGAGGCCTGCCCGACCCGCTCGCTGACCATGACCAACGAGTACGAGGTGGCCGACGACAACCGCCAAGACCTCATCTACACCAAGGAGGATCTGCTCGCGCCGCTGCTGGCCGGAATGGAGCAGCCTCCGCATCCGATGCGGCTGGGCGATAGCGAGCAGGACTACTACGTGCAGGGCCCGACCCTGGAGCGACGTTCGGGCGCAGTGGGCGAGGAAAAGCTGTGACCACGCTGGACCTCCTGCTCGCGTTGCAACCCCCGGTGCCGCTGCCTACCCCGGTGTCGACCGACACCATCGGCTTCGGGGAAACCGTCGCGTTCTGGATCCTGGGGCCGCTGGCGCTGGCCGGCGGGCTGGGGATGGTGTTCGCCCGCAACGCGGTGCATTCGGCGCTGTGGCTGGCGCAGACCATGCTGTGCCTGGGGGCGCTGTACATGGTCCAACAAGCGCCATTCCTGGGTTTCGTGCAGATCATCGTCTACACCGGCGCGATCATGATGCTGTTCCTGTTCGTCCTGATGCTGGTGGGCAAGGAAAGCGTCGACTCGGTGGTCGAAGTGCTGCGCGGTCAACGGGTCGCGGCTGCGCTGGCCGGGATCGGGCTGGCCGTGCTGCTGGTGGCGATGCTGGGACGGGCCTTCACCGGGGTCACCGCAGCCGGGTTGTTCGCAGCCAACACCACCGGTGGCGGCAACGTCGCCAACCTCGGTCGCATCCTGTACACCGACTACCTGTTCCCCTTCGAGCTCACCTCCGCGCTGCTGATCAGCGCCGCGATCGGCGCGATGGTGCTGACCTTCACCGAGCGCACCAAGGAGGGCAGGCTGACCCAGCGGGAGCGGGTGGAGGCTCGGATCCGCGGTCCGCATCCCTCCCCGATGCCCGGCCCCGGCGTCTTCGCCACCATGAACTCGGTGGCCACCCCGGCTCTGCTGCCGGACGGTTCGGTGGCTCCCGAGTCGCTTTCCGAACTGCTGGAGTCCACGTCCCGCGAGCGTCTGGACGACGACGTGCGCAGCGTGGCGGGTGCCGGAGCAGAGCCTGATACTCGCGCCCTGCGCGGGCCAGTGCCACCCGCTGGACCTAAAGAGGAAGAGGGGGGCCGGTGACGCCGACGTACTACCTGCTGCTGTCGGCGCTGCTGTTCACCATCGGTGCGACCGGCGTGCTGGTGCGCCGCAACGCCGTCGTGGTGTTCATGTGTATCGAGCTGATGCTCAACGCCGTGAACCTGACCCTGATCACCTTCTCCAGAATCAACGGCACCTTGGACGGGCAGATCATGGCGTTCTTCGTGATGGTCGTGGCTGCTGCCGAGGTGGTGGTCGGCCTGGCCATCATCATGGCGATCTTCAAGACCCGCCGCTCGGCCTCGGTCGACGACGCCAACCTCCTGAAATACTGAGGCGAAGTAATACTTCGCTGATTCGGGGCCCAAACTCCTCAATCACCCGAGCCGTTTGTTATCACGGACAGTTTGCCGGTAGCGGGTGGTCCAGGAGGATGCCCGCTGTGGCCTGGGGAGGGTTGATGAAACCCGAGACTGTCGTGTTCGACCGGTATCTGTTGCATGAGCAGGTCGGTGCCGGCGGGACGGGTGTGGTGTGGCGGACCACCGATCGTCTGCTGGACCAGACTGTGGCTCTCAAGCGCGTCCCCTTCGCCACCCTTGACGACGAGCAAGCACGGCTGACCCGGGATCGTGCCCTGCGCGAAGCGCGGCTGGCTGCCCAGCTCCGGGGACACCCTCACGTCATCGCCGTCTATGACGTCCTAGTCGATGACGGTGACATCTGGTTGGTCATGGAATACGTTCCGGCCCGTAGCCTGCGCGAGCTGCTGCGCAGTCACGGCCGGCTTGACCCGTTGCGGGTCGCGTGCATCGGCGCCCACGTCGCCGATGCACTAGCTGCTGGACACGCCCGGGGCATCGAGCACCGCGACGTCAAACCCGGCAACATCCTCATCGCCGCTGACGGCAGTGCTAAGCTCACCGACTACGGCGTCTCCCATCTCGCGGGAGATCCCCATCTCACTCATACCGGCATCACCGGTACTCCTGCTTATCTGGCTCCCGAAGTCGCCCGTGACGGGGTCTCCTGCTGCGCCTCTGACATGTTCTCCCTCGGCGCCACCCTGTATGCCGCTGTCGAAGGCCAACCCCCTTTCGGCACCGACGACAACACCGTCCGGCTGCTCAACTGCGTCCGTACCGGCATCATCTGCCCGCCTACCCATGCCGGCCCGCTCGAACCGCTACTGCTGCGGCTACTCCGCGTCGACTCGTCGACCCGGCTCGACGCCGCCACCGCACGGGACGTTCTCGCCCGACTCGCCTCTCAACGCAGCGACGCCACCGAACAGGAACCTGTCCCACCACAACCAACCCAGAGTGGCGCGCCGTTACACCGGCGCCGGTGTGGAGATACTCGCAACAGAAGTCGAGTCCTCTCTGCTCCCCCAGGAGGAGTTATGCGGACAGGCCACCCAGCTCGCCACCGCCGCGGAGGAGAAGCTCCCCGGCTGACGTGCGAACACGCCTGTGCGGGCTGACGACAGGTAGATAGGGCGGTGGCCGGGAGCTGCGCGGCAGGTCAGTGGGTCGGCGATGGCGGGCGGGAGCATGCCGACGTGGGTGTAAAGCGCGGCCGCGCCCAGCTGGGTTCAGGACGACGTTTCTGGGCCGAAGACCGTGTCGAGGTGAGCGTCGAGGACGGCCTCGGCGGTCTCGGGTGAGAGGAAGCCGCCGAGTACATGCGCGGCGAGACCGTCCGTGAGTGCCATCAGGGTCACAGCGGCGGACTCGGGGTCCGACGCCACCTTGCTCGCGGCCACGTGGCCGGTGAGGAACTCCCGTAGTTGCCCCATCCCGGTGCGCAACCGCTGTCCGAGCTCGCCGGGGCGCAACCCGCCGACCAGCAGCGCGTACAGCGAGTGTCCCTCCGCGCGTCGGGCCTCGTCGAGCGGCAACAGCTGGATGAGCAGGGCGCGTACCGCCGCCCGGGGTGGGGGTGGGTCCGGGAGTCTCGCCAGCTCGGCGGCGAACCGCGCACCCGCCCGTTCCTCCATGGTGTCAAGAGCGAACAGGAGCATCTGCTCCTTGGTGTGGAAGTAGTGCTGCACCATGCCCATCGACACCCCGGCCTCGGCCGCGACGTGCCGCAGGCTCACGCCCTCGAAGCCCTCGCGCGCCACCACCCGCCACAGCGCGTCTGCGATAGCGCGGCGGCGCGCGGTGTGATCGACCTGTTTGGGCACCGACAGAGGATACGACGGCAATGCAGATGCATTGTGAAGAGCTCGGCTCTGTGCTTACAATGCGACTGCATTGCAAAAGCCCGATGTCGATCAAGGAGACGTGATGACCGCGCCGACTCGCCCCCCGCCGACCTATCCCTTCGCGCCCGCTTCGGGCATGGATCCGCCGGACAAGCTGGCCGAGCTGCGCGCCAGCGAACCGGTCAGCCGGGTCGAGTTCGACGGCGGGCCTGCATGGTTGCTCACCCGCCATGCGGACATTCGTGCGGTCCTCGTCGACCCCAGGTTCGCTCCGCACATCCCCGGCGTGCCGATGCAGGTGGACAAGGCTAACAACACCGGCATGCTGTTCATCATGCACGGCGCGCCGCATGGGCGGCTGCGGCAGGTGCTGGCCCGCGCCCTGAGTGCCCGGCGGGTCTTCGCCCTCCGTCCGGGCGTGCAGCGGCTCGCCGATGCCGCACTCGCCAGGCTCACCGCGCACGGTCCACCCGCGGACCTGATGCGTGGCTTCGCCGGCCCGCTCGCCGCCGGAACGCTCAGCGAGCTGCTCGGCGTCGCTCTGAGGGAGAGGCCAGGATTCGAGGAAATGATCACCGGCGTCAATGCTCTGTTCACCGCCCAGAACGCCGCCGACGCGGCCGAGCGCGGGCAGGAACTTGCGGCGTTTCTCGCCCGGTTGATCGCCGAGCGTCGCACCGAACCCGGCCCCGACCTGCTCAGTGAGCTCATTACGGCCACCGATCAGCACGGCACGGCGCTCACCGCCCCCGAGGTACATGGGCTGACGTTCAGCCTGCTGGGGGCCGGCCTCGTCCCGCCGGCCCAGGCGCTCGCCCTCGGCGCGCTGCGACTGCTGCTCGACCCGGCCGCGGCTGCCGCGCTGCGTCAGGAACCCGGACGGCTCCCCACCGCAGTAGAGGAGCTGTTGCGGCTCGACCCAGCGGGTGCCGGCAGCACCGACAGGGCAGTGCGGGCGGTCGCCGACGTCGAGATCGCCGGGGTCCGCATCAGCGTCGGCGAGGTCGTCGTGCTCCCGTTCGGCGCGGCCAACCGAGATCCCGCCGAGTTCCACGAACCCAACACGCTGCGGCTGGATCGCGCCACCAACCGGCATGTGTCCTTCGCCCCGGGACTGCACCACTGCCTCGGCGCCGCCTTGGCCCGGCTACAGCTCGAAATCGGCATCGGCACGCTGTTGGCCGGCCTCCCAGCGCTCGCCGTTGCAACCGACATCCACACCCTCGACTGGCAACACGGCATGCTCGGCGCCCGAAACCTTGCGACCCTGCCAGTCACCTGGTG
>JBOHHF010000296.1:0-2958 GCA_050700495.1 Pseudonocardiaceae bacterium
TTCAACGCCAGCACGTAGTACACCACGACATGCGCGGGTAACAACCGCGACCGCTGCTCACGTTTCCCGCATTCGTTAATGACATCATCGACGATGTCCCGATGGATCAGGCCACCCAGCACCCCGATCGCGATATGGTCGGTCAACCGGCCCGGCCCCGGAGAGGAAAACTTCGCACCGTTCGTCACGTGACAAATAATATCGAGCAAGGACGTGTTATCCCGGCCTCTCAGCACTCGACACGCCGTACTATTTGTTAGCACGCTCACGCAATTCTCGTGACCCCGGCTCAGGTCCTTAACTTAACGGCATTGCGGCCTGGGGGGTGTGCTCTCCGCGTTGGGCTGCCGTTGGGTGAACCACCCGCACAGTATCGCCCGAGCCGAGTGGAAACCACTGCAGATCGAAGTAGCCCGACTCTGCGGGTTGGCGACCCCGCGAACACTGGTCAGCAACGACGTCGGTGCGGCGGTCGAATTCGCCGAGCTGATCGGCGGTCCGGTCGTGTGTAAGTCGCTGTCCTCGGTCGTGTTGGCGGACAACGGCCAGCACAAGATTTTTTACACTACGCTTATCGACCCGGTCACCGTCGACGCCGCCGCGTTCGCCGCCACTGTTCATTTAGTGCAGGAGTGGGTACCTAAAGCCCGGGAGTCGCGGGTCACAGTGGTCGGCGACCGGGTGCTGGCGGTGGCGATTGAGACCGATTCACCTCGCGCGCACATCGACTGGAGGGCTGACTACGACGCGTTGCGTTACGTCCCGGTCGAGGTGCCTGCCTCAGTCCGGGCCGGCATATTGGCTTACCTGCGTGAGTTTCGGCTCAACTACGGCGCATTCGATTTCGTGATCACACCCGAAGAAAAGTGGATCATGCTTGAATGCAATCCCTCGGGACAATGGCTATGGCTGCATCACCGGGCGGGTCTACCCATTCCCGCCGCGCTGGCCGAGCTGCTCACCGGAGAAAACTCATGACCGCCCCACACAACGGCGTCGCATGGCGCCCACGTGCTGCAGCGCTGGCCGCGCAGCTCACGGCCGCGGGTGTGCTCACCGACCCCCGCTGGCGCGCGGCGATCGAGCAGACCCCTCGCCATGTTTTCGTGCCGCGCTTCTACCGTGACGACTACACGATCATCGACGGCGCGGATCCTGCGACAACCGAAGAGTGGCTGGACGCCGCGTACAGCGACGACAGCTTGGTGGTCCAGCTCGCCACCGCGACGGGCGCCGATCGGGGGTGGCCGACCAGCTCCTCGACCATGCCCAGCCTGATGGTCCGCATGCTGGAACTGCTTACTGTCTCCGACGAGTCGCGGGTCTTAGAGATCGGTACCGCCACCGGCTACAACGCCGCGCTGCTCTGCCACCGCCTCGGCACCGGTCAGGTAGCGAGCATCGAGTTGCACCCCGTGCTGGCGGCCCAAGCAGCCCAGCGACTGGACACGCTCGGCCATCGACCCACCCTCGATACCGGCGACGGCGCCGCCGGTATCGCCGATCACGCGCCCTACGACCGCATCATCAGCACCTGTGCCGTGCCCGGCATACCACCCGCGTGGATCGACCAGCTCGCCCCCGGCGGGCGTGTCGTCACCGACCTGCGCGGTGAAATGTCGAGCAGCCTGGCCGTGCTGGACAAGACCGGACCAGACACCGTGGCGGGCCCACTGCTCGAACAACCCGGCCACTTCATGTGGCTGCGCCCCGACCCGGACAACCCACTGCGAGACGCGAACCGGTTCGACTTCGTGGTCGATCTCGACACTGCCGAGACCACCACCACCGACCTAGACCCGCAGATACTCGACGAACCCGGCCTGCGAGTCCTCCTCAGCATCCTCGAGCCCACCCTGGGCACACCATCGCGCAGCAAGCGCAACGGCGTCGACACCCGGTGGATGCACGCTCAAGGCGGCTGCTGGGTCGAGATTGTCGGTCGTAGGGTCACCCAAGGTGGACCACGCCACCTCTGGCCAGCCATCGAACACGCCGCCACGGAATGGCGCCGACTTGGCCAACCCGGACGCGGCCGCTACGGGCTCACCGCAAGAACCGACGGCACCCACCGCTACTGGGTCGATCAGCCCAACCAACGAATCCGCCTCGCGCGCGGAGTGGTCCAGGTGGTGCACGGAAGACAGCCACCCGGATGACGGCCGCATCAACACATCGGAACTGAGCGGCCATCGTCTCCCTCCCCGAGCAACAATCTCTCGCACAGTTGTCTCGGTCGATCAGCGCAGCTGCTTCTCTGTCATGCCAACCCGTGAGCCGCTAAACGGTCGTCAAGGGTGCGGACGGCGGCGGTATCCTGCCAGGGCTGCAGAGCAGCTCGGGCCTGTTCCAATCGCCCGGTCAACCGAACGGAACTGTTACCCGCCGCGATCTCTCCAGCATCTCCGAGAAGCCGCGCCGCTTCGTCGATCTCATTGCACAGCACACACGCCTCACCGAGGTCAATAATCGTCATAGCTAAATCTCGGGCGTATGACCGATCCAGAATCTTGAGGGACTGCTGCGCATAGGAAATAGCGGGGTCAGCCTCACCGAGCTTGAGGTGGCAGCCGCCGCGAATCGAGATGTGTACCGCTTCGTCATACGTGCTATAGCTCGGGGCTTGGTCATCTGCGGTGGTGAGCACGGTGTGGGCGGTGTCGAGGGTGGTCAAGCAGGCGTCTCGTTGCCCGTCGGCGGCGTAGGCCCGTGCGGCCACGTCAGCGGTGTAGGCACGCAACCGCACGTCGTCGGTGCGATCGGCCCACTGCCCGGCCGCGACGGCGTGGTCGATGCCGATACGTGGTGTGCCCCGCCAGGTCGCCAGGTGGCTCATCTCGCACAGCACGAACGCACCCAGCCCGGTGTTCTCCGCCTCGTGCGCCCGCGTGCGGGCATCCTCGTAGTAATACCCGGCGTGATCGAACTGCTGCAGGTCGAACGATAACCACCCGGCCT
>JBOHHF010000297.1:0-4015 GCA_050700495.1 Pseudonocardiaceae bacterium
AGCCCGCCCGGGTCAGGGGGCGCCTCGGCCAAGCTCAGCTCGGCCGGGTTGATCGGGACAGTGGCGCGCCGGGTGATGATCGCGGTGACCCACCGATGAGCGTGCCCGACGTGTTCCGCGAGCTGAGACAACGTCCAGTCAGGGCAGGTCGGTACCCGCTGCTGCAGGTCGGCACCGAGCAGTGCCTCGGCGAACAAGGTGGCCTGCGCAGTCAGTGCCTCGAGATAGCGATCATCGCGCAGCGGAGCCATCAGAGGTCCTCCCCATGGTCGTCCTCGTGGTCCTTCAGTGACACGCAGCTGACTTGCAGCCTAGGTAGCGGCGGGTTGGTAGTGCGGTGGCGCACCGGGTGGTGTGCACTGTGGCCTATGGCCTCACATCCCGCCTCGCATCCGCACAACACCGTGAACCGCGCGCTCGGCGGTGGCTGGGGCACTTTTCTCGCGGCGGCGATGCGGTCTCCCCGCGACGTCGGGACACTGCTGCCGTCCGGTCCCGAATTAGCCCGACGGCTGGCCGCCGTGGTGCCTCGAGTCGGCCCGCCTGGACGGTCGGCGATCGTGGTGGAAGTCGGTGCCGGGGCCGGGGCGGTGACCGTCGCGATCGTCGAGCAGGTTGATCAGGACGCCGTGGTGATCGCGGTCGAGAAGGACCCCGAGCTCGCCGAGCGGTTGCGGTTGCGCGAACTCGGGGTGCGGGTGGTCACGGCGGATGCCGCCACGCTTCCGGCCATCCTCGCCGCACACGGCGTTGACCGCGCCGATGTGATCATCTCTGTGCTGCCGTGGACCCTGTTCGGCCTGCAGCAACAGCGCGAGTTCCTGACTACCTTCGCCGGTGCGCTACAGACCGACGGGGTGTTCACCGCCGCCGCATACAGCCTGGGTTACTGGACTCCCGCGGCTCGTCGGTTTCGCCGTGAGCTGGAGCAGGCCTTCGGCGAGGTGCTGCCTACCCGCACTATGTGGCGGCACCTGCCGCCGGCGATGACTTACGTCTGCCGGCGACCCGGCGGGGTTCCGTGATCATCGCGGATCCGAGTCGATGAATAGCTCGCCACCCAGCTGGGCTACCCGTAGTTGCCGTTTCACGACCTGAGTACCGCTGACGGTGTCGTAGACGATGTCAACGGGCACCGTCACCGAACCGTCGGGGTTGTTGGTGACCCCGGATGCGTTACGAGCGCTGACCGAGGAGTACTGGCTCCAATGCGACCGGAAATTCGACTCGCTGCCGAAAGTCGCCCTCGCGGTGGAAGACAGCATCTGCCAGGCCGCTGGAAGATCGTCCAGGCTGTTGTAATAGTCGATGACCAGTTGGCCGGCGTCGCGCCACGCAATCGACCCCTCGGAATGGTCTACCGGTTGCACCTGTGGCGGCGCGGGTATGACCGCGGGTGGTTCGGCCGGCGGCGTCGCCGGTGCCGGTGCCGGTGCGGCAGCCTGCCCGGCGGGGGACGTGCCCTGCTGTCCGGATGGCCCCCCCGCCAGGAACGTCCCGACGCCGGCCAACGCAAGCACCGCGAGGATGACCCCGACAAGCACTCCGGCCCTGCCGGGTTGCGGGAATCCAGCAGGCGGGAATCCGGCGGGTGGGGATCCAGCAGGTGGCGAGGAACCCGTGAGCGGCAAGGACGGCACGGTCGGCGGCGGGGTTGGGGGTCGAGACACCCGGATCGGCGGTGGCGGGGCGGCGGCTGACCTGGTCATTGGCCGGGTGGTGATCACCGCGGTCAGCTCCAGGCTGGCCTGATACATGTCGGGACGTGCTGCCGGGTCCTTGGCCAGCAGGCTCATCAGCACTGCGAACAGCGCACCCGCGTGCCGCGGCGGCGCCACCTCGCCGGCGGCCACCGCATGCAGTAGTGCGAGCGGGTTGTTGCTGTCGCCGAAAGGGGCCTGTCCTTCCACCGCAGCGTAGAGAGTGGCGCCCAGGGAGAAGACGTCCGATGCCGGAGTCGGAACCTGCCCGCGGGCCACCTCCGGGGCAAGGTAGGCCGGGGTGCCGGCCATCATCCCGGTCTGGGTGACCGTGACATCGCCCGCAGCCCGGGAGACGCCGAAGTCGGTGATCTTCGCGGTGCCCCCGTCGGTGATCAGGATGTTGCCGGGCTTGACGTCGCGGTGCACGATCTGCGCAGCATGTGCAGCGGCCAGTGCCGAGGCGACCTGCCCACCGATCGAGGCGACCTCGCTCACCGGTAGGCGGTACTGCTCGTTGAGCACTGCGGCGAGACTGCGCGAGGGTAAGTACTCCATCACCAGGCAGGGCTCACCGTCGTGTTCGGCCACGTCGTAGACGACGATGGCGTTCGGGTGCTGCAGCCGCGCGGCGATGCGCGCCTCACGCAGGGCCCGGAGCCGGGATTCGTCACGTGCCCGGGGGCTCAGATCCGGCTGCAACAGCAGCTGCTTCACCGCAACCAGCCGCTGCAGCCGCTCGTCCATCGCCTGCCAGACGACGCCCATGCCGCCGCTGCCGATCCGATCGAGCACCCGGTAATGCCCGGCGATCAGTTGACCCGTATCGATGAGTGGTGCTCCCCGTCTGTACCGGCGTGTCTGCACTGGTTCGTCTGTATGTGGGCCCCGACCGGGAACCAAGGTTACCCCGCCGGCTCCGGGTCCCAGCAGCCGCCGGCGGACCGGACTGGCCCCGCCTCGCCGCCCGCGGCGGACCGCAGGCACGATCGTGGGCATCATGACGCTCACCGAGGCGCTGCCCGGCGGTTCCGGGCCCGACGAGCTGCTCGACACCTTTGTGGACTGGGTTTCGGGTCAGGGCTTGACCCTGTACCCCGCCCAGGAAGACGCGCTGATCGAGATCGCCTCGGGCTCGAACGTGATCCTGGCCACCCCTACCGGATCCGGTAAAAGTCTGGTTGCGACCGGCGCGCACGCGGTGGCGCTGGCCCAGGGCAAGCGCAGCGTCTACACCGCACCGATCAAGGCACTGGTGTCGGAGAAGTTCTTTGCGTTGTGCCAGGTTTTCGGTGCCGACCAGCTCGGGATGCTGACGGGTGATTCCAGTGTCAACCCCGAGGCGCCGATCATCTGCTGCACCGCCGAGGTGCTGGCCAACATGGCGCTGCGCAGTGGGCCGGGTACCGACGTCGGCCTGGTGGTGATGGACGAGTTCCACTTCTACGCAGACCCAGATCGGGGCTGGGCCTGGCAGGTGCCGCTGCTCGAACTACCGAAGGTCCAGTTCCTGCTGATGTCCGCAACGTTGGGCGACGTCACCCGTTTCGAGGAGGATTTGACCCGGCGCACCGGCCGACCCACCGCGGTGGTCTGCTCGCGCGAGCGCCCGGTCCCGCTGCATTTCCGGTACGTGACGACACCGCTGCTCGAGACGTTGGAAGAACTACTGGCCACCAAGGCGGCGCCGGTCTACGTGGTGCACTTCACGCAGGCCTCCGCTGCCGAGCAGGCGCAGGCGCTGACCAGTATCAACGTCTGTAGCCGTGCTGAGAAGGACGCCATCGCCGAGCTGATCGGTGGATTCCGGTTCGCCACCGGTTTCGGGCGGACGCTGTCCCGGCTGGTCCGCCACGGGATCGGTGTGCATCACGCCGGGATGCTGCCCCGGTACCGTCGGCTCGTCGAACGGCTCGCTCAGGCCGGCCTGCTGAAGATCATCTGTGGTACGGACACGCTCGGTGTGGGGATCAACGTGCCGATCCGCACCGTGCTGCTCACGGCGTTGGGTAAGTACGACGGGACCCGCACCCGCCAGCTCACCGCCCGGGAGTTCCACCAGATCGCCGGCCGAGCCGGGCGGGCCGGCTACGACACGGCGGGCGATGTCGTCGTGCAGGCCCCCGAGTACGTGGTGGAGAACACCAAGGCGCTGGCCAAGGCGGGAGACGATCCCCGCAAGCTCCGCAAAGTGGTGCGCAAGAAGCCCCCCGAGGGATCGGTGTCCTGGAGCGATCGCACCTTCGACCGGCTGGTCGCGGCCGATCCGGAACCGCTGACATCCAGCTTTGCGGTGAGTCACGCGATGCTGCTCA
>JBOHHF010000298.1:0-1180 GCA_050700495.1 Pseudonocardiaceae bacterium
CCCGTCCGTTGTCGCCTCGGAGGTTGCCGGTGGCTGATCAAATCGCCGACCGCGAGGTAGTGCGCCGCCTCGAGCAGGTGGTGGTGGACCGGCTGACGATCTCACCCGTCGTGGTGTTGCACGGCCCACGGACCGTCGGCAAGAGCACCCTGCTGCGGCGGCTCGCGGCCAGGCTTGATGGCCAGATGGTAGACCTGGATGAGCGTTCGGTCCGCACCGTCGCTGGGACCGACCCGTCGCTGTACACCACTGGTGACCGGCTCGTTCTCATCGACGAATACCAGCGCGTCCCGGAGCTACTCGATGCGATCAAGGCCGAGCTGAACCGGGAACTGCGCCCAGGACGGTTCGTCGTAACCGGTTCGACCAACTATTCGACGATTCCCCGGGCGTCGCAGTCGCTGACCGGTCGGGCCGAGGTGCTCACCGTCTGGCCGTTGTCCCAGGGTGAGCTAGACGCCCGGCACGAGACGTTCATCGAGATCCTCCTGACTGATCCGGCGAGGTTCCGGGGCGCGGTGTCGCGGACGTCCCGGGCCGACTACATCGCGCGGGTGCTCGCCGGTGGGATGCCGGTCGCCCTGCGTCAGCCCAGCGAGCCTGAGCGGCGGCGGTGGTTCCAGGCATACCTCGATCTCGTCGTGCAGCGAGATGTCCTGGACATCCGGCTCATCCGGCAGCGCGAGGCGTTACCCCAGCTGCTTCGGGCGCTGGTGGGCCAGACCGGGCAGCTGCTCAACGTCGCGCAGGCTGCCGAACGGGCCGGCCTGAGCCGCGCGGTCGGGTTGGACTATGTACAGCTGCTCGAAGCCGTATTCCTCGTGCGCCGGCTCGGCGCGTGGGGCAGAACCCTGAGCAGCCGGGCCAACGCCTCGCCCAAGTTGCACGTCGTCGACAGCGGCGTCGGAGGCTGGCTGCTGGGACTCGGATCCGCCCGGCTGACCCGTCGAGATCCGGCAGCGTTGCTGCAGTACGGCCATCTCCTCGAGTCGTTCGTCGTCCACGAGATCCTTAAGCAGGTCGGTTGGCTCGACGAGCTGCCGCAGGTCGGTCATTTCCGGACCAAGGATGGGCTCGAGGTGGATCTCATCCTCGAAGTATTCGACGGACGGGTCGCCGCCGTGGAGGTGAAGGCCGGGACTGTCGTGCGAGCGGAGGACTGTCGAGGTCTGGCCGCGCT
>JBOHHF010000299.1:0-5484 GCA_050700495.1 Pseudonocardiaceae bacterium
CACACCGCAGCGGGGAGGACAATCCGACGGGTGCACACCGTCCACGGCTCGCGGCTGAGCGCCTACCTGCGCT
This sequence comes from Pseudonocardiaceae bacterium, assembly GCA_050700495.1. Classification (GTDB taxonomy): domain Bacteria; phylum Actinomycetota; class Actinomycetes; order Mycobacteriales; family Pseudonocardiaceae. The sequence goes on from JBOHHF010000299.1 coordinate 74, forward strand.
GGGAGTTCGCCTCCCAGGTGGCCACGAACGTGCCGGCCGGGGAGAACATCAGGATCGCCGACCTCGACCGTCACCCGGAGCTGGCCGCTGACACCGACGTCTGGACCTTCGACGATGTGGCGGGAGTGAAGATGTGGCAGCAAACTGAGGAAGGGGTGAACGGTGTCGCCCGCGCTACCGAGGTCGAGCTGGACGCCTACCGCGCCTGGCAGGCTGACGCCTGGCGGGTGGCGATCCCGCTGCCGGAGTTCCTTGATCAGACCGGGAAGGCTGCGTAACGTGTGACCCCCGCGAAGCCTGCTGCCGAGTTGGCAGCGCGCTGGCGGCTTGCGGAGCGGCTGCGCGCGCTTCGCGTGGGCGTCAGGTTGTCCACCACCCAGCTCGCGCACCGGCTGGGCTGGTCGCAGGCGAAAGTGTCGCGGATCAAGACGGCCACCCATGGCGTGGCGCCCGGTGATGTGCGCACCTGGGCCGAGGCACTCGACGTGTCCGCCACGCAGGTTGAGCAACTGGTGGAGCAGGCGTGGGCGGCCAGCATCGAGGTGCGCAGCTTGCGCCGCGAGCTAGCGGCCGGCCACGCCAGCAAGCAGGCCGAGGTCGGCCAGCTCGAAGCGCAGGCGACGCTGCTGCGCAGCATGCAGCACCTGGTGGCGCCGGGACTGTTGCAGATCCGGTCCTATGCGGTGGCCCTGTTCCAGCGGGCGCACCCGGCGGGCCGGGACGCCGAGCCGGCCGCCGAGGCAAGGCTGGCCCGCCAGCGAATCCTCGACGACCAGACCCGCCAATTCCAGTGGGTGGTCACCGAGGCGGCGCTGTGGTGGTGCCCCTCGGACTGGGCGGTCCAAGCCGAGCAGCTGCGCGCCCTGGCCAACACCGCCACCCGTCCGAACGTCGACCTGCGCGTCCTGCCATTGGACGTCCAAGCGCCGACATTCTACCACTCCTTCACCATCCTCGACGAGCACCTGGTGACCGCTGACGGCCTCGGTGCGATCCGGCTTAACGACCCTGACGACATCGCCTGGCAGATTGAGGTGTTTACCCGCATGCAACAGGCCGCTCTGGACCCAGTGGCAAGCCGAGCCGTGCTCGAAGGACTGGCCACCCGCTTCAGCGCACGATAATGCGAACCGGCGGCTCCCAGGCCATGTATCTCGACGACGACACTGGCGAATGGCTCGGCACTGAACCGATCATCGACCCAGCGGCGATCCTCGGTCGCGGACGTCCTGCCGACGGTAGGAGAGCGCTGGTGCCGCCGATCTCTCCGCAGCGTGTTCGGCTGGTTAGACGGTTGCGCGAGTGCGTGCAGCCGTCTTCCCGTCCGGTGCAACGTTGGCGCGGCATCTCGGCGCGGCATCTCACAGCGACACGCCCGGACAGCAGCTGGCACCGGTATTCGGCGAGGACTGGACGGAGAGCCCGCGATGAACACCTACGACGTGACGGTGTCCCGCAAGGGTGACCTGTGGGTGGCCGATATCGCGGGAATGGCCGCCGCCACCAACGTGCTCCGGTTCGGCGACCTGGACGTCGAGGTCCTGTCCGCAGCCAAACTGTTCCAGCACGTCATCGCCGACGTGCTCGGTCTGTCCCACCAGCGGGTGCACCAGCTCGCCAACACATCCTGACTGGCGTTGAGCGACATTACAACATGCTGATCGCCGCCGGCACCCCGCGCAGCGGCGTCGACCTCACTCTGGACCCGAGTCGACCATCCGGTTCGAGCCCACCGCGCCCACACTGCAGGATCTGGCCGAATAACCCGACATTCTCACTTGCGCCAGGGTTGCGCTCCCTGACTACCTTGTGATTGACGGGCCCGGCCACTGCCACCGAGTTTGTCGGCATTGACCGACCGAGTGCACACGGTGACCGACCTGGATGAAGGCTAGAAAATGAGCTTGCGGGAAGCGGTGCGGACCGCACTGCGGGGATTGCGGGCCAACCGGTTGCGCTCCGCGCTGACCATGCTCGGCATCATCATCGGAGTCGCGGCGGTGATCCTGCTGGTCGCGATCGGCAACGGGGTGCAGACCTCAGTCAACGAGCGTGTCGAGCCGCTGGCCAACCTGATCACCGTCGTGCCCACGGCCGGCAGCGTCCAGGGCGGCGCCCCGAAGGATCTGATCGACGCCGATGTCGCGGCGCTGGAGAAGGCCCCCGACGTTGCCAGCGTCACTCCAGCCAGCACCGGACAAATCGTGGCCGAAACCGACAACGACGAGTCACGCACGTTCGTCATCGGCTCCACCGAGCGCTGGCTGGAGGTGAACAACCGGGATCTTTTGATCGGGTCGTTCTTCGACGACGCCCAGGTCCGCTCCACCGCCAAAGTGGTGGTGCTAGGTCCCACTACGGCACGCAACCTGTTCGGCGGTGATCCCGCGGAGGCGCTCAGCCAGACGATCCGGATCAACCACCAGGCCTTCAGGGTCATCGGGGTGACGGACTCCGTCGGCGAGCCGAATGACAGCTTCGCGGCGATGCCGCTGAACACCGCGCGCCGCTACGTGTTCGGCGGCAGCGACGTGGTCAACCAGATCCTCGTGCAAGCGACCCAAGTCGCCACCGTGCCGGCCGCCCGGGACCAGGTGATCGACATCCTCAGCGACCGGCATCGGATCAAAGATCCCGCGAAAAGGGACTTCGAGGTCCAATCCCTGGGCGCCCGGCTCAACTCCTTTAACCAGATCCTCGATATCCTCACCCTGTTCACCGCAGCCGTCGCCGCGATCTCACTGGTCGTCGGCGCTATCGGCGTCTTGAACATCATGCTGGTCTCCGTCACCGAACGAACCCGGGAGATCGGGCTACGAAAAGCGATCGGTGCCACCCGCCGCGCGATCCTCGAACAGTTCCTCATCGAGTCCATCGTGCTGGCGGGCCTCGGTGGGCTCGTCGGCGTGGGCGTCGGGGTCGGCCTGTCAGTGCTCGGCGCCACCATCGCGCCTTCCTTCGGGCCCACCTTCGCCACGTTCGCCCCCGCCGTGACCCTCCCCTCCATCGTGATCTCGTTCACGATCAGCCTCGTGATCGGCCTCATCGCCGGCGGCTACCCGGCTAACCGGGCCGCCCGGCTACGACCCATCGAAGCCCTCAGATACGAGTAACACGGGCCGAGCACCGCCGCCAGGCAAGCAGGCCCAGGATCACGAGCCTGCCCCGATACTGCCAGGACAATGCGGCCAGCTGGGGGCATCGTCGGTGAATCAGAACTCATTTCGGAGCAGCGCGAGGTGCAGGGCTGCGGTCTCGGCTGCGGGGTAGACACCCAGTTCTTCGGCCAGCAGCCGGCGGCAGCGATCATATACCCGCAACGCCTCAGCTGGATTTCCCGCCGCCGCGTGTGCCCGCATGAGCAACTGATGCGTCCGCTCCCGAAACGGTTCGAGTGCGATCGCCTGCTCGGCGGCCTGCACCGCAAGTTGGTGTCGACCCCACTGCTCGTGGCCTTCCCCGAGCACACACAGCGCCCACAAAAGCACCTCGCGTAGATCGTCGCGGACACCCTCGACCCACCGCCCCTTCGCGTCGGAAAGAAACGGACGCCCAGCGACCGCACGGGCGTACTCCGCGAACGCTATCGCCCGTGCGGGATTCCCTTCGTGCAACATCTGCTCCGCGCTCTCCACGGCGGAGCGGGCGAACTCGACATCGACCACCACGTCCGCCGGCAGATGGAGCTGATAGGCACCGAAGCCGTCATAGGTCGCCGCGTTCTCCGACAGCCCTGCGGCGGTCACGAAGGCACGGACCTTGCTGACGACGCCGCGCAGCGCAGCTCCCCACGTGCGAGGCAGCCCGTCGGGCCACAGTGCCTCGGCGAGTTCCTCGCGGGGGACGGGGCGGTCCCGCTCCACTACGAGCAGCGCGAACAGGAGCCGAGCTTGACTACCGTAAAGCAACCGTTCATTGAGCACAGTATGAGGAGATTCAACCATTACCCGGCCAGCGAGCTGGATCCTCGCCGCCGTAAGGTTTAAATCTCTACCAATACGGATCGCGCTCATCGACTCGGCACTCTGCGTGACTAGCCGCCTCAGCCCATCGCTATTCACCAGCTGTCCCCCCACTCGCCGCACATCTATAAGTCGACCGTAAGCCTGCTATATCCGAAAGTAATTCCCTCATTAGGCTTAAAATGAGAGCTACCCGGTAACACAGAGTCGAGCCCTGCGAGATATCGGAAGTCTAAAGAGGGTACATCGGGCGGATCGGGGTAGCGCTCAACGTTGTAGATCGGAGGCGCCAGTGTTGAGCAAATTCGGCGCCTTGGCGTTGCACTTACACATGCAAGCGACGGCGAGCTTGCAGATGTAGCGTACGGCGACGAGCCGTTACATTACTTGGCAACGAATCTATTGGTGCCGATGGCCGGGTCGCGGTTCAGGTTGGCGAGACGGCACGAAGCCGACAACCAGGCACCCACCTGGGACCGTTCCTCCCTGAGTAACGTAGAGTGACCAAGGGTCCGCCCAGTGTGTTGAGGGCGTACTAGGATAGCCACCGCGGGGCCGCTGGCTGGCAGGAACTCCTGTCGGCGGGCGTCACAACTATGGAGGAGTCGAGATCCAGCCGGTCAACCACTGCCTGACGGCGCCCCTTCTGCCCGGCGTCGTCTGGCAGAAGAGTCGTTACAGCAACCCCTGCGGCAGCTGCGTCGAAGTGGCACGGCTTGGCGACGGACGGATCGCCGTCCGCAACTCCAGGCACCCGGGCGGGCCGGTGCTGGTCTACCCCCGTGCCGAGATGGCCGCGTTCCTCCACGGCGCGAAGGTGGGCGAGTTCGATGACACGGCCGGCAGGAGCATGCCTGACGCCTGAGACGTTCGTGGTAGGGAACGACCCCGTCCCCGTCACTCACACGTCCAGCGTTGCTCCAGTAGCGTCTCCTAACCTGGCACGGTCGGAGTAATGCGCACGGCAGTAGGGGGATGAAGACGTGAAAGCTACCCAGTCACAACACGGACCTCATCCCGGTCCTATCCCGGTGCAGCCACCCGGGGGGCCAACGGTCCTGCGTATCGCGTTGGGCACGCAACTACGCCGGCTCCGTGAGGCGCGCGGGATCACCCGCGAAGCGGCCGGAGAAGCGATCCGCGCGTCGCATGCCAAGATCAGCCGTCTCGAGCTGGGACGGGTCGGCTTCAAGGCACGCGACGTGGCTGATCTGCTCACCCTGTACGGCGTCACCGACGAGCAGGACCGAAACGCGTTTCTCGTCCTGGTCCGGCGCGCCACCGAGCCCGGTTGGTGGCGCCAGTACGGCGACGTCCTGTACAGCTGGTTCGAGACATACCTGGGCCTGGAACAGGCCAGCTCGGTGATCCGCACCTACGAAGTCCAGTTCGTGCACGGCCTGTTGCAAACCGAGGACTACGCCCGCGCCGTCATGCAGCTCTGCCAAC
>JBOHHF010000300.1:0-35521 GCA_050700495.1 Pseudonocardiaceae bacterium
GAACTCGTCGGCGGAGCGAGAACCGACCACACTCACCACCTCGTCTCGATGCGACCAGCAACGTGTACCCGCCGACGGATCGGCAGGCATCATCACCGCGCCTCGCCCCGCTACCCAGAGTAGGCACAGAACCCGCTAGTTACAACCCGATAAACCCCGCTCACAGCAAGTTGCCATCAAATTCTGATCAGGCGCTCACGTTCAGCGGGCTGAACGCGGGTACAAGGGGTGCCGATAACCCCGCTCAGCCCGCTGAACGTGGGGTCTAGGATGCGCGCATGACGGCGATCGAGGAGCTGGTGCAGCGCAACGCATCGCGCCCCGGTCCCGGACCTGGCGAGCTCCCGCCTCCACCGAGCCTGCACGTGGCGGTGGTCGCCTGTATGGATGCCCGGATCAATCCGGTCGAGCTGCTCGGCCTGCAGCCCGGTGAGGCGCACGTGATCCGCAATGCCGGTGGCGTCGTCACTGATGACGTCATCCGCTCCCTTGCGGTCAGCCAGCGGGAGCTGGGCACCACCGAGGTGATGCTGTTGCACCACACCGGATGCGGGATGGTGACGTTCACCGATGAGGAATTCCGGTCCAAACTTGAGGAGGCCACCGGCCTGCGGCCCCCCTGGGCGGTCGAGACGTTCCGCGACACGGAAGCCGACGTACGGCAGTCGGTGGAACGGATCCGGCGTAGTCCATACCTGACCAATACCACGGCGGTGCGCGGCTTTGTGGTGAATGTCGTGACCGGCGATCTCGCCGAAGTACTGCCGTCGCACCCATGAACGCTGCGCAACTAATTGCCTGGTTCGACGCCCACGCGCGTGCGCTGCCCTGGCGCGAGCCCGGCACCACGCCGTGGGGTGTGCTGGTCAGTGAGGTCATGCTGCAGCAAACCCCGGTGAGTCGGGTCACCGGAGTGTGGACCGAGTGGATGGCCCGCTGGCCCACACCCTCGAGCCTGGCCGCCGAGACGCCCGGCACCGCCGTCCGCGCCTGGGGAAAGTTGGGCTATCCACGGCGGGCGCTGCGGCTGCACGCGGCCGCCGTAGCGATCGCCTCGCAGCACGACGACGTCGTCCCCGCCGATGTGGACGTGTTGCTCAGGCTGCCCGGGATCGGCGCCTATACCGCCCGAGCGGTAGCGGCTTTCGGGTACGGACACCGCGTGCCGGTGGTGGACACCAACGTCCGGCGGGTGGTTGCTCGGGCGGTGCTCGGCATGGCCGACCCCGCGGCGCCGTCGGTCTCCCGTGATCTGTGTGATGTGGACGGTGTCCTGCCCGAAGCACAGGCAGCGCGCTTTTCCGCCGCACTGATGGAGCTCGGCGCCGTCGTGTGCACGGCCCGCAACCCGCGCTGCGCCAGCTGTCCGGTGACCGGCGAGTGCGCCTGGGTGCGCGCCGGCAAGCCCGCCGCAACCTTCCCGGGCCGACCCGGGCAGCGCTTTGCCGGCACCGACCGCCAGGTACGCGGGTTGCTGCTCGACGTGCTGCGGACAACCGCCGAGCCCGTACCCCGGATCCGGCTGGACGCGGTCTGGGTCGACGCCCAGCAGCGCGATCGGTGCTTGGGCTCGCTGCTCGTCGACGGCCTGGTGGAACAGACCTTCGACGGCCGCTTCGCCCTGCCCGGAGAGCGCTGAGCGACCGGGGAGCCCCGTAGGCTGGGCTGCATGGCCGTCGTGAAGATCAATGCTATCGAGGTGCCGGAAGGCGCGGGTCCCGAGCTGGAGCGGCGGTTCGCCGCCCGCCACGGGTCGGTGGAATCCGCGCCAGGTTTCCTGGGCTTCGAGCTGCTACGCCCCGTGGCCGGAGACGATCGGTACTTCGTCTACACCAAGTGGGAGACCGAGGAGCACTTCCAAGCCTGGCGCAACGGTCCGGCGATGGAGGCGCATTCTGGGGCACGGGCAAAACCGGTAGCCAGCGGCTCATCCCTGCTGGAGTTCGAGCTAGTCCAGTCAGCCGAGCCTCGCCGAGAACCTCTCGACGCTGCAGAAGGTTCCACATGACAGCTCACGCGGTCCCGTTACCTACCAAAGGTTCCACTAAACAGCTTGCGCGGTCCTGGCACTGCCAAAAGGTCCATCAGACGCCTAACGCGGCGGGCGTGGGCCGTGAAGAAGCCCCGACCCGGCGGAGGATCGGGGCTTTTTCAGTCACTCGGGATCAGTCCGCGCTCGAGGCACTGCCCAGGTCGACCGGCAGCGCGTCCGGTACCCGCAACGGCCTTGCCGCGCCACGGAAGGTGAAGCTGGCGTGCTCGGTCGGGCCGTCGCCGTCCCAGTTCTCTGCGTCGACGATGACGATCTGCCCGGCCTCGATCTCGCCGAACAGAATCTTCTCCGACAGCTGGTCCTCGATCTCACGCTGGATGGTCCGGCGTAGCGGCCGAGCTCCCAGCACGGGGTCGAACCCCCGCTTGGCCAGCAGCTTCTTGGCTATGGTGGTGAGCTCCAGCTCCATGTCCTTGTTTCGCAGCTGCACTTCCACCCGGGCAATCATCAGGTCCACCATCCTGATGATCTCGTCTTCGGTAAGCTGGTGGAAGACGATGGTGTCGTCGATCCGGTTGAGGAACTCCGGTCGGAAGTGCTTCTTGACCTCGTCGTTGACCTTGGTCTTCATCCGCTCGTAGTTCGAGCTCTCATCATTTCCTACCGAGAAGCCCAGGCCAACAGCTTTGGAGATGTCCGCGGTTCCCAGGTTGGTGGTAAAGATGATCACGGTGTTCTTGAAGTCCACCGTGCGGCCCTGACCGTCGGTCAGCCGACCATCCTCCAGCACCTGCAACAGGGTGTTGTACACCTCCTGGTGCGCCTTCTCGATCTCGTCGAAGAGCACCACCGAGAACGGCTTGCGGCGCACCTTCTCGGTGAGCTGGCCGCCCTCCTCGTAACCGACGTACCCGGGAGGGGCACCGAAGAGCCGGGATGCGGTGTAGCGGTCGTGGAACTCGCCCATGTCGATCTGGATGAGTGAGTTGTCATCACCGAACAGGAACTCCGCCAACGCCTTGGATAGCTCGGTCTTGCCCACCCCGGAGGGGCCAGCGAAGATGAACGAACCCGACGGACGCTTGGGATCCTTCAGGCCGGCCCGGGTGCGGCGCATCGCCTTGGAGACGGCCTTGACCGCCTCGTGCTGGCCGATGATCCGCTTGTGCAGCTCGTCCTCCATGCGCAGCAGCCGAGTGGTCTCCTCCTCGGTGAGCTTGAACACGGGGATTCCGGTCCAGTTCGCCAACACCTCGGCGATCTGCTCCTCATCGACCTCGGCGACGACGTCGAGGTCACCGGCCTTCCACTGCTTCTCCCGCTCGGCCTTCTTCACCAACAGCTGCTTTTCGGAATCCCGCAGCTTCGCGGCCTTCTCGAAGTCCTGGGCATCGATGGCCGACTCCTTGTCCCGGCGCACCGCGGCGATCTTCTCGTCGAATTCGCGCAGGTCCGGCGGAGCGGTCATCCGGCGGATCCGCATCCGGGCGCCCGCCTCATCGACCAGGTCGATCGCCTTATCCGGCAGGAACCGGTCGTTGATGTACCGGTCGGCCAGGGTTGCGGCGGCGACCAGCGCGCTGTCGGTGATGGACACCCGATGGTGCGCCTCGTAGCGGTCGCGCAGTCCCTTGAGGATCTCGATGGTGTGATCCACGGGCGGCTCGCCGACCTGGATCGGCTGGAACCGGCGCTCCAGCGCCGGATCCTTCTCGATGTGCTTGCGGTATTCGTCGAGAGTGGTAGCGCCGATGGTTTGCAGCTCGCCGCGGGCCAGCATCGGCTTGAGGATCGACGCGGCGTCGATCGCGCCCTCAGCGGCACCCGCTCCGACAAGGGTATGGACCTCGTCGATGAACAGAATGATGTCGCCGCGGGTGCGGATCTCCTTGAGCACCTTCTTCAGGCGCTCCTCGAAGTCACCACGGTACCGGGAGCCGGCGACCAGCGAGCCGAGGTCAAGGGTGTAGAGCTGCTTGTCCTTGAGTGTCTCCGGCACCTCGCCCTTGATGATGTTCTGCGCCAGACCTTCGACGACGGCGGTCTTACCGACGCCGGGCTCGCCGACGAGGATCGGGTTGTTCTTGGTCCGGCGCGAGAGCACCTGCATGACACGCTCGATCTCCTTGCCGCGCCCGATCACCGGGTCCAGCTTGCCCTCGCGGGCGCTCGCGGTGAGGTTGCGGCCGAACTGGTCCAGCACCAGCGATGAGGACGGGGTGCCCTCGCCACGGCCGGTGCCGGACTCGGTGGGCTCCTTGCCCTGATAGCCCGACAGCAACTGCAGCACCTGCTGGCGCACCCGGTTGAGGTCAGCGCCGAGCTTGACCAGCACCTGTGCGGCCACGCCCTCGCCCTCGCGGATGAGCCCGAGCAGGATGTGCTCGGTACCGATGTAGTTGTGACCGAGCTGCAGCGCCTCACGCAGCGACAGCTCCAGCACCTTTTTGGCCCGTGGGGTGAACGGGATGTGGCCCGTCGGCGCCTGCTGGCCTTGGCCGATGATCTCCTCGACCTGCTGGCGCACCCCCTCCAGGGCGATCCCCAACGATTCGAGGGCCTTAGCGGCAACGCCCTCACCCTCGTGGATCAGACCCAGCAGAATGTGCTCGGTGCCGATGTAGTTGTGGTTGAGCATCCTGGCCTCTTCCTGGGCCAGCACAACCACCCGCCTTGCGCGGTCGGTGAACCTCTCAAACATGTGCACTCCTGACTGCTGCGCCGTCGCACGGCCACACTGGTCATCGATCCTCGGCACGAGACAGGCCGTGACACCACTGTAGCTGCCGGGCGATGAACAGCACGTTCGAACTTCCGGTTTCAAGCTTCTGCCCGACACCCGGTGCAACGTGCTTGCGCTGGTCAGGATTCCGCAGCCCCGCCCCCTTCCGCTCAGAGTGAACGAGATGCAGTGACGACACCTCACCACTCTCGGGTGGTCCCGCTCCACCGATCGGGCCCCGGAACCAACCCTGGGGTACGTTATGGGACATTAGGTTAGGCAATCCTGAACTGGACACCTGACGGAAACACTGACTTGAGACACTGGACTGAGCACCTCAAGTCTCAAGTAAGGCACCTCAAGTAAGGCAGAGGAGAGGTTGTGCCGCAAGCCGTGGCGCCTGCCAACCCGCCGGCATCGGCGGTCGGATCTTGCGCTACGGACCCACTTGCCGCGTCAGTGGCGGCGGTGGACCGTGCGGTGGACTGGATGTCGTTCCGGTTACTGGCCATCCCCGGCATCCCCGGCACCCCACCGAGCTCTTGTGACCAGTGGATCGCTTGCGATCAGGCACTGGCCGATCCCGCGTACTTCACTCAATGGCGTGCGGCGCTCGCGCAACGGCTGACCCAGCAGCATGCCCAGGTGCCCGAGCAGACCACCGCCGCCCACGTGCTGCAGTGGTACCTGGGCATTCCGTCCTACCTCGGCGCGATGCTGTTCCACTCCGCCCGGCGGGTGCCATCGCTGCAACCACGGGAGCTCGCCTTCCGGCTCGACCTGGGATGGGTGCGCGAGGTCGCCCTGCGTCCCGGCCCTTTTTGGTGCCTGCCCAGTGATCCCGACGTTGGGCATCCCGACGCGACGTCGGTGGCCGACGAGAGAGCGCTGGCCGCCATACTGCGCTGGCAGATCGTGACGCACGCCGCGCGCTTCCTGAAGGTCTACGGTCCGCTGGTGCGCTTCGGGCGGCGCACGCTGTGGGCCGCGGTGACCGACACGCTGGACGTCACCCTGCTGGTAGCGGGGCGCTCGTTCGGGTCAGCGCAGGCCGGTGCGACCGATGCCCGGCTGGTGCTTGCCGAGCGTGAGGAACCGCTCACCTCGGCATCGACGACCTGCGAGGTGACCGATGAACGCGGTCGCACGCACTGGATCCGCCGGCGTGGCTGGTGCTGTTTCACCTACGCGCTGCCCGGGGTCGAGCACCCGTGCGCCAGCTGCCCCCGGGTGAGTGACGCCGAACGGATCCGGATCCTCGGCACACTCGACCCGAGCTGAGCCCGCACGCCCTAATCTTCAGCCTGTGGAACCCGCACCGGCGCCGAGACCACGGCCGGGCTGCCCGCTGCCGGCAGTGGTGGTCAACCCCAGCAATATCAACGATCTGGCGCGGGTGCGCACGCAGATCACCCGGGTATGCCGGGAGCTGGGGTGGGCCGAGCCGCTGTGGCTGGAGACCAGCGTCGAGGATCCAGGTGAAGGTCAGGCCAAGGCCGCGCTGGCCGCCGGTGCCGATGTGGTGCTCGCCTGCGGCGGGGACGGCACGGTCCGTCACGTGGCACAGGTCCTCGCCGGATCGGGCACCGCGCTGGGCCTGCTGCCCACCGGCACCGCCAACCTGTTGGCCCGCAATCTCGCCATAAAATTGGACGACCCGGCGGGCGCCACCCGGATTGCGTTGTCCGGGAACAGCCGCGCCATCGACGTCGGCCGGATGACCATCGACGACCACCCCGAGGACCTGGTGTTCCTGGTGATGGCCGGGATGGGCTTCGACGCGGCGATCATGGCCGGTGCCCACCACAAGTCGAAGGCCCGGCTGGGCTCGCTCGCGTACTTCATCGCCGGAGTGATCGCCGGGGTGCGGGCGCTGAAGAAGCAGCGGGTCCGGATCATGCTCGTCGTGGACGGTCAGCCCGAGCTGCACCGTCAAGTCAGGACGGTGGTGGTGGGCAACTGCGGCAAGCTGCTCGCCGGGCTGGTGCTGATGCCTGCAGCCAAGATGGACGACGGATTGCTGGACGTGGTGGCCATCGCGCCGAGGAGCATCAGGGGATGGCTGGGGGTGACGGCGCGGGTGATGAGCCGCCGTCTCAGCGGCCACCGGATCGTGCAGCACTGGCAGGGTGGCACCATCGTTATCGCCGCGGAGGAGCCAGAGCAGGCCCAGCTCGACGGCGATCCGGTAGGCGAAGTGCGGATGTTGCGGATACGCGTTGATCGGGGTGCCTTGCTGGTCCGCGTCCCATCGGGCGCTGAGTCCATCAGGCGCTGAGTCCATCGGGCAGCTGGGTCGATCAAGACCCAACGCTCAATCGGGCACAGTTGAGCAAACGCATGAACCGCGGATGAGGCCTGGGCGTTTATTGTGATGCGAGCAACACTGCTCGCAAGTTCTGCATGCTCGAGGGAGGGAGCCGGCCGATGGCATCGCTCATGAAGGGTTTCGCGGGTAAGCCGCCGCACGCACCACTGACCGACATCGGTATCGGGGCCTACACGGCGGGCGTCGCGATGCTCGTAGCCGGTGCCGCCGGGTTCCAGCAAGCGGCGATGGCGTCCGCTTCAGTGCTGGCGATCGCCGTCGGACTCATCGCGGCCGTACCCACCATCATCACCGGCTTGGTGGATCTGTTCGGCATTCCTGCCACCTCACCCGCACGAACCCTTGGCTGGTGGCATCTGACCGTGATGGCCAGCGCCACCGGGATGTTTGCCGGGACGTTCCGGGTACAGCTGGCCGGATACTCCAGCGGCGAGATCATCCCACTGGCTTTGACTCTCGGTATCATCTCCTGGCTGCTGCTCGTCGTCGGTGGTTACCTGGGCGGCGCGCTCACCTTCGTGTACGGAGTTCGCGTGCTGAAACGCCCCGAGGCATCGATGGCCGATGCCCTCATTCCCGGTCGTGCCAAGGAAGCCGGTCCGACTGAGTCGACCACCCACTGACGTCGACCAACTAACTGGGGGTCGACCACGTCTATTGAGACCGTTTAGCCAGTCCAACACACCGGTGCCGTCCTATCCGGACGGCACCGGTGGATACGTCAGTTTCCCTTGTGGTAAGCGTCCAGCACCTCGGCCGGGATGCGGCCACGGTCTGAGACGTTGTAACCGTTCTTGCGGGCCCACTCGCGGATCGCGGCGTTCTGCTCACGGTCCACCGAGGCCCGGCCACCGCTACTAGCCCGGCGAGCTGGGGCGGCGACCTTACGGCGCCCACCGGCCTTACGGGCGTTGGTGACGTAGTCAGCCAGTGAGTCACGCAGCTTCCCCGCGTTACCCCCCGACAGATCAATCTCGTAAGCCACACCGTCGATACCAAACTCAACGGTCTCTTCGGCCGTACCTCCGTCGAGGTCATCGACCAAGGTCACGGTGACCTTCTGCGCCATGCGCGTCGTCCTCCTTGGACATGTGGTGGACGGAGCCATCGCACGACGACTCCAACGACAACGAGCAGGTTAGCGCATTTACCGTCGGATTGCGAAATGCCGCACCGTCGTGTCAGCTCATTGTGGCCGGACCAGCGGAAACAGGATGGTCTCACGGATACCCGAACCCGTCAGCGCCATGAGCAGCCGGTCGATCCCCATTCCCATGCCACCACTCGGCGGCATTCCATACTCCATCGCGCCCAGGAAGTCCTCGTCGAGCGGCATCGCCTCGTCATCGCCAGCCGCAGCGAGCTCGGCCTGGGCCTCGAAACGCTCCCGTTGTACGACCGGGTCGACCAGCTCCGAGTAGGCCGTGGCCGACTCGACGGACCGGATGTAGAGATCCCATTTCTCTACCAGACCCGCAGCGCTGCGATGCTCCCGGGTCAGCGGCGAGGTGTCCACTGGAAAGTCCTTCACGAAGGTCGGAGCGTGCAGCTGTGGCACCACGAGATGCTCGAACAACTCCTCGACCAGTTTTCCGGGTGGCCAGCTGGGATGTACCTCCAGTCGCACTTGCTCGGCGTGGCGAAGCAACTCGGCGCTGCGCATCGTCGGACCGATCTCCTCACCGAGCGCCTCAGAGACAGCGCCGAACAGGCTGATCTGCGCCCATTCCCCGCCGATCTCGTACTCGCTGCCGTCGGTGAGTCGAAGTGTTGTGGAGCCGAACACATCGCGGGCCACGTCTGGTACAACGTGCGGGTCAGCTCCGCCATCCCGTCGTAGTCGGTGTAAGCCTGGTACACCTCGAGCATGGTGAACTCTGGTGAGTGGGTGGAGTCGGCACCCTCGTTGCGGAACACCCGGTTGAGCTCGAAGACGCGCTCGATGCCGCCCACCACGCAGCGCTTCAGGTACAACTCCGGAGCGATCCGCAGGTACAGGTCGATGTCGAGGGCGTTGGAGTGCGTCACGAACGGCCGCGCCGCGGCACCACCATGCACTACCTGCAACATCGGCGTCTCGACCTCGATGAAGTCGCGGGAATGCAGCGTGTCGCGGATCGATCGGACCGCGTCGGCGCGCACCCGCGCGGTCCGCCGAGCCGCACCGCGGACGATGAGATCGAGGTAGCGCTGACGGACCCGGGTTTCCTCGGCCAGTTCCTTGTGCACGACCGGCAGGGGCCGTAGCGCCTTGGCCGCCATCCGCCATTCCCGGGCCTGTACTGACAGTTCCCCGCGCCGCGAGCTGACCACTTCTCCGACCACGGACACGTGGTCCCCGAGGTCGACGTCGGCCTTCCAGGCGGCGAGCCCATCGGGGCCGAGGTCGGAGAGGCTAACCATCGCCTGCAGCTCGGTTCCGTCGCCCTCACGCAGGGTTGCAAAACAAAGTTTGCCGGTGTTCCGCAGGAAAATAACTCGACCGGTCACCGCCACCTGCTCGCCGGTGCCCACATCGGGTGCCAGCCCGTCGTAGGCGTCGAGAATCTCGCGTAAGGTCCGGGTGCGCGGCACCTGGACGGGATAAGGGTGCGGCCCGGTGGCCAGCATTCGCTCCCGCTTGTGCAGGCGCACCCGCATCTGCTCGGGCAGGTCGTCGGTCGCGAGAGATGGCTGGGTCGTCACGCCCGATAACCTAGTGCCGCATCGAATTCAGTCTGGTGCTAGGCGCGGGTTACAACGGTACCGTCAGTGCCGTGGACGATCTGCACGCTCGTCGGGCCGCTTCTTTCGGCTCCGTGGCCACCGAGTACGCAATGCACCGGCCGGATTATCCGGATCAGGCGGTGGCATGGGCGCTGGCACCGCTGGGCGGCGGCTTCCGGGGCTTCCGGGTGCTCGATCTGGGCGCCGGCACCGGCAAGCTCACCGCATCGATATTGCGATGCGGAACGCCGCCGGCTGCGGTGATCGCCGTCGAACCGGACGACGGGATGCGCGCGGAACTCTCCCGCCGGCTTCCCGAGATCGCGACCCTTCGCGGGTCGGCGGAGCGGATCCCGGCCGAAGACGCGATTGTGGACGCGGTACTCGTCGGGCAGGCTTTCCATTGGTTCGACCCCGATCGAGCACTCCCAGAGATCGCTCGAGTATTGCGGCCGGGGGGCGTGCTGGCCGCCATCGGCAACGCCGAGGATGACTCCGTTGGCTGGGTGGCCGAGCTGACCGAGATGGCCCAAGCCGCGCGGCCAGTCGGAAGCACCGGACGGGGATTCGCCGACGTGCCCGAGCATCCGGCGTTCGGCAAGCCGGAACAGCGGCAATTCCGCTGGCGCTGGCCGCGCACCATCGACTCACTGCTGGGGACCACGTCGACTCATTCATGGGCGCTGGTCAGTTCGCCGCAGGAACGAGCCACCGCGTTGTGGGCGATCCGCCGGTTCCTCGAACAGCACCCCGCCACCCGCGATGGGTCCTTCGAGCTGCCGATGCAGACGCTGGTACGACGCGCAGCCCGTCGCGCCTGACCGGTCCCGACGGTGTGCCCACGAGCAGACACGGTGTGCATCGGCGACGGACACGCGGAGCGTAATGCGCTGCCCGGCTCAAGGGCGGTAACGCTCCCGGGTCGTAATGGCCTGTAGTGCCCTTTGCTCGTCGGGGCACATAGCGCCGAGCAGCACCAGCGGGCGCGCCTGGTCCAGACGGGCGGCTAACCGGCTCAACAGCTCGGTGGTCATCCGTCCCGGCCGATGAACCACCGGGCATCCTCAGCCTGAAAAGCCGCCGACCCTGGGTAGGGCACACATCGCCCGCTGGCCCGGCTGCGTCCTGCCCCGGGGCGCGTCCGCAGGCGGACGGTAAGCGGGGTTCGATCGAACGGGCCGGGCTCTGCAGCAGCGAGATGCGCACCGCGGTGTAGGCCAACGCGGTGTAGGCGAGCAGCTCTGGCTGCCGCTCCGTGGATTTGGTGGCCAGGTACAACTCCCCACCAGGGCTGACCAACCCGTGCCCCACATAGCAGACCAGCAACACGTCCTGAGCCTGCTTGGCGCTCTCCGTCAACGCCCGCCCCACCTCCAGGGGCGTCAGTGGATCAGCGACCTCGGCATCGCCCAACGCCAAGGCCACCTACTTCACCAGCTCGCCCACCGCGGCCAGCTCCGCACTGCGGATCCGGGCAGCGGCCAGCTCAATCGACGTCCCGTCCGGCCGGGTCACCGTGCACGTCACCTCGCTGGTGCGGTGCCGGATCCAGGCAATCAGCGCGCTGAGTCAGGACGGTCACCGCTCCGCCCTGACTCAGCGCCACCACCACCGCCTCCGGCCACCCGCCCAAGGTGCCCGGTTCCGGTGCGGCTTCCACCAGCCGCACCCGGCCACGGAATTCCTCCTCCCCAGCCAACCAGGCGGATAAGGAGCGTAGCTCCTCGCCAGCAGCGTCCCGCCCGGCGACACTGGCGGTCACATCCATCCGTGCACTTGCCGCCGGTACCGGACGACCAGAACCCGACACGGCGTACCTGGAAGCCCGACACGGCGTACACGAGAGCCCGACACGCGGTACACGAGAGGACGACACGCCGGGATGGAGGGATCAGGTGACGTTGCGTTCGTAGACCATGCGTAGGCCACGCAGGGTGAGATCGGGAGCGTGGTGGGTGATGGTCTGCGACTCAGCGATCAGCAGCGGGGCCAATCCCCCGGTGGCGACCACCGCCACCTCGCTCTCGGCTCCCGGGGCCAGCTCCGTGGCGATCCGGGCGACCAGCCCGTCGACCTGCCCGGCGAAACCGAACAGCAACCCGGACTGCAGGGCTTCCACCGTGCTCTTGCCGATCACTGATCGGGGCCGGACGAGCTGTACCTTCACCAGTTGGGCCGCCCGGGTGGCGAGAGCATCGACGGAGATCTCGATGCCCGGAGCCAGCGCGCCGCCGAGGAACTCCCCACGCGCGCTGACCACGTCGAAGTTGGTGGAGGTACCGAAATCCACCACGATCGCCGGGCCGCCGTAGAGGGTGTAGGCCGCCAGCGTGTTGACGATCCGATCGGCGCCCACCTCGCGCGGGTTGTCGTAGAGCAACGGCACCCCGGTGCGCACCCCGGGCTCCACGACCACCCGGGGCAGCTGCGACCAGTACCGGTCCAGCATCACCCGTAGCTCGCGCAGCAAAGCAGGCACAGTAGACAGTGCCGCGATACCGGTGACCTTCCCGGAATACTCGCCGAGCAACCCGCGGACGGTCAGCGCCAGCTCGTCGGCAGTCATCTTGGCGTCGGTATGCATTCGCCAGTTGTGCACCAGCGTGGCGTCTGGCCTGGTCCCTCCCCGGCTGCCCCCGCAGTTGCCCCCCCAATCGCCATCGAACAGCCCGAGGACGATGTTGGTGTTGCCGATATCTACGGCAAGCAGCACTTGCTACCCCTCATCAGATCGCTTCCGGCTGGGGCGTGCGCCGGGTCGCCGCCTGTTTCCATGATCCGGTTGCCGGCGTCGACGAACACCACTCGGGGCTGGTAGCACCGCGCCTCGGTCTCGTCCATCGTGCCGTAGGCGATGAGGATCACCAGATCACCAGGAGCCACCAGGTGCGCGGCGGCGCCGTTGATCCCGACCACGCCGCTGGCCCGGGCGCCGGGGATGACGTAGGTCTCCAGCCGCGCTCCGTTAGTGATATCCACGATCGCCACCCGCTCCCCCGCCAGCAGATCGGCGGCGTCCATCAGGTCCTCGTCGAGGGTCACCGACCCCACATAGTGCAGATCCGACTGGGTGACGGTGGCCCGGTGGATCTTGGACTTGAGCATGGTCCGGAACATCACGGGCCTCCTCGTCTGTTCGACTTCTGCGCTGCAACGTCCTCAACGGCGCCCAGCTGCAGACCGACGTTGTCGATCAACCGCGTGGTCCCGACCCGAGCGGCCACCAGCAGCCGGGCCACCCCCTGCGCAGGCACGGGACCGAGCCGGGGGTCGCGCAGGGCCAGGTAATCCACCACGACGGCGGGTTGCGCGGCGAGTACTTCGCCGGCCGCGGCAAGCACCGCGTCGGGGCCATGCACGCCGGCCCGTGATCCGGCCGCCAGAGCCGCCGAGAGCGCGACCGCGGCGGCCCGCGCCTCGGCATCCAGGTAGTTGTTGCGGGTGGACAGCGCGAGGCCGTCGGGTTCGCGCACGGTGGGCACCCCGACCACCTGCACGCCCAGCCGCAGGTCCGCTGCCATCCGCTGGACGAGCACGAGCTGCTGGTAGTCCTTCTCACCGAAGAACGCCCGGTCCGGACCGACGATCCCGAAGAGCTTGGCTACTACCGTGAGCACCCCGGCGAAGTGACCCGGCCGGCTGGCGCCCTCCAGCTCGGCACCCAGCGGACCGGGCACCACGGTGGTGTCGGATCCGGCCGGGTACATAGTGTCGACCTCAGGCGCGAACACCAGCTCCACGCCCTCCTCACGGCACATCGCAAGGTCGGTGTCCAACCGGCGGGGGTAGCGGTCCAGGTCCTCCTGGGGCCCGAACTGTAGAGGGTTCACGAAGATCGACACCACGGTGCTGGCGCCCGGGATGGCCCGGGCGGCTCGAATCAGCTCCCGGTGGCCCCCGTGCAACGCTCCCATCGTCGGGACCAGCACCACCGGACGTCCCGTCCGGCGTATCGCGCGGGTCACCCCGGGCAGTGCAGCGGGGTCGACGTGCACGGTCAGCCCGGCAGGGGCGAAGCCGGTCACCACCCCTCCTGCAGGGTTGCGCGGATCCGGCTGGCGGCCGCCGGTGCCAGCAACCCGGCCGCCTCGGCCCGGTCAGCTGTCCTGGCTGCCTGCGCGCGGTAGGAATCGAGCAGCTCCGGGGCGGATTCCGCGAGCACCCGCAGGTGCAGCCGGACGGTGTCGGGGTCGCCGCGGGCTACCGGTCCGGTCAGGGCGCGGTCACCATGGCGCAGCGTGTTGTCCAGTGCCGCCTCCAGCAGCGGGCCCAGTAACCGCTCTGCGGGCACCACGCCGGCCTGCTCCAGCGCGTCCACCGCGTCCCGCACCAGGGTGGCCAGATGGTTCGCCCCGTGCGCCAAGGCCGCGTGGTAGAGCGGTCGGGACTCCGACGGGACCCGCACCGGCTCGGCACCCATTTCCAGCACCAGCGCCTCCCCGACGCTCCAACCGGTCTCGTCGGCAACGGTGACGCCGACACAGGCGGCCCGCAGCCGGGCGAGGTCTTCAGCGCGTCCGGTGAAGGTCATTGCCGGATGCAGCGCCAGCGGAAGCACACCAGCAGCGGCCGCCGGCTCCAGGACCTCCACCCCGCGAGCGCCACAAGTGTGCACCACGATCTGACCAGTCCGAAACGCCTCGGTCGCCGCGAGCCCGGATACCAGCCCGGGCAGCACGTCGTCGGGCACGGCCAGCAACACCAGATCTGAACGCCGCACCACGTCGTCGGGGGGCAGCACCGGCGCGTCGGGCAGCAGAGCTGCGGCGCGCCGCAGCGAAACCCGGGACACCGCACTGGCCCCGACCACCACGTGACCGGCACCGGCGAGAGCAGCGCCGAGCACCGAGCCCACCCGCCCGGCGGAGACCACGCCCACAGCCAGCCGAGCGGGGCGGTCGGTCACGTCCCTGGACGCGAACGTCCGCGATCGAGGCATCGTTGCCATCGCCGTCCTCCAGACGTTCCAGTCCCGCCCGTCGTCGCGGGTACCGGACCTCCGTGGCGCAGGCTAGCCCCGAAGCAGCGGTTCGCGCCGGTCCAGGTGAGCAGCTTCACCCGCCGAGCCCCAAGTCAGCCTGGTCGCCCTGGTCGCTGCAGCCCAGGCGGGGTGCGCAGCGCTCGGTCCCGAGCGGCCATGACCGCGGCCAGGGTGTCGTGGTGCCACCGCCCGGTCTCCTCTCCTACCGTGCCGCGTTGTACCCGGTCGGAGATGAATGCGAGTTCAGTGACCGCATTCTGGTAGTCACGCACCGCGTCGGCGGCCCGCTCTCCAGCGCGGTGGCGCACCGCCGAGCGCCAACCCCGCCGACCGATCAGGCTGGCCAGCAGCGGGACCTCGCTGGGCGCGATCCATCCCGCACTGGCGAACCTCGGCAACTGCGCGGCGACCACCCGCTGTTCCCGGCGACGCTGCCAGACCACCAACGCGATCAGCCCACCGAACAGCGGCACCATGATCGCGGCGTAGACGGCAGGGAGAAAGCCGAGACCGGCCGAGGCGTTCCACAACGCGTGCAGCGCAACTGCTGCGAAATACCCGATCAAAGGCAACGCTACCGTCCCGAGCGGATTGCGCCGACGGACCACCAACCCCACGGCGATCCCGATCATCACGGTGAACACCGGATGTGCGAACGGCGAAAGCACCCCACGAACCACGAACACGATGACGACGCTGCCGCTTTCGCCGACCAGCCCGTCGGTGGCGAACGCACGTCCGAAGTAGAGGATGTTCTCGGTGAACGCGAACCCCGCAGCCACCAGTCCGGCATAAACGATCCCGTCCACCACACCGTCGAACTCACGGCGCCGCAACCACAGCAGGCTGACCAGGAATGCGCCCTTGAATGCCTCCTCGGCAATCGGGGCGGAGACCACCGACCCGACCAGATCGCCACCACCGTTGCCGAGCACCTGCTCCCCGAGCACTGCCGCGGTGTCGTTGATGACGGCCGCGCCGAGCACGGAGACCCCTGCGCCCCACAGGAACGCGGCCAACAACAGCCGCGACGGCTCGGGTTCCCAGCGATCCACCCACAGGAATGCCGCTACCACCGGAATCACCGGCAGCACCGCCGCCATTGCGCCCACCAGCACAGCACCAACACCGATGTTGGTGCTGATGACACCCAGCACGACCAGGCCCGGGATGGCGAGCGCGACCAAGCCCAGTACCGGCAGCAGCACCCATTGGTTGTGCTGCTGACCCCACGGCTGGTAGGCCTCAGGATTCCCCGGTGAGCGGGCGACGTCCGGTGCGAACCCACTCATGGCATCGCAGCCTAGGCTCTGCTCTCTTTGAGGCCGTCTTTGAGGCTACGCCTGCGGGCCGTCGTCGCGGCTACGCCTGCGCCGGGGCGGCGAAGCCACCCCATGGGCGGCAAGCAGATCGTTCACCGACCGTTGGGCTCCGATCGCGGGTGTTTCTTGAGCTGCCCGCCGGCCATGGCCGTTGTTGTGGGAGCCGTTGTTGTGGGAGCCCGGCGATTCCCGGCACGACGCACCGTGCCTGCCATTGTCCCTGCTGCTGCCCTGCAGGCGAGAAATCCCGTCGTCCCAGCACGTCGGCGCCGACTCCTGCACCTGCGTCGATGACACTGCGGGGTTCCACAGCCGGTCCAGGGAGCTGGCCGGCTCGACCGGCGATCGGACGTGAGTGTCCAGCTCGTGCTGGTAGCGACGGCCCGGACCGAAACGGAGCTCAGAGTCCTCGCAACCTGTCAACGCGGTCTCGCTGCGCCCGTTGACCGGCCAATCCGAGGTGGGCAGCGCGCTGTACACGGGCGATCGATCGGCGCGAAACTGCTCTTCCAGCGGCCCCGGCAGGCCCGGGGAGCCGAGCAGTGCGCTGCCGGTGCCGCCTGGAGGTCGTCCTGACGATCCGGCGGCAGTGAAACTGCGGGTCGCCTTGGCCGTCGCGCCCAGCGCTGCAGTTGGGCCACACCTGACGTCAAAGCTGGGGTTGGTGTCGATCCGGGGAGGGTAGGCGGGCATCGGGAGCAGGCAGGCCGACTCAGCCCGCAACGCCACTCGCTCCACCAGCGGGTCCCTGCTCATCAGCTTCTCAAGGTTCGCCCGCATAGCCGCAAGCTCGGCACGCAGCGCTGCGATCTCGGTCTGCTCGGTCTGCTCACGAAGCTCGCGCTCAACGGTCAGCGTGTGCTCTCGCCGGGCGGCCACCTCACGCTCCAGCTCGAGCTGGTAAACAGTCCGCAGCTCATCCACCTGAGAGGCGTCCGAGTTGATCTCGCGCCGCTTCCGAGCCGCTGCGAAGGCTCCGAGCAACGCCGCCCACAGCGCCGCGACCAAACCCAGCCGCAGCAGGCGGGCGTCCTGCGCTCCCGCAGCGAGCACCGCTGCCGCCGCCACAGCCAGCACGACGGTACCCAGCATCAGGACCCGACCGCTCCCGCGTCGCAGCGGGAGCTCGTCGAGTACGGACATGGCGCACACCGTACCGGCTAGAGCACACCGGGAGGAGAGCTACAGCGGTGACAAGCAGCTATCGTGCGATGACTGCGTTCGCCCGGAAAGCTGGCTGATAGCCGGGGCCGATCAGCGGTCCGGCTCGGGGTCCTCCGGACCGTCCGGAGTGCGGCAGCAGTATTCCAACCAGAGTCCGGCCGCCACCAGCGCTCCCGCGCAGACCGCTCCGATCGAGGCGGTGACGGTGTCCGAAGCGGCGGACTGCAGCTGGGTGCGCAGGGGCAGCACATAGCCGAGCACCCCCAGCCAGGCACCTCCGGTGATGACGCCGGCCAACGATGACGCCTTGGCCAACACGACGGCCTTCGCCGCGGTAAGCGCCTGCACCGGTCGGGTTCTCGGCCGCTGCCGGATCCGCGCCTGTAGCGTCGTTCCCAGCACCACCTCGGCGATCGCGAAGGCAAGCAGCGTGGTCCCGGCAAGCGTCGGTAATGCGGGCAGATCGCCGTAGGTCAGCTGCAGAAACAGGTTCACCAGTACCGCCGCGACTACGGCAGCACCGACGAGATCACGCGCCCGAGTGGGAGTCACGGCGATCTCAGCTCCAGATCGTCGCAACGGCGCACACCTCGCCTCTCGGCGGTCGGTAATGCGGCAACCAACTCGGCCACTGTGCCGCGGCCGGCAAGCACTGCGCCCGGTTGCACGTCCAGCCAAGGCACCAGCACGAAGGCACGCTGGTGGGCCCGCGGGTGCGGCAGGGTCAGGTGCGGGTCGTCCCAGCGGGTCTGCTCCACGTCGATCACATCGACGTCCAGAGTCCGCGGCCCCCACCGGAACTCGCGGGTGCGCTGCGCGGCGGCCTCACAACGCTGCCCGCGACGTAGCCACTCCGGCGCGTCCGCGTCCGGGTCGTCCACCAGCAGGATGGCGTTGAGGAACTCATCCTGCAAGACGCCGCCCCACGGCGCCGTCGAGTACACCGGCGACACCACCCGCACAGCATCTCCCAGCAACCCAACACACCCCCGCAGGTATCCAAGCCGATCCCCCACGTTCGACCCAACCGACAACACCGCCGCGCTCATCCCGCACCCCTGCTGGCCGCGTTCTGGATGCAGAAGGCGGCAAAACGGCCTTGATTCAGAGCATTCTGCATCCAGAACGCGGTCATGAGCGGGTCCTGCGGGTGGTGACGGCTACGTCGGTGAAGGGGAACGGGATGGGGGCGCGGGGTTTGTGGACGGTGACCTCGACGGCGTGGACTCGATGGTCTGTGAGGACATCGGTGGCGATCCTGGTGGCCACGGTCTCGATCAGGTTGCAGGGCTCGCCACCGACGATCCGGGCGGCTCGGCGGGCCAGCGCGTCATAGTCCAGCGTCTCGGACAGTTGATCAGTGGCCGCGGCGGGACCGAGATCCAGCCAGACCGTCGCGTCGACGACGAACTCCTGCCCGTCCACTCGCTCATGCTCGTGCACCCCGTGCCTGCCGTACACCCGCAACCCGGTGAGGGTGATCCGGTCGCTACTCACGGGTGACCGCGCTGCACTTCGTCGGGTCGCACTCGTCTAGTTGCACTCGTCTGGTCACACTTCAGGGTCGCGCCGAGCTGCCAGGCCGCGGCGACCGCGATGGCGTCGCGCGAGGCCGCAATATCGTGCACCCGCACTCCCCAGACTCCCGTAGCCGCGGCCAGTGCGGACACCGCCGCGGTCGCCGTGTCCCGGTCGGCCGCACGACGTGGAGTGCCGTCCGCGCCGGCCAGCAGGGCACCGAGGAACCGCTTGCGGGACGGGCCGACGAGCACCGGGAATCCCAGCTCGGTCAGCACGTCCAGATTGCCCAGCAGTGCCCAGTTGTGCGCCGCCGTCTTGGCGAAACCGAGTCCCGGATCCAGCACCAGCGCGCCGGGGTCCACCCCCGCGAGCACCGCCGCGTCCACCCGGGCCACCAGCTCGGCGCGCACCTCGGCAACCACGTCGGAATAGCTCGCCAGCTCGTCCATCCGGTCGCTGTGCCCGCGCCAATGCATGAGGACCCACGGCACGCGACAGCGAGCCATCGCCGGCGCCATCGCCGGATCGGCGAGGCCGCCCGAGACGTCGTTGACCATGATCGCACCGGCCTCCAGGGCCGCCTCCGCGACCACCGCGCGGGTGGTGTCCACGCTGCACGGCACGCCATGGTCAACCAGCTCACGCAACACCGGTACCACCCGGGTGATCTCGGTGCGAGCGTCGACGCGGTGCGCCCCCGGACGGGTCGACTCGCCCCCGACGTCGACCAGGTCGGCCCCCTGCGCACGCAGCTCCACACCGTGGGCCACGGCGTCGTCCCGGTCCAGGTAGCGCCCACCGTCGCTGAAGGAGTCGGGCGTGACGTTGAGGACGCCCATGACCACGCAGCGGCCGAGATCGGGCAGGGCGGGGTGCACCGTCACCTCCGCATCATCAGGTGCAGCACCTCGCTGCGGGAGGACACGCTGGTCTTGAACAGTCCTCGGACGGCCGACGTGGTGGTGATGGATCCGGGCATCCGGACGCCGCGCATCGCCATGCACAAGTGCTCGGCCTCGACCACCACGATTGCGCCCCGCGGTTCGAGCCTGCGCACCAGCGCGTCGGCGATCTGCGAGGTGAGCCGCTCCTGTATCTGCGGGCGCTTGGCGTAGAGGTCGACCAGCCGAGCCAGCTTGGACAGCCCGGTCACTCGGCCTTGAGCGTTCGGGATATACCCGACGTGCGCCATGCCGTGAAACGGCACCAGATGATGCTCGCACTGGCTGTACATCGGGATATCCCTGACCAGCACCAGCTCGTCGTGTCCCTCCTCGAAGGTCCGCTCCAGCACCAGATCGGGATCAAGGAACAGGCCGGCGAACATCTCCCGGTAGGCCCGCGCAACGCGCGCTGGAGTCTCGCGCAGCCCCTCCCGATCCGGGTCCTCACCGCAGGCGATCAGTAATTCACGCACGGCTGCCTCAGCGCGGGCGTGGTCGAAGGTCTGGCGCGAGTCCACGCCAGGCTGGGGATCGACGACCGGGTCCGGGTGTCTCAGCGATCCCCGTCCCGGGGGTTGCGGCCGGCTTCCTCGCCGAACCAGAACGTCGACTGGTCGTCGGTGCGTGGGTGAGACGGACCATTCGGCTGACCTTGGTTCGGCTGACCTTGGTTCGGCTGAATCTGGGACGGCCGACCGCTCGGCGGTGCAGGCTGCCAGGCCGGAGCCGGGGGTGCGGTGGCCGGACGCCACCCCGGTGGGGCGCCATAGTTCGGCGGGCCGGAATTCGGCGGACCGTGATCGCTGCCCGGCCCCTGAGGCGTGCCACCCGGCTCGCGCGGGGACGGCGGGTACGGCGGGGGGTAAGGGAAGCCAACCTGCGGAGAGCCCGGAACCGGATGCGCAGGCGCCCCACCGTTGGTGTCACCCGCCGGGTGGTTTCCCGCCGCCGGGTGGTCCCCCGCCTTATGACCTACAGAATGCGGTCCCGAGCCGTTGGGACCGGGGTGGCCTGGAGCTCCGTGCGGTGGACCACCGGGCAGATCGCCCGCGCCCGGCAGCACACCCACCGGGGTAGGCAGCGGGTCAGGTTGCGCCGGCGGCCACGGCTCACCCCGCTCTTTGGCCAGCTCGCCGGCCGTCTTGATCGGCGGCTTGTCCGAAGGGGTACGCCCGCCGAAGTCGTTGAACGCCGTGATCCGCGGCCGCTTCTCCACCCGGTCAAAGACCCGCTCGAGGTCCTTGCGGTGCAGCGTCTCCCGCTCCAGCAGCTCGACGACCAGCTCATCGAGGACGTCTCGGTAGGTGTTGAGGATCTCCCAGGCTTCGGTGTGCGCGGCCTCGATGAGCGCCCGAACCTCCTCATCGATCTCGTGCGCGACCTCCAGGGAGTAATCCGGCTGGCGGCCTGCAGAGCGACCGAGGAACGGGTCACCCTGCTCCTGACCGTATTTCACCGCACCGAGCCGGGCACTCATGCCGTACTCGGTGACCATCGACCGGGCGATCTTGGTGGCCTGCTCGATGTCCGAGGACGCCCCGGTGGTCGGCTCGTGGAATACCAGCTCCTCAGCCGAACGGCCACCCAGCGCGAACACCAGCCGGGCGATCATCTCCGACCGGGTCATCATCTGCTTGTCGTCCTCGGGCACGACAAGCGCGTGCCCGCCGGTGCGCCCGCGGGGCAGGATGGTCAGCTTGTACACCGGGTCGATGTCGGGCATCGCCCAAGCCGCCAACGCGTGCCCACCCTCGTGGTAGGCGGTGATTTTCTTCTCCCGCTCGGAGATGATCCGGTTCTTGCGGCGCGGACCACCGATCACCCGGTCGACCGCCTCCTCCAGCTCGACGCCGGTGATGATCGTCCCGTTCTCCCTGGCGGTGAGCAGCGCTGACTCGTTGATGACGTTGGCCAGGTCGGCTCCGGAGAAGCCGACGGTGCGCTTGGCCAGCGCGTGCAGGTCGACGTCGGGGCCCAACGGCTTGCCCTTGGAATGCACCTCGAGGATCGCGCGACGGCCACGGATGTCCGGCGCCGCGACCGGGATCTGCCGGTCGAAGCGGCCTGGCCGCAGCAACGCCGGATCCAGAATGTCCGGGCGGTTGGTCGCGGCGATGAGGATGATGCCGCCGCGAGCGTCGAAGCCGTCCATCTCCACCAGCAGCTGGTTGAGGGTCTGCTCGCGCTCGTCGTGCCCGCCGCCGAGGCCGGCGCCGCGCTGCCGGCCCACGGCGTCGATCTCGTCGACGAAGATGATGCACGGCGCGTTCTGCTTGGCCTGCTCAAAGAGATCCCGCACCCGGGACGCGCCGACACCGACGAACATCTCCACGAAGTCCGAACCGGAAATCGAGTAGAACGGCACGCCTGCCTCACCGGCGACGGCACGGGCCAACAGGGTCTTGCCGGTGCCGGGCGGCCCGTAGAGCAGCACGCCCTTGGGAATCTTGGCGCCGAGCGCCTGATAGCGGCTCGGGTTGGCGAGGAAATCCTTGATCTCCTCCAATTCCTCGACCGCCTCCTCGGCACCCGCAACGTCGCCGAAGGTCGTCTTGGGCATGTCCTTGGTCAGCTGCTTGGCCTTGGACTTCCCGAAGTTGAGCACCCGGTTTCCGCCACCCTGGGCGTTGTTCATCATCCACAGCAACAGCAGGAGCAGCAGACCCAACGGGATGAGATAGATCAACACCTGGAACAGCAGGGACTGCTGGGTGACCTTGGTGTCCCAACCGTCCGCGATCTGCGATTCGCGCAGCGCCGTGGCGATCTCATCGGTGCTCTGGGCCGGGTACTGGGTGAGCACCTTGGTGCCTTCGACGCCCTGAATCGGGCGGTTCAGGGTAAGGCGGAGCCGCTGCTCCTTGTCCTCGAGCGTCGCCTCCTTGACGTTGCGCGTGGTGAGCTGCTCCAACGCTTGCGACGTGGTGACCTGGCTGTACCCGCGGGTGTCGTCGAGCAGGAAGCTGAATGCGTAGTAGAGCAGCAACCCGGCCACGACCCACAGCAACGGGTTGCGGAGTAATTTCTTGCGATCCATTCGGCTACGGCCCTCGGCGGCCTCAACCCTCCTGAGCTGATGGCGGGCGGTGCTGGCCCACCGTCTAGGGACACTGCCCGTCCAAGAACACTGCCCGTCCTAGGACCCTGCCCGACAGCGGAACACTCCCGTTCGATCCACGCTAGTTCGATCCAACCCTACCGCCCGGGTCCGCCCAGCGGTCCCCGACGAACCGGAGCCGATGCCGCATCAACGGTAAGACCCCCTACAGTGTTCCCCTGGGTGGCCAGGGTTACACCCAGCCCTTCCCGGCGTACACGACGGGGGGACCCCCGGAAACCGCTAGTTGGTGTAGACCTTGGGGTCAAGAGTGCCGATGTAGGGAAGGTCGCGGTAGCGCTCGCAGTAGTCCAAGCCGTAACCGACGACGAACTCGTTGGGGATATCGAACCCGATGTAGCGCACCGGCACGTCGATCGTGACCGCGTCCGGCTTGCGCAGCAGGGTGCACACCTGCAAGGAGGCAGGGTGGCGGGCCGCCAGGTTTCGCAGCAGGTAGGACAGCGTCAAGCCCGAGTCGATGATGTCCTCCACGATCAGCACGTTGCGACCGGCGATATCGCGGTCAAGATCCTTGAGGATTCGTACAACACCCGAGGACGAGGTCGCCGAGCCGTAGGAAGCCACTGCCATGAATTCCAGCTGCACCGGGATCGGCAGCGCCCGGGCGAAGTCGGTCATGAACATCACCGCACCCTTGAGCACGCCGATGAGCAGCAGGTCACCCTTGCCGTGTTCGGTCTGGAAGTCGGCGGCGACCTGCTCGGCCAGCTCCACATTGCGGCGCCGGATCTGCTCCTCTGTGACAAGCACGGATGCGATATCACCCGAATACAAGGCGGGGATCTCCCCCTTTGGTGTCAGAAGCATGCAGCGTCAGGAAACATGTCAGAGAACATGCAGTGTCAGGAGACGTGCAGCTTGCCATGAACCCGAAACAGCTCGACACCGCATGGCAACCGCACCGCGCCCTGGCCGGACCACCGACCGATGAGGTCATCAGCCGCCCGCAGGTGGCCATCGGTCAGCTCGGCCACCCCGGCGTCGAGCAGCCAGCGACGCAGCGCCCGGCGACGCAACGCAGCCGGCGCCGGCGCCAGCACCGTGACATCTAGCACCGTGACATCCAACGCGGTGACATCCACCGCGGCGACATCCATCGCGGCGACGTCCACCGCGGCGCCCCGCCGCGCCTGCGCCAGCAGCGCGCAAGCCTGGTCGTCGAGCAGGTCGAGATCCTCTTGTAGCTGCCCGGCGGTGCGGGCCAGGGCCTCGGCCACCCCGCCGGCGAGCACGTCCTCCAGCAACGGCAGCGCCTCGGTGCGCAGCCGTACTCGCCGGAACCGGGGATCGGCGTTGTGCGGGTCGATCCACGGCGTCAGACCCAGCGCGTCGCAGGCCGCAGCGGTGACAGCGCGACGCACCCCCAGCAAGGGGCGGCCCCAAGGCGGGTCAAGCTCCCGCATCCCGGCTATCGACCGAGGGCCGGAGCCGCGTCCCAGCCCCAGCAGGACCGTCTCGGCCTGGTCGTTCAGGGTGTGCCCGAGCAGCACCAGCGCACCGGCCGGCGATGCTGCACGCAGCGCGGCGTACCGGACCCGGCGGGCCGCCGCCTCTAGACCACCCCGACCTTCCACGGTGGTCTGAAGTACTCGCACCTCGGCGCAACCCAGCCGGCCCAGCGCCTGGGCGGCGGTCTGCGCCACGGTGCGTGAGCCCGGCTGCAACTGGTGGTCGACGACCAAGCCATGTACCGCCACATCGAGCCGCCCGGCGCAGTGCACGGTCGCGGCGGCCAACGCCAGGGAGTCGGCACCACCTGAGCAGGCCACCGCCACCACGCCCCCCGTCTGGTGCGCAGCCAGGAAACGACGGACCGCGGTACGCACCTCGCTGACCGCCGGGTGCGGCGATCCGCTCAGGTGACTCGGTACAGCCATGCCGCCGGATCGATGATCTCGGCGCGAGTGGGCAGCATCTCGGGCGAGGTCCACACCGCATTGAACCCGTCCATGCCAACCGCACCCACGACATGGCGGGTGAACGCCGCGCCCTCGGCGTACTGGCGCAGCTTGGCGTCGATGCCCAGCACCGCCCGCAGCACCCGCTCGGCAAGACCACCGCCCTGCCGGCGGGCCGTGAACCGCTGGCGGATCAGCCGCACCGAGGGCACCACCGACGGTCCGACGGCGTCCATCACGTGGTCGGCGTGCCCTTCCAGCAGGGTAGCCAGGGCGAGCAGCCGGTCCAGCACCGCCCGCTGCTCCGGACTCTGCAGCAGGGTGAGAATCCCCAGCGCATCCGACGCTTCCCCGCGCCGGGCGCCGCGCAGTGCCGCGGGCAGCCTGCCGACCATCTTGGCCACGGTCTCGGGGTCCTCCGCGGCGACGACGAAAGCCTGCACCTGGTTGGCGAAATACTCCCGCAACCACGGCACGGCGTTGAACTGCAGCCGGTGGGTGGCCTCGTGCAGGCACACCCACATCTGGAATTCATCAGCGGGGACGTCCAGCGTCGATCCGATAGTGATCACATTGGGGGCTACCAGCAGCAGTCGCCCCGGGTCCTCGGACGGGCCACCGAAAGGGTCGTACTGCCCGAGCACCCTGGACCCGAGAAACGCCAGCGCGACCCCGGTCTGTACACCTGCGGTGGTAGCCAGCAGGCGGCGCGCCCGCCCCTCCGGAATCCGGTAGTCGGCCAGCAACCGAGACAGGCCCTCGGTTGCGGCCAGCACCCACCCGGGGCGATCAACCACGTCAGCAGGACGTGGCGGATGACCGTCGTCGAGCCCGGTCAGCTCCCGCACGTGCTGCTCGGCGGTCACCGACAGCACGCGCATCCGGCGCACCGCCGCCACCGCCTCCTCGGCGGGCACCACGGGCCCGGCCGGCAGCAGGCGTTGAGCGGTGACCGCCGCGACGGCCCAGTCGATCGGGGAGCCGGCGAAGACGGGTGAACCGTCTGGAGATGCCAGCGGTGTGTCCAGCGCGGGATGTCCCATAGTTACGAAGGTAACGTGCGCTAGCGGCAGCCGCAGGAGCGCAGTTGAGCGGCCAAGGCGTCCAGCTGCGGACGAGCCGACACCGGGTTGGGCCCATTGGACAGCAGCGCGAATACCAGCACCCGCCCTTCGGAGTCCAGCACGGTGCCGGCCAGGCTGTTGACGCCGGTCAGAGTGCCGGTCTTGGCTCGGACCCAACCCCGCCCGCCGGCCGTAGGGCCGTCGTAGCGGTCGGCCAGAGTGCCGTTGCTTCCGGCCACCGGTAGTCCCACCAGCATCGGTCGCAACGCAGCGGTCCGCGGCTGGGTCTCGTCGGCGTTGGATCTATCTGGGGCGGCGGCGGCACTGAGCAGGTCAGTGAGCAACGCCGCCGGGACGGCATCCTGCACCGACAACCCGCTGCCATCCATCAGGGTGGCGCGGCTGACGTCGAATCCGTGGTCCCGCAGCACCGTGAGCACCGCCTGCGTTGCCCCGGAGAATGACGGCTGCACCCCGGTCGCGCGCGCCACCTCGCGGGCCAGTGCTTCGGCGAGCACGTTGTCCGATCTGCTCAGCACCGTGGCAACCAGGTCCTCGATCGGCGGGGACGACACCTCGCCGAGCACCGCGGCTCCGGGCGGGGCGCTGCCGGTCGCGACGGTCTCGGGGTCGACCCCCAGCCGGCGGGCCAGTTCCGCCGCGGCGGCGGTGGCCGGCTTGGCGGATCGCGGCGAGACCTCCTGGGTGGGGTCGGCACGGGCCCCGTCGAGCATCACCGGCACGATCGGCGCGATGTACCCGCCGGCCACATCGGCAGGCAACCAGCCGGGCGCCAGGGAGTCGCCGGTGTATCGGTGCACGTCGACCAGGACGCGAAGCACCGGGCCGCGAGCTGCTGCCCGCACCTGACCGACCAGATCATCCAGCCGAGCGGCACCGGGGTAGACGGTCTCCGTGCCGACGTCCGCCGCCGACAACGTCGGGTCGCCGCCGCCTACCAACACGACGGTGCCCGGCTCTCCGCCGGCCAGCACGGTGGTGTGTAGCCGAGCCTGGTGGTCCAGCACGAGCAATGCAGCTGCGCTGGTGAGCAGCTTGGCGGTCGATCCGGGCACCACTGGCGTCCCCGGCTCTCGCTGCCAGAGCACCGTGCCGGTCGCCGGGTCGACCACCTGGCCGGACAGCGTGCCCAGCCCGCCGGCCAGTGGTTCGAGCACGGCACCAACTCCTGAGCTGGTCGGCACCGGGCCGTCCACGGCGGCCGGGCGCAACGCCGGCTGCGGGACCACCGGCGCCGGTGGTGGCGCGATCGCCGGGCCCGCACCGGCCGCCGCCAGCTGTCTGACCAGCACCGGGGCGCCGAGCCCGACGCCGGTCCCGGCGGCTACCGCGAGCACCAAGACGGCGACGACCGCCACGGCCCGCTTGCCGCGCTGGGCAGGCAGGTGCAGTGTGGCACCGATCCGGCCACCAAATCCCGGCACCCGCTGACTCCCGTTAACTGAGATGTCCGTCCATGTCCGATCCGGACGGCTGCGATCACCGTTACCGTACTGCCCAAGACTCAGTGCAGCAGTGGCAGCGTCGGCGACGCCTTGCGATCTTCCGGCAACTGCCACCACAAGGCTTCTGAACGTTGGCTCAGCGCAAAACTCAAAGCACGGTACACCGTGCATTGTGGTCGCTTGCGCCAAAGCCGCCAGGTCCGCCACGTCCACCCGCAGTACCGGCATTGGCCCCGTTTGTTTACCTTATGCTGCCTGAGTAGCATAACCGCGCCCGCGAGTAACCGCACCGCCTGCCCTTCGAGTACCGCTGGCGCGATCGACTCCTTGCTTCTGAGTTGGCCAGCTAGCTCCTCAAGCTGTTCAAGCATGAGCCGGTGCTGGGCCTGCCAAACGTTGCTCACTGCTCCCGATAGGACTCTACGGTATACGCAGGAATGGCAAGTGGCCCTTCGGCAACGACCTCTCCCTCTACAATCGGTTCAGCCATCGCATCGACTCGGCGCCGCAACCGCTTACCGGCGGTGATCAGCTTGTCGGCGTAGTACGCCTGTTCGGCTGCGCTGGTGCTTCCGTCCATAATGCGCATAGCCAGCGGCGGCATAGCGGTATTGATCCGGGCCAGCTCAGCGAGCAGCCCCCGGTCCTCGCGGATCACGGCTGAGCCTGCTTGAGTAGGCCGGTCTTCTCAACCACGAAGGTTTTCACAAGGCCGTCCGGGTCCTGGTGGCCCTCATATTTCACGTGCTCAGCTCCCACACCCGTCTGCCCGACTTGGAAATCACCAGGACGGGCGAGGCGCTTTTATGTGAGGGGCAGAGTGCAGGGGGTTCGGCCCTGATCTCACGACCCGCACCCGCCCTGGTGCCATGCCGATCACCATGCCCGCGTCTTCGACCGCAGCCCATCCCCGGTCGGCGTAATCTGTAGGGGCAGATCTTCTCGGCGACGCCGGGAACGTTGCCCTCACCTGCAGTGTCGTGATCGGAGTACCGTCAGCCGCCAACGGCGTAACCAGCAGAACCGCGTAAGGGTGGAGAAACCACGTGCAGTACAAGGCACGCAGCCTCAGGCAGGAGCAGGTCTGGCTCTCGGCTGATGATTACCGCAGCGCCCAGCATTATTACGAGGACGCCCGCAGCGCGGCGCACGACGCCCAGAACATCGAGTTGGTCACTTTTACCGTGGGTGCGATGAGCTACCTCGCCACCTGCCGGGGGAAGGCGCGGGTCAGCGTCGACCACACAATCGTCGCTCAATCTTGGGCTGCGCAGATACTTCGAGTTCGGCGCGGAGCTGCTCGGTCCCGGCAAGGCGGCAGCGGGCGCGCCGATCCTGGCCCCGGACGACACTGTCTCGACCGAGCATGCTCGCCACCAATGCCGACCTTAACCTCAGCAACCCGGGAGTCACCACGGCGGCTAAGGCCGAGGACCTCAAGGCGGCCGGGATACCGACGCTGTACCCCGCCGGTGAATGCGTCTACCTCGAACACCCGGATCCCGGGCAGGCGGAGGTCACCTTCGACGACATCTACGCCAGCATCGAACAGCTCGGCGAGCTGTTCGATGCCCAGCCCACGGCCAAGGACGCGGTCGCCACGCTGTGCGATCGGGTTGCGGCAGTGGAGTCGAAGATCGCCGCTTCGGGCGAGACGGCGATGCAGGTCCAGATCTTCAACGGCGTCATCTACAGCGTCTCGGGCATCGCCGCGATAGAGCAGACGCAGCTCGAGGCGCTCGGGCTGGAAAACCCGGCCGCCGGCACGGGGGATGAGCTCAACGCCGAGGCGCTGATCGGATTCGATCCGTACGTGATCATCCTTCAGTACGGTTTCGACACGGACGACGGCATCAAGATCCTCGACAAAGCCAAGCAGGAATTCCTCGCGCTCCCCGGCGTCTCAACCATGACCGCCGTCAAAAACGATGCGATCGTCGGGGTCAACGTCTTCCTCACCTATCCCGACACGCTCGCCGTGGAGGGAATCGAGGAGATCGCCCGCCAGCTCGAGAAGAGGTGAGCGCAAATGACGAGTTCGGCTCCCCGCACGGTGGATGGGAGCCAGCACTGAAGGACTCAACTCCAGTCAATCACCACACCCGCCGGTGCACGCCCCGCATCGCCCCCGAAGTGCGTCCCACAAATCAGTCCATGTCTCACCTCCGGCTGCCACAGCACGCTCCTGGCGTCGCTCGGCGACGACCTGCACCGCATCTCGCGGTCAACGGCTTCGAAGAGATGGCCAGGGAGCTCGTCACAAGCCATCCTGGGACTTACACCTCAGCACGTGGACCGTGCGGGGCCCTTCGTGGGCCCGCACACCGTGCAGGCATCGGTAGTTATCGAGGACCAGGACCTCGCCCGCGGCAAGGGTGGTATCACCCCGGACGTGCGCGGCCGCGGTGGTGATCACGTCCGCGTAGGCCGCGATCAGCTTCTCGTGCTCGTCCCATTGGGTCTCACGCGGGGCTGGCTGGGTGCCCTCCGGGACGTGCACGATCATGCGTCCGCCACGGGTCCACTCCACCATCCGGCACACTCGCGGCACCCGGTACAAATCGGTGTGGAGATTCTTTGCTATCCACTTCGACGTGACGTCAACATCGACAGACGTGAGGAAATCGTATAACTCGGGCGCGCCGCGTTTGAGCTGATCAATGAGCCGATACCCGTCGACGACAATAGACTCCCCGCCTTTCGGTGCCGCGGCGGTGCAGAGAATCAGGACGTAGTCGGGGTCGGCGATGCGCACGCGGACCAACTGGTCACGGATGTCGACGACAACATGGGCGCCGTCTCGGTGCAGCGTCAGCCCCTCGTCGCTGTTTGCGGTTTTCGGTCGCACCCTCTCCAACTCCCGCAGACGGGTACCCAGCACCGCCGCGGCCGCGTTCACGACACTGTCCGCTTCCACCGGCCAACCGGTGAGAATCACCGCGCCGTCGCGTTCGAGGAGCCCACGCGCGGCGGACACCTCGGTACGCGAGACCCGTTGGGGAACAAAGTCCACGCCCTCGACGATCGACTGCAACTCGGGTGTCACGGCGCTGTTGCGGCGCTCGACCTCGGTAGCCTGTCCCATGTCGGATCTCCCTGTTCCTGTTTGAATTCACCGGTTCTTCGAGGTGAAGTCGATGTCGATGGTGGTGAGGAACTCGTAGAGCTCGGGTTGGCGGGAGCGGAGCCGGTCGATGAGGCGGTAGCCCTCGATGACCACCGACTCACCGCCAGCCGGTGGCGCAACGGCGCAGAAGATCAGGACGTAATCCGGGTCGGGAATGCGCAACTGAACCAGCTGGTCGTTGATGTCGACAACACCGTAGGCTCCGTCCCGGTGCAAAAACCCCGACGAGGGGGCTCCCTGGGTCGCCTTGGTGTTCTCGGTGATCCGCTCGTGGATCTTCTCCAGCTGGCCCAGCCGGGTACCCAAGATCGCCGACGCCGCGTTGACCGCGCTGTCCGGCCGGCTCCACTGACCAACCGATGAGGATCACCGCGCCATCGCGGTCGAGCACCTTGCGGGCAGTGGGCACCTCGTCCCGCGCAATCCGCTCGGGAACGAAGTCCACGCCCTCCACTGCGGGTCCCACTCGGGACGGATCCGCGCAATCCACAGCACCGGGTCGGGAATCGTCATGTAGTCCCTCCGCAGGACACGAGGCAGAGACGCTTGGTTCGGCCGATCGTGCCGTCACCATGACGTGCTCATCCGAGTGAGTCCACCAGCACCGACACTAGGTGCCAGCTTGTGGCAGTAGCAATGAAGCGCGGCCCAGCTCACTCCACTGGAAGGGAGAACGCCGATGAGCTGGCTCACCGCAGACGGCTGCAGGATCGGCCAGACCAGAGCGGAGCTGGAGTCGCTCATGGCTGGCACCGCGTTCACACCGGGGCGGGCCCGTGCCACCGAGGCGCGCGAGCTCCTCGACCGGGACGGCGCGGTGATCCTGGGTGGACTGCCACCTCAACCCGAGAGCCTGGTGCTGGTCGCGGCCGAAGTGCTGGGTACCCGGTTGAGACGGCTCTACCCCGTGCGGGAGCGACGCAGCGATCGCGACGACCCCATCCAGCTGCACAACGACAGCCACCGCGTCGAGGTGGACGTCCACGGGCAGACCGTTGCGCTGCGTGATCCCGACGAGGACTACGTCCTCATCCAGTGCGTGCACCGGGCGGCCACCGGCGGTGCGTCCTTCGTCGCCGACGGCTACCGGGTCATCGACCGGCTCCGTGACGCCCACCCGGGCCTCTGGGAGTTCCTGAGCACTGTCGATGTCGACTTCTACGGCGCGTGGAACCCAACCCGAGGCGTCCCGAACACACCCCAGGTCTGCCGCCACGTCGAGTGGACCCGAGCGGGACGCCGCGTGGTGCGCGCCAACCAGGGAGCCCGACCGGTCTGGCGCGGCCGAGCCGTGCACGAGGCCATGGCCGCACACCAGGAGACCATGCTGGACCTCTTCGCCGACATCCGCGCCGCGGTCGCCTCCGGCGCCCCCAGGACGGTGCTGGAGGACGGCGAGATCCTGCTCATCGACAACTATCGATGCTGGCACGGCCGCGACGGGCACGACACCCCCCGACTGATCAACATCATGACCGTCCGGACGACCGACGCCATGTGAACGCTTCGACCTGGAGCGGATTCCGGTCGCTGTCCGGTCCGGCCCACCTGCTGTTGATCAACTATTGCGGGATACCTGGTATCGCCATCTGCGTGTTGATGGTGGCCAGCTTCCCGTAGGTGTAGACGTCGTTACCCGGGATGTTGACCACCGCGGCAGTGGTGCCTACTGGAATACGGGTGGCTTGCTCCTTGAATGCCGCAACACGCCTGCGCAGATCGGCCACTGACGCCGCTGCGCGGGCAGTGCCTGGGCGTACTGGCCAAGCGGAGTACCGCCCGCGTCGTTCCGGGCGACAATCCGGTCCACGGCGCCAGCCGCAGCGACCAAGGCCGGAGCCTCCACGCCCTGCGTGATCACCCGCTCGGGTGGCCGTTGGATCGTGACCTCACGGTCACAGCTCTGGACGGTCATCGGAAAGGTTTCCGGGGCTTTGCTCGACGCGGGTGAGTTCACGTCCTTCCCGTTGCCGCTGCACGCACCGAGAACGAGCAGGGCGGCAATGACGAGTGCCATAGCAACGTGGCGGCGCCGGGACTCGTTCGAGGTCATGGGGAAGCCGGGCGCTGCGCCGGTACAGCGGAAGATACACCGTGCACGAGTGGAACCTCGCACGACCACTGCGAGAACCTCATCAGTACTCCTAGCTACGACTAGTTACTGAACAACTAACAAATCACCCTTTCGAGACAAAATGACGCACTAATCGGGCCATTGCAACATGGTGCCTCTAACGGCGTCGTGGTGGCGGCTCGAGACGAGAGTTTCTGACACATGATCGCGGATTTTGCCGAGGTCGCCCCCAGCGCGCCCGCAGGGCCAGCCGCGAAGCCAGCCGTCGGCGATGATGCGCTGGGCAACCTCGTGTTTGCATGATGAACGGGAAGGTGATCGCGCCGCCGACGGGCCAACCACCGCCGCGCCGTAGCCGAGATCATCGATCAGATACGCCGTCAAGAACGGCAAGTAGTGGCGTCGGGTTGCCCTCCTCGGGCGAGGATGAAGGGCCGGACTCAGCATCATGCACATCGAACCCACAACAGGTCCCCTCGGAGCGATAGTCGGCGGCGTCGACCTGCGCGACGAGTCGGATCAGCCCGCGCTGTCGGCGATCCGGTCAGGCCTGCAGGCGCACCTGCTGCTCATTTTTCGCGGTCATGAGCCTCCCAGCGACGCCCAGCTTGTGCGCTTCGCCGCCACGCTGGGCGAAGTGGGAGATTTCGGGAGCAGCGACAAGGTGCGACCCTGTTGCTCGGCGATCGTGCGCATATCCAACACCGCCGAGAACGGCAAGATCGGTTCTGCCGGCACCCACGCGCTACCCTGGCACACCGACCTTTTCTATGATCGGTTGCGGCAATTTCAGATGCTGGACGCGTTGGAGCTGCCGGCCGACGGCGGCGCCACCTACTGGGCGGACACATACTCGGCGTTCGAACGGCTCCCGCCTGCCGAACGTGATCGCCTCTCGGGCCTGCGGGTAGTTCGCGAGGGGCAAGGAGAAACCCGTTACCACCATTCCGTCCACCCGCTCGTGGTGACCGATCCGGACAGCGGCCGCCGCGCCCTGTACCTCACTCAGATGTTCAGCACCAGGGTCCCCGAGCTGTCTGGTGCCGAGAGCGATGAGCTGCTCGCCCGGCTCTGCGCGCACGCCACGACACCCGACCTGGTGTACCGCCATGATTGGACGGTCGGCGACCTTGTGGTGTGGGACGGCATCGGCACGATGCACCGACGCGATGCCTTCGACTCCTCGACCCGCCGGTACCTGCGTGGACTCTGCACGCTCCGCAAGGACGAGGCACGGTAGGCAGCCATACTCCGCTCGTCGATCCGACGGGCCCCCTCACACCGCAGGCGGCGACCGTCCCCACCCAATCTCGTCGACGCGGCAAGCTCAGCACTCAGGGCGCCGCAGGGTCAACGTCGATGTGTGACTGGTGCCGGCAGTTCGGGGGACCTAGCGCGGCCATACGGCTGTTGCCAGCTAATTGCGTAGACGCCTAGCATGTGCCATGCGGAGACGCCGGTTTGTCCCCTTTGTGGCATTGGGAGTGGCACGAGGACCGACGCGCTCAGCGAGGCGACTCCTTGCAGGCACCGAGCCCGACGACCTGAACTCATCGTCGGATCTGCCCCGGTTCTTCATGCTGGGCGCCAGGCAGGGCAGACGGCGGGAGCGTGCACCTATACCGGAAGGAGCCTCCTATGTCCAGCGTCCGTAGGTTGGTCACACCGCTTGTCCTCGTCGTCCTGCTCCTCCTGGGCGCCTGCGGAGGCGACGAGAACCAGGACGCGAACGCGCGAGCGGGCGAACGCTTTCCGATGACCATCGAGAACTGCGGGGCGCGGACGACGATCGCCGCGGCTCCGAAACGCGTGCTTCTGATCGGCGACAACGCCGTCCCACTGCTGCCCATCAGCGCGCTTGACCGGGTCGTGGCCCTGGTCGGAAACCCCCATTCGAGATCTACAGCCAAGAGCTCAGGCAGCGCGTGGAGAAGATTCCGAGGATCGGCCACGAGCAGTCCGCCGGATCGGTCGAAGTCACCCTGGAACAGGTCCTCGCCCAGAGGCCCGACCTCGTCATCGGTCTCTCACAGCCGGCCGCAGAGACGGGAGTCACGAGGGATGCACTGACCAGCGCGGGGATTCCGGTGATCGAGTTGCCGTCATTCTGTCTCACCGCGACTGAGGCTCTCAAGAACCCGGATTTCGAGAACGTCTACGCCCAGATGGAGCTCTACGGTCGCCTCTTCGGCGCCGAGGAGCAAGCAGCGAGGACAGTCGCCGACCTGCGCCGGCGCGTGGCAGCTGTCCAGGACTCGACTCGGGGCCTGTCGGGTCGCACGGCGGCCGCGCTGTTCGTGACCCCGGGCAGCTCGATCGTCTACGCCTACGGTGACGGGAGCATGTTCGATGCGCAGATCGACACCTTGGGGCTGACCAACCTCTTCGGCGATGTCAAACAGCGGGTCTTCGAAGTAAATCTCGAGGAGGTGCTCGCGAAGGACCCGGAGGTGGTCATGCTCGCGTACACCAGTGGTGAATCCGAAAAGATCAAAGAGGCGTTTCTCGGCATCGCCGGGATCGACCGGGTGCGCGCGGTTCGCAACGACGAGATCCTGGTGCTGCGCTTCGAGTACACCGACCCACCGACGCCGCTCTCAGTCGAGGGGCTGGAGATAATCGCCAAGAAGTTCGCCGGTACGCGCTGAGCTTTCCCCTACAACGGCGTCAATCAGTCAAACCGCCCCTCACGATGGACGTGCTCGGTTCCAGAGTTCGTCACGACCTCAGCGATCGGTTTGGCCCGCTCACGGGCCAGCTCGACGGCACGACGGCGAACTCGGGAGGGTGGGGAGCCGGCACGACGGCATCTTCCTGGTGACCGAGGCCACCTCAGATCGGGTGTCCGTGCTGCTGGGGGAAGGTCACATCGATAACCGGCCGAGATGAGGAGTTTGGCGCCTGCTGCTGCAGCCGTACTCTTACCGCCGCACTTTGGGCTGAGCGGCCGTCGGCTCCTCACAGTGAGAATGTCCAGGGGTGATGCGCCCGGTTCGTCCCAAACTGAGCCGGCACCGGCACCTCAGCCTGGTTGCGGGACGCATCAGTGATCTCTGAAAGTGAGCTGTAGCCGTGCAGTTCTGCACGGC
>JBOHHF010000301.1:0-4510 GCA_050700495.1 Pseudonocardiaceae bacterium
CAGCGGCCGGGCACACCGGCACTGATGACACCCGCTCCCGGGCGATCTGCCTGACCAAGCTGGCCAGTCTCACGATGGTCACCGGCGACCCGCTCCACGCCGCCGCCCTCGGGCATGCGGCCTTAGACCTCGCCGGGGTCATCCGCTCCCGCCGCGCCGCCGAGGAACTACGCGAACTGTCCCGCCACGCCGCTGCGCATCAGCACCTTGACGAGGTCGCGCACCTGCGACAACGGATCGGCACCCTGCTGGCGGGCTACCGGTAGCCCGTAGGGAGGGTGCGAATCTCCCTCAATCCTCCCTTGACGTCCACGCGATCATGTGATCTCCGTGGGTGTCTGAGCCGGGAGGGTCATGTCCACGCCGTCACTCTTCACCGATATCTCAGGGTGGCGGTCAGTGGCGGCGGCCCCGCTTCTGGGTGACACACCGCGCGGGGCCGCCGCCTTCCACACCACAAGATCGGGGGAGCTGTGGACCGGGACCACGCCCTGCGGCGAGCAGGTCTACAGGTGCCTGAGTCTCAGTTCCCCACCAAGATCCCGGCTGGCCGCCGGGTCAGCTGCCTCCCGCCGCTTCCGCCTGGCGGCCAGCCGGACCCCCGCCGCTCCGGTGGAGGGTCGAATGTGAGACAGCTGCGGTGGACGCGCTGCACCGACGATGGCCGCCTGCACCTGCTGCCTCCCGCCCAGATCCGCCTTGCCACCGCCGGGCATCACGCGCGGGCGCTGTGCGGTCAGCGGATACCCGCTGACGGTCTCACCATCACCCACGGCCCGCCGGGCGCGCTGTGCACGGCCTGCATCATCGGGATCCCCGCCGAGATACCCGACCCCGACCCGAGCGGCACCGCCCCATAGATCACCGGCCGGCCACCGGTCGAGCCCTGACCCCCGACTCGGCTCCCGGTGG
Source organism: Pseudonocardiaceae bacterium (assembly GCA_050700495.1). GTDB lineage: Bacteria > Actinomycetota > Actinomycetes > Mycobacteriales > Pseudonocardiaceae. Next base: position 913 of record JBOHHF010000301.1, read on the forward strand.
CCGGTCGGCCACCACCCCGAGGTGACGCCCCACCATGCCCACGCCGCCACCACAACGCGCCTTCGACCCCTGGCGCGACGCCACACCAGGCACGGGGTTGCGGCGAGCAGATGAGCCTGCCCTCCGTGGTGGAAGAACTGCTGGTCGACGTGGTTGCTGACGGGTTCGTCGTGTGCTGCTGCGGACCCAAGACAGCGCCGAATGCGCTGGTCGCGTGCTACGAGTGGGAGCGCGAGCGCTACGTTGATCTGGTCACCATCCGCGACTTCGATCGGATCACCACGGCCCGGGTTCCGGCCCGAGACAAGCTGGACATCTTCGCTCCCGAGACCGTGGTCTGGGTTTATCACGGTCCTGCGCAGCTGGCGCTGCGGGCCTTGTTGGACTTGGTGCACCCGGCGCATCCCGACGCACCCGCCGCTCACTATCCGGCGCCGGCGAGCCTGCGTGTTCCCCGCGCCGAGCAACGCCCGATGACGATCCGGCTCCCGTCACCGGGCCGGGCTGGGATCCGGGCTGTCCGGCTCACCACTGCGAGGACGACCCGCGGCCCCGGGGGATCATGCCGTGACGCCGCCGTGCCTGGCGGGACCGGAGATCCCCGACCCGCTGCCCGAGAAGACAACCCGTGGCGCGACATCGACGGCGCGTCGGCACCGGCTGGTCGCTGATGCCCCTGACCCCCGCCACCGTGCGGGGCAGCGACCCAGCGGTGACCACGCCGATGCCCGGGGTGCGCGTGGGGCTGCACCTGTCGGCCCGGACCCTGGCCTGGTTGGCCGAGCATCCCCACGCCCAACGGTTGGTCGACTCGGCGTGGGACACCCTCACGGAGCTGGAGCGAGCTGGTTGTCCCCGCGGGCCGATCGCGGCGCTGCGGCGTGTGCTGACCCACCACCAGCCCACTCCCGCGGGCCGATACTGCACCTGCCGCTGGGGGATAGGGCGCCGTCGCCCCTTCCCCTGCGTAGTGTGGCACCAGATCCACGGCGAACTGCTTGACCTGTTCCCCGGCACCGTTGGCGGCCCCTGCCAGTCACGGCGCTGATGGATCGATCCATCGCGGCGTCGCCCGGATAGGCGGCTGCGTCTCTTCGACACGGGATGCTCACGTTCCCTGACGGGGCTGGGCTCATCTTTGGTCTCATCCGCGTTCGTCCGTTGGCGTTCACCAGTGGTCGGCTCAATGCTCGACCGCAGGTCACGGACCTGGGCAGGCCTTGGCGGACTGTCGTCCCGAGCCCTGAAATCGGAAGGTCGGTGGTTCAACCCCGCCCTTGGGCATGAGTCGCGGGGCTGACGAGGTGGAGCTTCTCAAGTGCGCGGAAAGTGTCGGAAACTCGCCAGGCGGGCGCTCCAGGCGCGAGTCGCCACTCGGTCAGGAGCGGCAGCAGCTGCCGCAGGGTCTCCTGGGCCTCCACGCGAGACAGGGCAGCTCCGAGGCAGAAGTGCGGTCCCGCACCGAAAGCGAGGTACGGAGCGGGAGTTCGGGTGATGTCGAAGCACTCGGGCTCGCGGAACTGCTTCGGATCCCGGTTCACCGCGCCCAGTAGAACGAGCACGCGCTGGCCGGCGCGGATGGTGTGCCCGCCCAGTTGCCGGTCGATGAGGTTGGTACGGCCGACGATCTTGGCGGGGCACTCGAACCGGAGTATCTCCTCGATCGCTGGCTTGATCAGCGCGGGATCACGCTGGAGCAGGTGGAGTTGGTCGGGGTGTTCCATCAGGGTGAGGACGCCGTTGCCGATCAAATTGGCGGTGGTTTCGTGCCCGGCGGTGAGCAGCAGGATGCAGGTGGCGAGCACTTCGTCGAGTCCCAATTCGCCGAATCCCAGTGCGTCGCCATTGTCTTCGAGGCCGTCGTCTCCGAGGCACAGCAGCTGGCTGGCCAGATCGTCGCCGGGCCGGTGACGGCGGTCGCCGAGGATGGGCAGCAGATAAAGCGCGAGGCTGGCGGTGGCCTCCTCGGCCGCGAGGACTGCCTCCTCGTCGGGGTCGAACTCCAGCATTCCCACCAGCTTGGGGGTCTCGGTGCGCAACAGCTGCGCGCCCTCGATGTCGACGTCGAGCAGCTCGCACATCACGGCGAGCGGGATCGGATAGCCGATGTCGGCGATGACGTCGACCTCCTCCGCCTTGTCCAGATCGGCAAGGGCGGAGCGGACCACCGCGGTGATCCGGGGGTGCAGCGTGTCGATGGCCCGGGGGGTGAAAGCCGGGGCGAGGAGCCGCCGGAGCCGGGTGTGGTCGGGCGGATCCATCGTCAGCAGGGTCGTGCGCAGCGCTTGGGTTCCGAGTTCGGCCCGATCGAACCGTGCGGCCAGCGCGGGGTTGCGGTTCGGGTCGCTGCTCCACCCCGGACCGCGCAGTACGGCGCTCGCCTCGGCGTAGGAGCTGACCAGGAACGCGTCCAGGTCGCCGTCCCAACACACCGGGTGCTGTTCGCGCAGCGTGCGATAGTCCGGGTACGGATCAACGGTGGAGATCATCACGGTCTGAGTCCCCGCCGCGCCCAATGTTCGACGTCGAGCTCGCCGATCTCGGTGGCGGGGGGCCCGTTCTCGTCCCATTCGCTGCGGATCGCCGCCCACGGACCGGTGGCTTCCAGTTCGGCCAGCAGGGCGGTGAGGCCGAGGTCGATGCGGGTGAGGAACACGTACTCGCGGGGGAGCTCGACGCGGCGCAGCACCGATCCGGTCGCGCCCCGGCGGGCGAAGTAACCCTGCACCACCGACGCGGCGTACGTCGGCGTGTAGGTGAAGGGCTGCTCGGCCACCAGCGGTTGCAACTTGTCGCGGTACCACTCGAGCAGTTCGGCCGGCGTGGGTGCGTCGGACGCGGTCAGGAAGCCGATTTCGACGAAGGCCTCCCACAAGGCTGCCGCGTCGTCGGCGACCGCGGCGGCTACGACCCGTCGCATCAGCGCGACCTGTTCTGCGGAGAACCGGTTGACGCAACCGAAATCCAAGAACGTCACCGCACCGTCCTCGTGGAACAGGTAGTTGCCCGGATGGGGGTCGGCGTGGAACATGCCCACCATTCGCAGGCTGCCCAGAGCGAACCGGTAGATCACCTCGCCCCACCGGTCTCGCAACTGTTGATCCGCCTGCAGCGCCTGGGACCAGCGCATGCCGTCCACGAGATCCATGGTGAGCACCCGGCGGGTCGACAGCTGCGGTACCACCTCGGGGATGCGAATGAACGGATGATCTCGGTACGCGTCAGCGAAGTCGGTCTGGTGGGCGGCCTCGACGCGGTAGTCGATCTCTTCACCGATCCGGGCCGCCACTTCCCGGGCCACCGCGCGCACATCGAGCCGGTTGGAGCCGGGCACTATCGCCCCCACCAGCTGCAGGAAGGTGGCCAGCAGCTCGGTGTTGTCCAGATCGGCTCGGATGGCCTGATCGACCCCGGGATACTGCACCTTGACCGCCACCCGACGCCCATCGGTCAGCCGTGCCGCGTGGACCTGCCCGATCGACGCCGCCGCGAACGCATGCGGGTCGAACTCCGCGAAAACCTTCTCCGGGGGCGCGCCGAGCTCAGCCTCCACCACCGCCGCGGCCAGTTCGGGGGCCATCGGCGGGGCGTCGGCCTG
>JBOHHF010000302.1:0-4323 GCA_050700495.1 Pseudonocardiaceae bacterium
CTGCGGAGCCGCACAGCAGGATCCGCAGCCGGGTGTGCCCCTGGCTGCGATCGAGGAAGGCTCGGAGCAGGTTCGGTAGCTCGGGTGTGGTCGCGGCCAGCTCGGGAAACTCGTCGAGGACCAGCAGCAGCGGCTCCCCCTCGGCCACCATGAAGACGTGGTCCAGTGCGTCGTCCCAGTCGGTGTACCCGCGAGCCACCAGGTCCCGTACGCCGCCGACACCGATGCCGCCGACCTGCCTGGCCAGCAAGATCAGCTCGGTGCTCCGTCCGCGGCTGGCTCCGGTGTGGAACACGGTCCGTCGCCCCTCGGCGAACCGGCGTACCAATGCGGTCTTGCCCACCCGCCTACGTCCCCAGACCATCGCCATCCGCGCATCAGTGCCGGACCACCAGCGCTCCAAAGCGGCGAGCTCCGCCGTGCGGTTGACGAACATACAACCATTATACCGACGCGGCCTGTCACCGACGCCTCACGTCGCCGACGTCCCATGCCGGTAATCGAGCGACGACGACGCCGGGCGGAACGGGGCCAGTACCCCCGCGACGTGCCCTCGCGCTGTTGACGGAGCGGTTGCCGCATGGCTAGGCGGCGCGAGCCCGGCTGGAAGACCGCGGCGTGTCCTACCTAGACGCTGACGGGTAACTTCCGCATCATCGTGCAATACCCGGCGCTGTACCTGCGTGACACGGGCGCGGGCCGAGACGCTTGGCGCGGTCCGGGACGGCCGCACGGAACCCTGCGGGAACCGCCTGCTGCCAGGGTCGTCCGTGCGCTCAATCGATTTCGCGGCACCGGCCACTGTTCCGGAACTCGTGCGCCGATCAGGCGCACGACCGGCGCGACGTACCGCGTAGTGGAGTTCCTGGAGCGAGAGGGGATGGTCGAGCAGGCGCCCCGAGGCCCCATCACCGGGGTAGAGTGGCATCTGTGCCCGTGGGTGCCGATGATCCCTCAATTCAGGGATCTCCGAGGGTTGACATGGCGCATGCGTGGCAGGGGGGCTTAAAGCGTAGGCGCCCTGCGCCACAGGCGAAGGCAGTGTGGACCTGTCCGTGAGCCAAACACCTGAGCGTCGGCGCGAATCGCAGGACTCTTACGACGTCTTCATGTCCTACAGTCACAGTGCCGACGAGCTCCTCGCCCCGGTACTGCAGCGGCTGATTCGCCGGGTGGGCCAGCAATGGTACCGGCGCAGCAAACTACGGGTATTCCGCGACCAGAGCAACCTTCCCATGTCGGCGAGCCTGTGGGGTTCCATTGAGGCGGCACTGGAGCGATCGACGTACTTCGTCCTGATGGCGTCGTCGACTGCCGCCGATTCGCCTTGGGTCACACGTGAGGTCGAGTACTGGCGCCGCAATCGGGAGCGAGAGAATTTCTTCATTGTCCTTACATCGGGTACAATCGAGTGGGATACCCACCGCTGTGACTTCGACTGGGACGGACCTAGCGCCCTCCCTGATGTCATGTCCGGATGGTTTCTCGAGGAGCCGAGCTGGATCGACCTGCGGCTCCCCGCGAAGGATGGGGTTCATCCCAACCAACGTAACGACCGCCTCCGCGATGCTGCGCGCACAATCGCGGCGTCGTTACACGGCATCGATAAGGACCAACTCGACGGCGACGACGAGCGCGAGTCCCGGCGGGCACGCCGCACACTCCGGGGCGGAATCGTTGCGCTCTCAGTGCTGCTTGTCCTCGCGCTGGCGGGCGCCGGGGTCGCGATCGTCCAGCTACGCATGGCGCAGGAGTTGCAGCGGCTCGCGACCGCACGTCAGCTCGTCGCCCAAGCCGACGCGGCGCGAGGCGCCGACCCGCGCACCGCGCTGCTGCTCGGGATCGCCGCCCAGCGCATCCACCCCGACGAGCAGACGGCGTCGAGCCTCGTCGACACCCTCACCGCCAGTCGATTCGCCGGCACCCTCGCGGGCAACCCGGGTCGGGGCGGTGTGCTGGCGTTCGCCCCCGGGGGCCGGCTTCTCGCGGCCGGTATGGGCGACCGGGGGCGGGTGGCGCTCTGGGACGTCGCGGAACCCGGATCCGCCCGCCGCGTCGGACCGGTTCTGAGCCCCAGCGACGACTCGAAGCTATCCTATGTCGAGTTAGTGGCGTTCTCCCCGGACGGGCATACGCTGGCCGTAGTGTCGCTAAATTTCTTGATCCTCTGGGACGTCACCGACCCAGCGCAGCCGCACCTCCTGGGCGGCCCTGTCTGGATCACTTCCGAGTTGGGTGTGGTGGCCCTGGCGTTCACCCCCGACGGGCATGGGCTAGCGGCTGGTACGTCCGTTGCAGTGACCCTCTTCGACGTCACACAACCCGCCGAGCCGCGCCAGCTCGGGCCACCCCTTGCCGGTCCCGGCGGGCAACTGGTGTTTTCCTCGGACGGGCGCACCCTGGCGGGAGCGAGAACTACCGGCTCAGGTGGCGACGAAACGTTCCTGATGATGTGGGACGTCAGCAACCCGGCTCAGCCCCTTCCCCGCGGCCAACCGCTGACCGGTGTGCCGTTGGTGTCCTCGATCGCACTGTCCCCCGACCTCCGAATCTTGGCAACCGGAAACTTCGACGGCGAGACGTTCCTGTGGGATCTGACCGACCCGGCCCAACCCCGTCGTCTCCAGCAGCCGCTGGCCGGGCTCGCTGGCATCGCCAACTTCGCCGCGTTCGGCGCGGGCGGGCGCACGCTGGTCACCGGTGCCCAGACCGGCGAGGTCCTCGTGTGGGACGTGACCAATCCGTGGCGGTCTCACCGCATCGAGCCACCGCTGCTCGGGCACCGTGACCCACTCCGCTCGATCACGCTGTCTCCGGACGGGCACACCGTGGCCACTGGCGACGCGGCCGGCACGGTGCTGCTCTGGAACATCGCTGACCCGGCCCAACCGCAACCCATCGGCGTGGCGGCCCTGGAACACTCCGGGCATGCGCGCTCGGTAGCGGTGTCCGCCGAGCGCAACTTACTGGTCGTCGCAAGAACCGACGGGACGGCTGTGCTCTGGGACGTCAGTGACCCGGCGCGGCCACGCAGCATTGGGTCGCCGCTAACCGGCCTCCCCGAGATCGTGCCCCGGATCGCGCTCGCGGCCAACGGGCTACTCGCCATAGACGGCAGCGCCACCCTGCAGCCGGACCAGGTGATCCTGTGGGACATTAACAACTCCGCCGCCCCCCGGCGCGTCGGGCGGCCCGTGGAATACGGGCGTGCGGTAGCGCTCGCCACTGGCGGAGGCCTCCTGGCGACTAACGACAGAGACCGCCTGGCTATCGTGCTCTGGGATCTTGCTGATCCCGCAGCACCACGCCCCATCGGGCCTCCGCTGGCCTTTAACTCGAGTGCCGAGCCCGAGGGCTTGGACGAGCTGGCGCTGTCCCCGGACGGTCACCTGCTCGCCGCCGCCTCCACCCGCGGGAGTGTGCTCCTCTGGGACCTCACGGACCCGGCGCTGCCTCGCCTGCTGGAGCGGCCGCTCACCAGCTACCTCGGGCGAAACAGCAGTGGCGGTGGCCTTGCGTTCGCCCCGGACGGACGCACCCTGGCCGTCGGTTCCACCGGTGGGTCGGTCGTCCTCTGGGACATCACCGACCCGGCGGCACCGAGTCGGCTGGGCCAACCCCTCACCGGCGACGGCGACGCGACCTCGATGGCGTTCTCCGCCGACGGCCGCACGCTCGCCACCGGCCACAAGGGCTCGAGCTACGACGGTGAGGCCGTGCTTTGGGACCTGACCGACCGGCCCGCGCCGCGCCGTCTCGGGCAGCCGCTACGCGGCCAGTTCGACGACGTGCACGCGCTGGCGTTCCTACCGGGGGACCGCACGCTCGCCACCGCGACCTCCGACGGCACGGTCCTCTGGGACCTGTCCGGCCTCGCAGACCTGCGCGAGCACGCGACACAACGGGCCTGCGCCCGGACCGGCCGGGGCTTAGACCGCGACGAGTGGACCCGCTACATCACGGGACTGGCCTACGAGGACACCTGCGCCAACTGACCGGGTACGAAGGTGAAGCCGCCTATGGCGACGGCTGTTATGGCGACGAGCACCACTCGCCCCACTATCTGGCCGCGCGATCTCGCCTACGGCTGGTGTCAGGACGAGGCCAATTCCAGGGAGAGAAAGGGGTCGAATTCGCCGTCGGTGGCGCTGATGCGGAAGGCGGCCTATTCGTTCTGGTCGAAGACCAGTGTGTGGCTGAGGGGCCCTCGATCTTCCGGATGGCGAACCCACTAGGGTTCCTTTCCCGGAAGAGAGGACATGCGTGCCGAAGAACCGTCGGTCGTACACTCCTGAGTACAAGGATGAAGCCGCGAAATTAGTG
>JBOHHF010000303.1:0-27109 GCA_050700495.1 Pseudonocardiaceae bacterium
AATCTGCCCGCAATGAATTGCGCCGTGCTGTGCCCGTCCTGAATCGGTGGCATGGCCGCAGCGATGTGCAAGATATCGTGCACCGGCTGAGTACCTAACCGCATCTCGACGTTTGCTCGTCATTCTCTCAGGACTACTGCTCTGGCCGCGTGCGCGAGAACACTCTGTGTTTCGTAGGGCAGGCCGATCCGGTTCCAGTGGAAAATCACGTGGTGGGTGAGGACGGCTCGCACGCCTCTGCGGAGTGTTCCGTCGCGGGCGAGGTCGCCTAGTGCCGTGCCTGCCGAGTCGAACGCGGCGGCCCAGTCGGCGAGGTAGGTGAGCGGTCCGCCTTGGTCCACCAGCGTGCTGGCTGGGCCTGCGTCCACGGTCAGCAGTCGGCGCAGGTCGGATTCGATGCCGCGCACCCGGTCAAGGGGTGTTTCTGGGGGTAGGGGCCGGTTCTCCGCGACGCGGGCCCAGATGTCTCCTTGTTCGTACCAGTCCTGGCCCGCGTAGCGCATCAGTGTGGCGCAGAGCAGGATCGACAGCTCACGCCGTGTGTCACCGCGTCTGGTGGCGGCGCGGTCGCTGCCGAGGTAGTCGAGAATGTGTCGGCTGTCCCGGTGGAACAGGTCGTGTGCGACGTCCATGGCCGCAGTTCCACCGAAGGCGTGCACCTCGGGCTCGTAGCTAGTCTCGACCCACTGCGCGATGCGGCCGGACTTGTGCAGGGTGTCCAGTGACTGGTGGATGAACGCCTGCGCGTTCTGTTCGGCCTGCTGGTGGGGTGGCAGGTAGCGCAGGCGCCAGCACGGTTTCTTTCTGATGAAGGACCAGGAGGCGACGAGTCCGGCCGCCTCGGCGTCGGTTATCGCTGGACCCAGGTGCGCGACTGCGGTGTGTTCGGCGGCGGTGTAGTCGCCGAACTGGATGGACACCTGGAGTCATAATGTGCCGGTGGGCCGCGGGTCGGTGTCGGGGTCACGCTGGTTGTTTTCTGGATCAGGTCAGGCTAGGAGCAGGCACGCGTCCCAGTGGGAGAGCGGCGCGGTGTCGGTGGCGGCGGTGTGCAGGGCCAGGGCGGCGCCGGTGCTGCCGTCGAGGAGTTCCTCGCCCTGGGGTGACGAGCGAAGCTGGGCGAGCAGCCTCGCAGACAGCTGCGGCAGGTGGGCTGCGATGTCCGGTGTCGCAGCGTCGGCGGCCATGCGCCACGCGGTGTGGAGCAGGCCGGCGGACCCGTGGCAGAGACCGCTGTCGATGATTCGGGCGAGCTGCGCGGGGTCGCGCAGGCAGCCGAGTAGAGCGGTCTCCGCTGTCCGCTGACGTGTCGTGTCGCCGGTGGCCAGACCCGCGAGTTGTTGGGCTCGCGCCAGTCCGGGGATTCCGTGACACCAGGAGGGTGGCAGGGGGCCCGGTTGCCGGGGGTGTGCGTTGCGGACATCGTCCGGGGTGATCGTTCGCGGCCACCATGGGCCTGCGGGGTGATCCTGTTGCCAGGCGTCGAGCCAGGTGCAGATGCGCTCGATGGCGTCGGTGTGCCCGTCCACCACGATGCCGTGTCGCAAGGCCAGCGACAGCATGGCCAGGGGACCGGCGATTATCTTGGGCTCCGTAATGATCTCTGGCACGTGAGGCATGTATGAAGATGACCAACGTGCCTCACAGGTATCGGTGGGGTTCGAGTGACATTAGAAAGGTCGGGCTGCCTGCTCGACCGTTCCGGCCGGAGAAGGCAGTGTCTCCGGTGGACGGCTCGGTGATGTGGGTTGTGGTGGACGCTGACTACGAGTTGCATCCGTATTCGTCGGCGTACTTGGCTTCGGTCCGCTGCCAAGAGGACGCGTCGGTGAACACCGAGCGCGTCTACGCTGGCCGCGTCGCCCTGTATCTGAGCTACTGCGCAGACAAGGGCATCTACTGGGCCGCGCCGTCGATGCGACAGCTGGCAGGGTTCCTGAACTGGTTGGTGGACGAGCGCCCATGCCGCAGAAGGGCAGCTTGGCGACGAACTCCATCAACGCGACGCTGCCCTGGCCGAGGCGCAGGCAGCAGGGGAAAAGCTTCAGGGCGAACTGGACGAGGCGGAAGACACCGTGGCAGCGCTCAGGAAGTCCCTGAGAAAGATGATGCAGGACCAGAGCGTCTGACCGCTGCCACCGGCTATCTCTATCTGGCCGGCAGCGCGCTACGGGGGCCGAGACGCTGGATTCGTTGGCCGTGCACGGTCCCGCCGCCGAGCGCAGCCAGCAGCGGCGCGATGGCCTGTTCGGGATCGGTGTCCGCCCGGCAGGTGAACAGGTCCACGTGGGCGAGCCGGTGTTCGGGCCAGGTGGAGACGGTCAGGTGGGACTCGGCGAGCACCAGTACGCAGGTGGCACCGTGCGGCTGGAACTGGACCGGCAGTTCGGCCAGAACCGTGCAGCCGAGCCGATCGACGGTGGCACGCATCGCTTCCAGCAACTCGGCGGGCTCGGGGTCGGGGGTGACGCAGTCGGTGATGTCGTAGACGGCGTGGAACACGAAGGCCTCCGGGTCAGGCCGTGCGGCGGTCGAGGGCCGGGTCGGTGGCGGGGGTGCGGATGAGGTCGGCGAGGTAGTCGACGGTGTAAGAGCGGTGCAGCCGGCGCGGCTCGACCGCCCAGCGGGCGACCTCGGTCCAGATGGCGTCCAGGGCGTCGTCGCCGTGCTGGTCGAGCAGGACGTCGAGGTTGAGGAACGCCTCGGGCAGATCGGCGTAGGCAGAGCCGTAGCGGACGTAGAGGGTCTTGGACAGCTTGCCGCCGCTGCGGTCGAGCACGAGCGGGGTGAACACGCTGACCGGCCACTCGGCTGCCGGGATGCCCAAGGTCGCCAGAGCGGGGGCGAGGACGTGGGCATGCCAAGCGCCACCCCAGTCGGCTCCGTCCACCGATACCGAGCACGCCTCGTACAGGTTGCGTTCCTCGGCGAGCAGGAAGCCCTTCTGGATGGACCGGACCGGGGTGTTGGCGTCGTACCAGCCGCCCGTGCCGGTGACGTCGATGGTCTCGCGATAGCGGCCGTGGACCGGGCAGAATGAGTCGAGATGGACCTCGCCCGCGCCCGCGGTGATGGTCAGGTTCTTCGCCGACTTCTCCACCAGGCGGCACTGCGGGCAACGGGGCCGAATCCGCACGATCCCGTCGGCCGGAGCGACGATCGGCCGGAAGTCCTCCAGGCGGGAGGCGATGGCGTGCAGGCAGGTGCGGACCGACGGCAGCCCTTGATAGACCGAGTACGGCCGGAACTCGTACCGCAGGTGCGAGCGGGCCGCCGCCCACCGCAGCAGTCGCTCGAACCCCGAGACCCGATCGGCGCGGTCGAGATGCCCGCTGTCGATCAGGTCGCCGACGGTGCGGGTGTAGGTCTCGCCGTCGATCACGACCTGTTCGGCGGGGGCATTGTCCAGCGCGTCGAAGATGACCGTGGCCGGCAGGTCGAGCACGTCGGCGGCGTGCGCGGTGAGAGCGAACACCGACAACACGGTGACCACGGTGCCGATGTGCGGGGTTCCGTTGAGCTGCGCCGCGGTGGTGGCGCGCAGGCGTTGCTTGCCGCGTGCGGCGGCGCGCAGCAGATCGGTGTTGTCGTCGGTGAGGTGCGCGATCCCGACCGGGGCGAAGATCAGCTCGCTGGGCAATGGAGGGTGGGTGCTGCTGGAGGGCATGACGTTGTCCTTCCGACGTAGGTCCATACGGCGGGAAACTCGGGATCGGCGATCTCAATCCGCTTGAGCAGCAGCAGGTGCACTTCGGCGCGGGCGGCAGCGGTCCGGTAGAGCTGCTCGGTCAACTCGACCCGCCCGCGCGGGTGACGGGCGACCCAGTTCGCTCCGGCACTCCAGCCGCCCGGCGTGAGCAGGCGGTGGATGCTGGTGAAGCAGGTGGTGAAGTGCTCGGTGTTGCGGCACAGGCCGAGCAGTCCGAACTGGGTGACCAGCTCGACGGGGTTCGCGGTGAGGTCGGCGGGCAGCGACCCGGTCAGGCAGTCGGCGCGGATGAGCGCGGCCAGCGACCGGCAGCGCGCCGGGAAGTCACGGGGATCGGTGCGTCCGCACAGCTGGAGCGCGGTGGTGTGCACCCCGCGGGGCCGGCCGACGGCGGTGAACTGCCGCAGGATATCCAGCCGCTGCGCGTCGTCGTCGACCGCGACGAGTTGCCGGGCGCGCAGGGCGATGGCCCACAGCATCGACTCCGAGCCGCAGCCCAGGTCCACCCAGGTGTTAACGGGCGGGATGCTCATCAGGGCGGCGAGGATGTCCTCGGTGCCCAGTCCGAAGTGGAACTGCTCAGCGTAGTACCGCTGCCAGTATTCGGTCGCGTCGGCCACGGTCTCCTCGCCGATCACTGCCGGGCTCCGGGGGCAGCGGTGGCCAGCACCTCCGAGAGCCCGCCCTGACCGGGCAGGAATCGGACGTGGGTGAATCCGGCGGTGGTGAAGGCGTCGCGCAGCGTCTCGGCGGAAAACAGCGCCAGCTCGACGGCGGTGGCGTGCACGTTGTGCCCGGTGGGGTTGACGTAGTCGAACTCGATGCGCAGCCGGTCGCCGTCGCGGTGCTGGCGCCGCCGCCGCAGGACCGCCCCGCCGGCCTGGTCGGGGTCGAACCAGTGGTCGGGAAACCACACCCGGTGTTGTCGGGCGGTGTCGTAGAAGGTGGCGGCGTCCACACCGCCGCCGGGGTGCGTGCAGGCCACCTGTGCCAGCACGTCGACGCCGGGAGCCACCGGGCGCCGCAACGCTGCCAGGATCTCGGTCAGCGACGACTGACAGGCGAGCTGGTTGACCGCGGCGTTCGGCGCGACCACGAGGTCGACCTCGGCCAACAGCGGCAACTCCTGAAGGTAGGCGTGGGTCGGGAACGTTCGCCCGGCGGGCAGTCCGGCGTCAACGGCGTGTTCGACGGCGGCGGCGAGCATCGCCGGACAGGCGTCCACCAGGGTCACCGCAACCCCCGAGCGGACGTAGTCGGCTAGGAAATGTCCTGTGCCGCACGGGATTTCCGCGACGTGCGCCGCGGTGCGCAGCAGTCCGCGCAGCAACCTGGGGCGGCGCACCGCGGTGGTCTCGGCGCGGGCGAACCGAGCTCGTTGCGCGTAGGAGTCCACAACGTCGGTGGTGGAGTTCGTGACGGTCATATCGGGACGCCGTAGAACACGGAGTGCTGAAGGCACACCGGATGCGTCAGCCGCCCACCGTGGGCGATCTGGGCTGTGGCGATCACCGGATCGGTCGCGCCGAGCAGAGCGACGCGGGCCAGCCGCACCAGGTACGGGGCGATGGTGGCCGTGTAGGCGGCGGTCGTGGTCACCGGCACCAGTGCGGGCAAGGCGTCGAGCTTGACGTGCAGCACGCCCTGGGCCACGCGCGGTGCGTCGCCGGGTTGCTGGACCGCGCCAGCGGTGGGCAGGTAGCCCTCGCCGTAGCCGGCCGTAGCGTCCACGATCACCGCGCCGGTCTTCATCTCCCGCAGGTCGGCTTCGGTGATCATCGGTGGGGTGTCGAAGGTGGAGATCAGGATCGCGCCGACCACGAGGTCGGCGTCGGCCAGCGCTCGCGAGCGCAGCTCCGGGGTGTTGACCGCGACCCGCACCCCGGTCGGGGCGTACGGCAGGTACCGGCTCGCCGCCTCCTCCGAGCGGGTCAGCACGGTGACCTGCGTGCCGAGTGCGGCGGCAGTGCGGGCCGCGGCCGAGCCGACGTTGCCGCATCCGATCACCACCACACGGGGCGCTACGGCGCCAGCGACCTGGGTCAGCAGCACACCGCGGCCACCGTGGACGGTCTGAAGTGCTTGCGCCCCTTGGAGAACAGCCTGGACACCGGCGATCTCCCCACCGGGCGCGGCCAGCGGGAACCGGCCGTCCTCCTCGACGAACTCGTAGCTGTACGCGGTGACCCCGCTGGCGATCAGCGTGGACAGCAGCGCGGGGTCGCCCTCGGCGTGGAACAGCGCGCCGATCGACTGGCCCGGCCGCAACCGGGCCAGGTCGTCCGGGTTGGTGTTCTTGTAGCGCAACACCAACTGGGCGTCCCACACGTGGTCGGGCTCGGCGAACCACACGCCCTGCGCGGTCAGGTCGGCGTCGTCGCAGAACACACCGGCGCCGATGCCCGGCTCGGCCAGGACCCCGAAACCGGCTTCGCGCAGGACGCAGGCCACGGTCGGAGTGAGCAGGGTGCGCCGGTCGCCCGGCGTGGACTCGCGCGGAAAGCCGATGACATGCTCGGCGGGACTGGCCATCGAGGTGCCTCCACGGGTGTTGTACGTGATGTCCTTGCAGCATCACGCACCGTAATCTCGTGAGCCAGGTCACCTCGTGCGCGGTCGTTGCTCACCAGTTGTGGATTCGTTGTTCACGCCAGCGTCGAAACCCAGGTGAGCAGCAGGAAGTGGTGTCGGACCGGGGGCTGGCGCATCCGGGTGGCTACACTTCGTGGCCTTGGTAGGCCGCGCGTCACCGGCGGCATGATCGTGATGACAGGAGCCCGGAGTGCAGGACGATCTGTTCGGCACCGCTGGCCTGGAGCTGCCGGTCGAGCGGGTGCTGATGTCGCTCAACCCGGAGTACTACGACCTGATCTGGCAGCGCCTCAAGCGGCACGAGTTCCGTCGCCGCTACCTGGCGGGCCGGCCCACCACGTGGTTTGTCTACCTCACCGCCCCGGTGTCGACGCTGGCCGCGGTGATCGACCTCGACGAGGTCATCGTGGACACCCCGGCCCACATCGCCGATCTCGCCGAGCAGGCCCGCGCGGGCAACGGCGCCTCGGTGTTCGACTATCTGAAGGACCTGGAAAGCGGGTTCGCGCTCCCGATCAAGAAGGTGCGCGAGTACCCCGCCTTCACCGCTGCGGAGTTGGCCGGGATGCTCGGCTCGTTCCACCCGCCGCAGGGCTACACCCTTATCGACCGCCACCCCGCGCTGGCGGAGGTCTGCGACAAGTTCGTGTCCGCTGACGTGGCACGTGAGCTGGTCGTCCAGCATCCTGCATCCGTAACCTGATTACCGGGAGCTGAAAGGCGGGACGCAGATGGCCGGGCGCGGGCGTGGCGCGACCCCGGCAGGCGTCCACGGGGTATCGCCGCTGCGCCAGGCGAGGAAGTCGATCCCCGCCACCCTGGAGCAGGTGTGCGACGACCTGGATCAGCAGTCCGCAGAGGGCTCGTCCGGCGTCACGCCGGGCATGTTGTCCGGCTGGGAGCTGGGCAAACACATCACCAGCATCAAGTACCGCAAGGTGCTCGCCGACTACTACGCCCAGCCCCCGGAAGTGCTGTTCTCCCACCAGGACCAGCAGCTCACCGCCGCCTCGGAGACGCCACGCCTGTTGGTCGGCCATCACGATCTGCATGAGGCGATGATCGAGGTGGTCCGCGGCGCCGGGCAGTACCTGGCCGTCGCGGGCTCCCGGTCACGCGACGCGGTGTACCTGGAGACCATCGAGACCGTCCTCGCCGAGCGACCCGAGCTGGTGCACTACCGCATCCTGTTCGGCCCGCCCCGGCACCAAGTCCTCAAGGACCACCTGCTGCGGCTGGTCAAGCTTCGCGACCCGCACGACCGCAGCCTGGGCCTGAAGACCCTGCACATCGGCATCGTCGAGGACGATCCCGGCACCCCGGAGCGGTTCTTCTGCGCCTCGGAGTCCACCGCCGTCGTCCCGATGCCGTCCTTGACCTCCTCGGAAGCGTTCGACTCCGGCGTGCTGTTCGAGGCTGGCGTGGCCGAGCGGTTGATCGACCACGCACGGCAGGTCTACGCCGGCGCCCGCAAGGTGGAGACCGACCAGGCACTGCGTGACCTGCCGACAGTGCGAAGCTAGACAGATGCCTGATCGGAGAACCCGGTCGCTGGGAGGTGAGGGTCGTGAACACGATCGACCACGGCGGTGAGCACGACGTGCTGGCCGCCGCCAAAGAGGATCACGAGTCGGTGATCGAGCTGACCCGCGAGCTGGTCGAAATCCCCAGCCGGGGCGGCGTCGACCCCTACGACCCGGTGCTCGACCGGCTCGGTGCCTGGCTGGAGAGCCGGTGCCTGACCGCCACGGTGCTCAAGGACTCCACCGGCGCCACCGTCGGCCTGACCTGCGAGGTAGCCGGAGCACGTCCCGGCCCGCGATGGGTACTGGACGCCTGTCTGGACACCGCACCGTTCGGCGATGAGCACGCCTGGACCCACCCGCCGACCTCTGCGGTCATCGACGACGGATGGCTCCACGGCCGCGGCAGCGCCGACTCCAAGTCCGGCGTCGCGATCTTCTGCCATCTCGCCGCCCGCCTGGCCACTATCACCGGCCAACTGCGCGGCAGCCTGGTGTTGTTGTTCGACGTCGACGAGCACACCGGCGGCTTTGGTGGCGCGAAACGCTACTTCGAGGGCCCCGACGCACCCGACGACGTGGCGGGGGTGATGATCGGCTATCCCGGCATGGACAAGCTCGTGGTCGGCGGACGCGGTGTGCACCGCGCCAAACTGCACGTGCACGGCGTGGCCTCGCATTCCGGCGGCAGCAAGACCACCCCCAGCGCCATCGAAAAGGCCGCCAACCTGATCCGGGTGTTGTCCACCGCGCAACTGCCCGACGGCGCCAGCACCGACTTTCCGCTGTCGGGCAAGCTCACCGTCACCGCGATCGACGGCGGCCAAGGCTACTCGATCACCCCCGACCTGTGCACCCTCAACGTCGACATCCGCACCACCCCGTCCTTCGACGGCGACGCCGCCAGCCGCCTGCTGGAGCAGCTCGTCACCAGGGTCGACGACGCCTGGCCGGGCACCCGACCCACGCTCATCCAGGTCGACACCCGCTGGCCCGCCTACGCCCTCGCTGAGGACTCCCGGCTGCGCACCGCCATCCTCGACGCCGCGACGACGGTCGGGGTCGAAGTCGAGCCCAAGATCGCCGGACCGTCCAACATCGGCAACTACCTCGCCGGCCTCGGCATCCCCGCTGTTGCGGGCTTCGGCGTCGCCTACGTCGGCCTGCACGGCACCGACGAACGCATCCACCTGGATACCATCCCCGCGATCCAAGCCATCTACCACCAAGCGGTGCTACGCCTGATGTTGTAGACGATCAAACAGTTGACGCACCAGAATCCGTGCCGCACTGCCATTGTCGACACCTGATGGGCGTCCCAGCGGATCAGGTAGCCGCGCACGTGCCTCATGTGCCATCACCACTGATCTCGCATTGACCTGTTTGAAAGACTTGACACCCTAGATAACGGCGATGCCGTGCGCCATGCCGAAGTTTCCGTGACCTTCGGGGTAGTCGGGAGTTGCCTGGCCGGTGGGGTCGAGGTCGGTCCACCAGCCGGGCAGTCCATCGGTGTGGCCAGGCAGCGGTTCGGTCAGTCGGACGAGGTAGGACAGCACGGCGGCGGTCACCTCGTGGTGCGGGTCGTACCGCAGGTGGTAGGCCCCAAGTCCGGTGAGGCCGCGGATGAGGTCGAACTCGGCCAGGGCCGGGCGGTCCCCGCGGTCGATGCGCGCGTGGGCTTGGTCCAGGTGTGTGCGTGTCAGGGCTGTGGTGGCCGTGTGGAGGTTGGCCTGTGCCCGCTGGTACTTCCCGGTGTGTTCGGCGGCGGCGTGGGTGACGAACGCCAGCGCTGGGACGCCGAAGTACAGGCTGGCGTTGGACCCTGCGCTGAGGGCGCCGCCTGCGGCGGCCGAGAGCCATGCGTGGGCGGTGGTCCAGTCGCCCTGGCCGGCACGGGCGCGTTCGATGTGGAGCAGGGCGACGCCTGCGGCGCCGTTGGCCAGCGACTGCGGCGTCGGGCGATGCGTGTTCCGGGATGCGGAGAGAATGAAGGGGGCGGTCAGGCGCTCGGCGATGTCAGTGGCCGCCGCGAGCGCGTGTGCGTTAGGCCGGTTCACGTGGCTCCTCGGGCTCGGGCGTTCCAGCTCAGGGCGGCGGTGCGGGCAAGGCGGTGGCAGAGGCGCTCGGTATCCGGGGCGATTCCGGCCATCCGGATGCTGTGCAGGTGCAGCACAGCGGCCAGCACCGAGTTCGGGTCGATCTCGTCGGTGGCGGTGATCGTGTCGCGGTACGCGGCCAGTGCGGTGCGTCGCCGCGCCCACGCGATCGTGATGTGCTCGCCGCCGGGCAGGGCGCGCAGCGCGGCCCAGTGATCGCGCGGGTTCGCCAGCCGTATCGCCTGGTCGTGAACCTCGCGAGCGGGCGCCGGCATCGAGTCCTTGGCGACGTGGTCGATCAACCACCGCATACCGCCGCCGACATCCCCGAAGAAGGCTACGGCCAGGTCGACGAGGCTCGTCGCGGTCAGCGCGAGTGAGTAGCTGGGGCCGCGTCGGGCGGTGAGTGTCCGCTGCGCGATCGCGGCGGCCGAGTCGGCAGCGAACACGGACTCGGCGGCGGTCATCGCCGTGCCGCTGCCGAAGCGTCCGGTCTCCGGGTAGTAGGTGTCCAACTGCACCTGCCTGATCAGGCCGAGCCGGCTGAGGTCCGCAGCCCAGTCACCGACGTGTCGAGCGGCTTGGCCGAACGCCTCAACATCGGGCAGCCGGAAGCGCAGGCGCAGATGGTCCTCCGGGTCCCGGTACGGCAGGAACCACCACTCCGGCGACGCGTCCCATGTGGACAACAGGGCGGGGATCTTGGTGAGGATGGCGGTGTGCCGGTCCGGATGCCCGTAGAGCTTCGCGTACAGCCACTCGCTGCTGCCGGGCAGGTGCCCGTGCTCGGAGTCGGTCGTGCGGACGGGGGAGGCCCGCCGCGGGACGGAGAGCGGCCTGGGCGGTCGGCGGATGGCTGTCAGGGGGACGACGATTTCGTGGGCACGCCCATCGAACCACCCGAGCGCGCTGGCGTCTGGCGCCTCCCGCAAGGTGGCGTGCCCGGCGCGGTCCAGCTCGCACCGCAACAGGTGCAGGTGGGCAGGTTCGTCCAAGTCCAGGCGGATGCGACGATCGTCATCACCGAGGTAGACCGCATCAGGGACGCGGACCCGGTGCCGCCAGTCCGCCAGGCTCTCCGCCCATTCCAGCCACGGCGCATTGCGTCCCCGGAGGTCGGTGGTAGCTAGAGTCCAGCGGCCCGGGGACAGGATCGTGCGCCTGTACCGGATCCTGGGCAGGAACGGCAACCGGTTAGCGGCTCCCCAGGAGAACGGGCCGCACGCGGCGGCCCGCGCCTTGCTGATCTCGCAGAGGAACCGCAAGAGCGGATGCGCGGCGTTGGTGAGTTCCACGGCGCTGAACACCGTGGGTTCCACCGGCCGCCCCCGAGACAATGACATCAGGTACAGCCGCTGGGCATCGCCGCTCACTGCGAGATCGTCCAGCGGTATCAAGCCGCTCCCGGTGTGGTGCTCGGCCAGGGAGACCAAGTGCGGCAGGACCGCGGGGCTGCGGGCGACATTCTCGGTCCGCGGGTAGAGCGCAGGACACGACACCTGTACCGGCAGCGCGTCGTCGTTCACCGTGGGCAGCCGTGCGTACGCGCCGAACACGCCTTCACGGTCCCCGGGGTAGAGAAAGTCGAGAAACCGCCCGGTCATAGTTCCGGCCGCACGGGACACACCAACGACGGCGAGATCGAACTCTCCCCGGTCGAGTGCGCCCCGAGTCGGTGCATGAACGCGGAAGCACAATTCGGTGTGCGGTTGTACCTGCGTCTTGGCGAAGTCCTCAGCCATCAGACCCGCAATCAGCTGGTCATCGAGAACGACTTCGGTGCTCTGGTCCATTGCGGCTTTCTGCGCCAGCGCCAACAGCCGCGTATCCCGCTCGAACAGTGGCGACTTAGGCAGCTCCAGACGCGAGTCCCGGTATCCGGCGGGAAACCCGAGCCCAGCGTCGGTGTTCAGGATCTCCGAGACGGGGACGACGGCGCCGATCCCGTACCGTTCGAGGAATCGGGTGTGGTAATCCCGCCAGGCCGGAGGGCCATAGGGATACGGCGTCAGGCGCGTGAGCGCCGCTGCTGCGATTTCGGCTTCGCGCGCCACTGCTTGCGGCAGGACCAAGGCGCAGTCGACCCGGAGGTCAACCGTGAGCGGTCGCTCGGTGGTGGAGATGGCCGCCATCCTCCGCGACGCGGAGGTTCTGAGGGTACGTCCCTCGGCGGGCGACGACGCACCGTTGTGCTGGGACAGATCAGTGTGGATCTCGCGGAGCTCATGGAGCAGGAACGCCACCTCGGGCACCGTGTCGGCGCGCACTGCGGCCAACTCCCCGACGACATGGGCCAGAGGGTCGGTGGCAGTCATGGGCGGGCGCAGGCTGGTGACCAGTATGCGCTGAGCCACCAGCTCGGCCAGCATCCCCTCGATCACCGACTCCGGCGTCCCGTGGAAGTCGGCCGTCAGCTTTCCGGCCAGGTCACCGACGCGGATGGGCGACCGCGCGGCCTGCATGACGGTCTCGACCGCTCTGGTGTGACGGACCGACGCCTCCACCGGAGCTGTCCGGCTCGACCCGGCGGGCTGCTGCTGGCAACCCACCACCAGCCTCCCATCGCGGACGAAAGACAGGTTGTTCAGCACGACCGGCAGCCGACGCCGCAGCTCTGAGCACGTCTCCAGGCACGTGATCACACTTGCCAGCCACACGGTGTCGACCCGCGCTACGGCGTGGTGATTCTCGCCGTAGCGCACCGTCAGTTCGGAACCGAAGCGGGCCGGTGCCACCCCGGCGAACAGGCCGAATGGTGTCGCCCGGCTCGTCGTCCGCAGCAGGTACCGGACAACCGACACCACCGCGCGCCGTACCTGGCGCGCCCGCTGCTCGTGCCCGGCACACACCGCACCAACTCGGCGAGCCAGAACCGGGCTGGCCACCTCGACCGCCGCCGCGATCGCGTCCTGTTCCCACACCTTTTCCAGCCAGCGGCGCCACTGCACCACATGCTCACTCGTACTGCCGGTCAGGCCCGGCCAGGGTGGAATGTCCAACCCGGAAGTATGGGTGGCTGCCCTCACCACGGCCGCATCAACGAACTTGTACAAGCGCAACGCCCCCGGACCGGGAAGGTCGACCGACAGGTTGTCGGGATCAGACGATCTAGCAGCCGGTATCGGGGCAGGCGGTCTCGCAGGTATGGCCGCAGTTGTCGTCGGTGTTCCGCATCAGCTCGGCGACCACCGATCCGGACTCGACGATGCTGACGTCGAGATCGAACTCCAAGTCCTCTGCCGTACTGGTCGGTACGACCGCGTCCGTCTGGATTGTCATACTGATCCTCCTCATTGATGGTGGTGTTCCGAGTGACCTGGCCTCGGCCCGGACGCCGTCGTCAGGGCCAGGAGATCACGACCCGCGTGTGCTTCTTGTCGATGACACGACCTTCGGAAAGCCCCGTAACCGGCGTTGCCACCGAGTACACCTCGATGCGCGGCCCCGCGCCGCGACGATGGTCGCGGTCCCACCTCCGGATGAGGTCCGTGTACTGGTCCGCGAGGCTCTCGGCTTCCGGGCCGTGGGCATACACGCCGAACTCGAACCTGCTCCGGTCAGGGCTGATCGGACGCGAGGCGCGGTAGGCAAAGCTGCCTGCGCTCACTGCCGTCGGGGCGCCCATACGCGCGGTCGACGCGACAAGACCACTGTCGATATGCGCCTTCTTCGCCGTAAGGAGACAGAAATTCGGCACAGCGGTAGCCAGCCACAGGTCCAGGTCATTGAAAGGCTCGAACCCGCCGACCCCGATCCCCGACCACCGTTCCACCCGTGGCTGAAACAAGGCGTCACGCAGACGGTCGGCATCCACTGGTTGCCGACTGTCGACCCGCAGTCCCACCTCGTCCCCGTGCAGGAGAACCAGGCGCTCCCGGTTCGCTCCGATCCCCTGCATCGGCACGAAGCCACATAACTGGTGGCCCCGGCTCACCAGGTGCCCGCCTTCGCGTTCAAACACGACGGAGCGGGTCAGGCCCCGCATACGGAGCGGGACGACAAGCCGCCCGTCCTCAACGAGTTGATCGGACCACGCAGGCGGGATGTCCCAGGTCCCGGCCGTGACGATGATGCGGTCGTAGGGGGCATGGTCGCGCACGCCGCCCTCGGCATCGGCCAACACCACGTTGACCCGCCGGTAGCCCGCCGTTCCGAGGCAATGCAGGGCACGGTCGACCACGTCGCTGTCGATGTCGACGGTGGTGATCTCACCTTCCTCGCCGACCAGCTCCGCGAGCAGTGCCGCGTTGTAGCCACCCGATCCGATCTCCAGAACCCGCATGCCGGGACCGAGCTGTGCCTGCTCCAGCATCATGGCCTGGAGCCATGGCGCGGAGACCGAGCTGATGGCGATGCCGTGCGCGTCCCTCTTGGTGACCACAGTGTCGTTGGCGTAAGCGGTTTCCCACGGCACCCCCGGCGCGAAGAGGTGCCGCGGCACAGTGCGGAAGGCGTCAGCCACCCGGTCACCGTGGATCGCCCCCTGCTCGCGCAATTCACCGACCATCGCCTCGCGCAGTACGTCAGCGTCCGAATCACAGACTGCTGGCATCGTTTGTTGGCCCTTTCATCTCGTGGTGTGGTGATGGTTCGACCGGCAGGCTGGGCACACTTGGGCCGACTCGGGGGTCTGCCGGGCAGGACCGCGAGGGACGGGAGTGTCGCCTGTGGCAGTGGGCGGTCACCAGATGCTGCCCGCCGGGCACGGGCTGCGTCAGGTCGGTGGGGTTTGTCTTGCGGCCCCGGCGGCTGCCACCGCCGCCGGGGCAATCTCCTCTCTCGATGCTGTCTCGCCAGCACTCCCTCCCGGGCGTCCGGCAGTCGTCACGCGACTGGGCGGGATGCGCAGCTCTGCGCTCATGCCAGGGTTTCTCGGACGTGACCTCGATCCCAGCGCCCGCAGCACAATCTATACGTCAACATGAGATATTACAAGTATAGATTGCCAGAGGAGAGTCAGGCATACTAGGTCGCGCACTGATGACGTATAGGAAGGCGAGTCATGAGGCTGAAGATGCTGGCCAAGGACGGCAACAGCGGCGATCAGGGATGCCCGAGCTGCTACGTCGGCGACGACATGAAGGTGTACGTCCAGGCCGACGAAGCTGCACCCGCCGCTTACGACGCGGCAGTGAACCTTCTCCCGGGAGAGCGGATCGTGCGCCTCAACCCCCAGGTGATCCTCGACGCTGCTGACCGGCTTCGGGCCCGCGCCTAGCATGCTGCCCCCGGGAGCTCCGGAGTTCTCAGCCTGGTTCCGGCAGTTCCAGCGCTCCTGCTTTCGGCTGGAAACGCTGCAACGCTACGGCGCTTCCGGTGAGGACGACTCGATCAAGGCTTTCCTCAGCGGAGCCACCCCGCAGCCCCACCCCGGAAAGCAGGAGTGGATGGCGCTGGTCCGGGCGGCCGTCCGCGACCAGCGCACCATGCAACGGGTCCACGTAGTCACCGAACCGCTCACTGACTACGTGTGCTTCGAAGTGGCGTGGAGTTATGCGCACAGCGTCGCCGCTGGAGAGGATGTGCGGATCATCCCGCTGACCGAAGGGCAGCAGTGGCCCCCTGACCTGCCACCAGCAGGCAATGACTTCTGGTTGTTCGACGACACCGAACTGTTCCCCATGCGCTACGACACCGAGGCCACCTGGATCGGTATCGACCACACCACCGATCCGGACGCGGTACTGCAGGCGTGCCGCTGGCGAGACGCCGCGCTGCACCTCGCCCAGCCGTGGGCGACCTTCGTCAACGAACGCCCTGAACTGGCCCGACGGGTACCCACCGGGCAGTGACAGGACTGAATCCGCGGCGGGCACGCCTCGCGGCAGCGCTGCGGGTACTGAGAGAAGCCGCGATGCCCTCGGGTGCTGAACTCGCCCGCCGTACTGGATGGGTTCAACCCAAGGTGTCCCGGCTTGAAACCGGAGCGCAACTGCCGACCGTGGAAGATCTGGGTGTCTGGGCTCAGCACACCGGCGCATCGGACGAGCAGACCCAGGCACTGATCGACATGCTGTCCGCGGCCCGTGTTGAATACACCCCTACCACAGACCTGTTGCGACGCGGAGCACTGGCCCGCCGGCAGGCGGACATCGGCGCGATGGAAGCCGCCGCCACCCGCATCGGCGAGTACCAACCAGCGATACTCCCCGGACTCGTCCAGATCCCCGCCTACTCCCGGGCTTTGCTTGAGTTGCCCGGAAGCGCTCGATCCAAGGGCGCTTCGGACGCAGAACTGGACCGGATCATTACCGCCCGAGCCAAGCGCCAGGAACTCCTGCACGAGCCGGGACGACGCTGGCAGTTTGTCATCGGTGAGACCGCGCTGCTGTCCGCACCCGGCGGTCCGCAGGTCCAGCGAGCCCAACTCGATCATCTTGTCGTGGTGAGCGATCTTCCGGGTGCTGAGCTGGGAGTGATTCCACTGCGAGCGATGCCTGTGGTACCTCTGTCAGGGTTCCGGCTGCTCGACGAGGAGTTCGTGTTCGTGGAATCACTGGCCGGTGAGCAACGCCTGGACGATCCCGAGGACATCGCCCCGATCATCCGGGCATTCGACGCGCTCCGCAGCGCCGCAATGTCTGGCGATCAGGTGATAGCCCTGATCCAGCGTGTCGCGAGTGAGCTGCGCGGCTAAGGTGGTGCTGTGGGGTAGGTTCTGGTCTAACGTGGGCATAGCTTTGACCTGGTAAGTGCCGGAACGCAGGCTGGCAAAGTGTTTCGGCGGGCACGTATCGTGTCGGAGCCAATCTCCAACTACCAGAAGTGGGTGCTGAAGGACAGCCACCTGTACGTTGAAGCCGGCGAGGACATCCGCTGCATTGCCTGCCCGGTAGGGGACCCGCCGAAGGCGGGCACGTCACTGGGGCAGTGTCGGATGCCCCCCGGCTCGTATCGTTGGCGTGACGTGGGCAATCCGTGTCTGTCCCTGATTCGCTCATGTGCTCGCTCCGCCTTCGTGCCTGTCTTGCATGGATGGCACCCAGCGTCGGGGGCAGCAAGACCCCGGACGTTCGGATCGTCCGCGGGGGCATCGGCTTGCACTCAACCCGGCGCTGGGGCCGTGCCGGATAGCGTGGTGTGCTTCACTGCTGGTGGTCGAGCGGCCACGGGTGGACGTGAAACGCGGTCAAGGGGGTGAGCCCGGTGCCAGGCGATGTCAGGCTCGGAGCGATCTTGCGGGAGTTGCGGATGGCGCGCTGGTTGACGCTGACCGCAGTGGCCCGGCAGGCCCCGTGTGCGCTGTCGCTCGTCTCATATGTCGAGTCGGGGCACCGTGCGCTGCAGCCGTGGCTGGCGCAGGAGCTGGACCGGATCTATAGAACGGGTAGCGTGGTCGCATCCCTGGTGCGGGGGTCTGGCGGCACCCTGGATGAGAACCCTGCTTCCGGGGTGTCCAAGAGGGACGTGTTTGTGGTGGTGCTGCCGAAAGGAGGTGGCGTAATGCCCCTTTCTCGACGGGAGGCGCTGACGGCTCTCGGTCTCGGGATAGTGACCGGCGGGCTGCAAGGCGAGTTCGAACGGGCGTTGGACGGCATCCAGCTCCGTGGTGATGTTCTACAATCTCTCCGGGATGCGTTTAATGGTTTCAAAGAGGCTGCCCGCATACTGCCGCCGCATCAGCTTATTGACGGAATGACGGGTAACGTCGCTATTCTCGACGGGTTGCGCCGCCGGGCGACCAACGATGAGCGCCACCGTTACGGGACGCTACAGGCCCACTACGCCGAATCGCTGAGCTGGTTGAGCGAGGAGGCAGGGGATCTGCCGAGCGCGATGTGGTGGATCGACCGGGCGTCGCAATGGGCGCAGGCCGCCGGCTGGTCGGGAATGACGACGGGGGGATTCGTCCGGCGCTCGATGATGGTCATGAGCTTTTCCGGTGACGGGCTTCGGGTTGTCGATGAAGCACGGCCGGTGCTCGATATGCCTCAGGCGTCACCGCGGATGAAGGGGTTGGCGGCCAAACAGATGGCTTCCGGGTATGCGCTGGCAGGCAACCGGGACGAGAGCCGCCGTGCCCTCGATGCGGCGATGGACTGGCTTGCCCAACCAGTTCGTGAGGACGACGCCGCACTCGGTCAGCTCATTGCAATAAATGACGATCTTCTTGCTGTCTACCAGACGACGTGTGATGTTTACCTCGGCTACGGCGCTCGGGTCATTCCGGTACTGGAACCCCGTATGGAGTCATTGGCCGGATCATCTTTCCGCAGAGCCACCATTACCCGAGCCAAACTTACGCGAGCTTATGCCAATGCGGGCCAGCCGGAAGAAGCGTGTCGGGTGGCGTGGGACACCCTCGACGCCATTGAGCAGATCGACTCACAATCTGCTCGCAATGAATTGCGCTGTGCCCTGCCCGTCCTGAATCGGTGGCACGGCCGCAGCGATGTGCAAGACATCGTGCACCGGCTGGGGACGTAACCGCGCATCTACCACGTGAGATACGTCACCTCAAGCGGTTCCTCGGATACCCTGCTATCGGCTGACCGTCGGGTGACGCGGTAGGCACCGGCATGCTTCCGATCGGCAATAGCGGCGACAAGATCAGTTCCTTCGTAATGTAATCCGGCTCCCGCGTCGGTCGCGTACCCGTCAGGTAATACTCTCGAAGCGATACACCGCTGGAACAGCTCGCGCCGTTCGCCATAATGCACCGCGTTCGAGTACGGCAGGAAACCTAGCCCGTCTGTGAGTGGCCGCACCTCGCCGAATGAGTCGGTGGTCCCTCCAGTGTGCCAGCACAGTGAGCCCGCCGACTCGCCACCGAGCACCACGCCGCTTTCCCAGCAGTCACCTAATATCTTATCCAATGCATGAATCCGCCAGACGGCAAGCAGGTTCGCCACACTGCCCCGGTCTACCCAGATCACGTCCTGTCTGCGCAAGTGCGCGGACACATCTTTCATGTTCGGCTTATCAAATAGCGATAGATGACTCGTGTCCACTCCACTATCCGCGAAGGCCGCGTAAAAGCCGCCAATGCTGGTTTGTCGGTCGCCGGTACCGGTCGTCAGAAAGCATAGCTTCGGACATGATGGGCGCCCGGCCGGGTCGAACGCGTATCGGAAGATGGGCGATGGCTGCCACGGGTCGCGCGCCCGGTCGAACCCCATAGAGGTGGCGAGGATGGTCGGTCTATCGGCGGGCACGGCGTTCTCCCTTGGAGCGGGCGCGGCGGCAGCGAAATTGTACGGCGGGTGCGGTCACCGGTGTGCTGAGACACACGAAGCCCCGCCGCATCGCACCTCGCTAGACTCGGTGATCGTGAACCGACCTGTAGTCCTGATCGCTGAGAAGCTCGCTCCGTCGGTGCTGGAGGTTTTCGGCGACGAGTTCGATGTCCACCACGTCGACGGCACCGACCGGCCGGCCCTGTTCGAGGCGCTGGCCGGCGCCGACGCGCTGCTGGTGCGCTCGGCCACCCGGGTGGACGCCGAGGTGCTCGGCCAGGCTCCCCGGCTCAAGGTCGTCGCCAGGGCCGGTGTCGGGCTGGACAACGTCGACGTGCCCGCGGCCACCGAGCGCGGGGTGATGGTGGTCAACGCGCCCACCTCCAACATCGTCTCGGCCGCCGAGCACGCTGTCGCGCTGCTGCTGGCGGTGGCTCGGCACATCCCGGCGGCCGATGCCAGCCTGCGTGGTGGGCAATGGAAACGCAGCTCGTTCGGCGGCGTCGAGTTGTCCGGCAAGATCATTGGTGTGGTGGGCCTGGGCAAGATCGGTCAGCTGGTCGCGCAGCGGCTGGCGGCCTTCGGTACCGAGCTGATCGCTTACGACCCCTATGTGTCCCCGGCGCGGGCTGCGCAGCTGGGCATCGAACTGGTCGACCTGGACGAGTTGCTGTCCCGCGCTGACGCCATCTCGATCCACCTGCCCAAGACCCCCGAGACGCTCGGGCTGATCGGTGCCGACCAGCTCGGCAAGACCAAGCCGGGGGTGCTGATCGTCAACGCCGCCCGCGGCGGCCTGGTGGACGAGCAGGCGCTGGCCGACGCGGTGCGAAGTGGCCAGGTCGGCGGCGCGGGGATCGACGTCTTCGCCACCGAGCCGTGCACTGTCAGCCCGTTGTTCGAGCTGCCGCAGGTGGTCGTCACCCCGCATCTGGGTGCCTCCACCGCCGAGGCGCAGGACCGCGCGGGCACCGACGTCGCGCGCAGCGTGCTGCTGGCGCTGCGCGGCGAGTTCGTACCCGACGCGGTGAACGTGATCAGCGGCGGGGTGGTGGGCGAGGAGGTTGCGCCCTGGCTGCCGCTGACCCAGAAACTGGGTACCGTGCTGGCGACGCTGGC
The DNA here is from genome assembly GCA_050700495.1 of Pseudonocardiaceae bacterium. Lineage (GTDB taxonomy): Bacteria > Actinomycetota > Actinomycetes > Mycobacteriales > Pseudonocardiaceae. The sequence goes on from JBOHHF010000303.1 coordinate 20,219, forward strand.
CGCGCGTTCGCCTGATTCGGTGACCGTCGACGTGCGCGGTGAACTGGCCGCTGAGGACGTCTCGGTCCTGCAGCTTGCGGCGCTGCGCGGGGTCTTCACCGGGGTGGTGGACGAGCAGGTGACCTTCGTCAATGCGCCGCGGCTGGCGCAGGAGCGCGGGGTCGCCGTCGCCGTGATCGTCGCGCCGGAGAGTCCAAGCCACCGCAGCGTGGTCAGCGTGCGGGGCGCCTTCGCCGACGGCACCGTCTCCTCCGTCTCGGGAACGCTGTCCGGGCCTGCGCAGGTGCCGAAGCTGGTCGAGATCGATGGCCGGCACTTCGATCTGCGAGCGCAGGGTGAAGCCATCTTCATGGAGTACCCGGACCGCCCGGGCGTGATGGGCACCGTCGGTACGTTGCTGGGCGCGGCCGGCATCAACATCGAGGCGGCCCAGATCAGCCAGACGACCGCGGGTACCGACGCGATCATGATCCTGCGAGTGGATCGGCCGGTTCCAGGGCAGGTGTTGGATGCGATCGGATCAGCCGTCGGTGCCCGCACCGTCCGCTCGGTCACGTTTGGCTAACCTACGTCTCACGTGATCGACTGGGTACGTTCCGTCGGTGCATCGCGTTCCCTGGGCGGGGACCAGCTGGTCTCGCGGGTCGGTGAATGGTCCCGTCGCAGCGCGTCTCGCCCCGTCCGTCCATGATATTCGGCAGGGTGGCCCATCCAGGTTAGGCCTGTCGCGTATCCATCGTGCGGTGCTCGGCATCGCTGCGGGTAACCTGCCCGCGGCAGAGGGTCCCACGGCCGGGGCCCGCGCACTGGAGGTGGTTCATGCGGCTCGCGGTGATCCCAGGTGACGGGATCGGTCCGGAGGTGATCGGTGAGGCGCTCAAGGTCTTGGATGAGGTCGCTCCCGACGCTGAGACCACGCCCTATGATCTTGGTGCGGCACGCTGGCACTCCACCGGAGAACTGCTCCCTGAGTCGGTGCTCAACGAGCTACGTCAGCACGACGGCATTCTGCTCGGCGCGGTAGGGGACCCTTCGGTACCTAGCGGGATCCTGGAGCGCGGGCTGCTGCTGCGGCTGCGTTTCGAGCTGGACCACCACGTGAATCTGCGGCCGGCGCGGCTCTACCCAGGGGTGCGCAGCCCCATCGCAGACCCGGGAAGCATCGACATGATCGTGGTCCGGGAGGGCACCGAGGGCCCCTACGTCGGCAACGGCGGGCTGCTGCGCAAGGACACCCCGCACGAGATCGCCACCGAGGTCAGCGTGAACACCGCGTTCGGCGTGGAGCGTGTCGTGCGCGACGCGTTCACCCGGGCGGCGGCGCGCCCGCGCCGACACCTGACGCTGGTGCACAAGACGAACGTGCTCTCATACGCCGGATCGCTGTGGTCGCGCATCGTCGAGGAGGTGTCGCTGCAACATCCCGACGTGTCGGTGGCCTACCAGCATGTCGACGCCGCCACCATCCACCTGGTCACCGATCCCGGCCGGTTCGACGTGATCGTCACCGACAACCTGTTCGGCGACATCCTGACCGACCTCGCGGCCGCCGTCACCGGTGGTATCGGCCTAGCCGCCAGCGGGAATCTCGATGTGACCCGACGCAACCCCAGCATGTTCGAACCGGTGCACGGCTCTGCCCCGGACATCGCCGGCCAGGGCATCGCTGATCCGACCGCGGCGGTGCTGTCGATCGGCCTGATGCTCGCTCATCTCGGGCTGGACGAGCCGTCCCGCCGGGTCGAGGCTGCGGTGGCCTTCGACCTGGCCACCCGGGACCACACCCACCCGGGCGGTACCCGAGCCATCGGTGATCGCCTAGCCGCCCTGGTCTCGTCGAGCCAGCGAGTCGAACGCGCCGGCCTGTAGCTGGGGCGGCTCAGGCGTCGCCGAAGGTTAGGTCGTAGTTGAGGCAGTCCAGGCGGTGCACCAGCGGCTCCAGCTGTTCGGGTACGAGCGTGATCTGATCACCGTTCTCGGTGGCCACGGTGACCTGCGCGACCTCCATGGTGACGGTGAGCGGCGCGGCGTCACCGTCGGCCTCGACCGTCCACTGTTGCTGCATCACGATGCCCTCCGACCCGATTCGGTACCTGCTACCTGGATACTGGCATCGTTGCGGAATTATTAGCAATACTTCGATAGAGTGACGTTAGATGCGCTTGGTACGGCGTCGAGTCTAGGGTGCGGGCACGGTGGCCACCGGGAAGGGGTGTGCGCATGCCGCGAGGACGGCCGACGGTGAAGTCCCGCCGGGTGGCGGGGGAGCTGCGCCGGTTGCGGGCCCGGTCCGGGCACAGCTGCGCGACAGTGGGAGCGGCGCTGGGCATCTCGGCCAGCAAGATCAGCCGGATCGAGACCGGGCGGATCGGGCTGCAGTCCGACGAGGTGGCTGCGCTGCTGGGCTTCTACCGGGTCGCCAAGCCGCTGCGGGAGGAGCTGCTGGAGCTGGTCCGCCGGGCCGCTGAGCCGGGCTGGTGGCAGGTGCAGGGCTCCCGGCTGCCCGAGCTGTGGCAGGAGCTCATCGACATCGAGCGCTCCGCAACGGCGATCGTCAACTATGAGCCGCTGGTGGTGCCTGGGCTGTTGCAGACCACCGACTACGCCGGGGCGCTGAGCCACGCCGGCAACCCGGCGTTGAGCGAGGACGAGGTGGAGACTCTGGTCGCTGCCCGCACCGCCCGCCAGGCCCTGCTCGGCCGGGCGCACCCGCCCCAGCTGCACGCGTTGCTGGAGGAGGGCGTGCTGCGCCGGATGGTCGGGGACCGCGGGCTGATGCGCCGGCAGGTCCGGCACCTGGAGGACGCCGCCACCCGGCCCAATGTCACCATCCAGGTGGTGCCCACCTCGGCTGGCGCGCACCCCGGGCTGGAGGGCCCATTCGTCATCCTGGAGTTCGACGGTGATCCGACTCTCGTGCTCCTAGAAAACCGTGGAGGCAGCGCCATCCTGGAGGAGGACGAGGACATCGACAGGGCTACGATTGCGTTGCAGCACCTGCAACGAATCGCGCTCAGCCCCGAGGACACGCTCGACCTGCTGGCCGAGATCGCCCGCGAGCTGGCCTGACGTCAGCGAGGACAATCACCATGACCGGACAGCTGCGCCACCCGGCGTGGCGCAAGAGCAGCTACAGCACGACCGCAGCCAACTGCGTGGAGGTCGCGGCGCTGGGCTGGCGCACCAGCAGCTACAGCACCAGCGAAGCCAACTGCGTCCAGGTGGCGCTGGGCGGGCCCGCCATCGGGGTCCGCGACTCCAAGGACCCCGACGGCCCGGTACTCGCCGTGCCCGCAGGCCACTGGTCGGCATTCCTGCACAGCATCGCCACCGGCGACCTCGACCGCTGAGTACGTCACTGGTCATCGACCAAGCACTGATCGAGGCGCACTGGATTGATCAGTTGCGCACCGCGATCGCTGGCCGTGGAAGTCGGCTGTCGTCGGTGACCCTGCTACGCCGTGATGCCGTCGGCGTCCAGCCGCCGGATCCGCTCGGTGATCGGCGGATGGGACGTAAGCAGCCGACGAAGGAGGCCCGGCCGACCCTCCATGAACTGTGCGTCTTCCAACTGCTGAAGGTACTCCAATGCGTTGGCCAAGGACGCACCGAAGCCGAGTCGGGCGGCTTCCCGGTCAGCCCGAAACTCCTCGCGCCGACCTGTAAAGGCCAAGAGAAACGGGATCGCATACACGCCGACCAGACGGCCAGGCAGCGAGTACCAGTACATCAGCAGTCCTACTCCGGGGCGCTCCCCAAATGGTGGCCAAATTCATGGGCTAGAACCCCGGCGAGCTGCACCGGGGTCAAGTTTTGTAACGCTTGCCGGGTGACCGCCACCAGGTGTCCCGCCGACGCTGATGCGTTAACCACTCGCGCGTCGTCCAATACCAGTATTATCGTGCTGGATCGACGGCCGCTGCAGCGGCCACCTCCCGCCACGCTGACACGATGGCCTGGCGTTCGGCACCGGTAGGCCATCGGAAACCAAGGAACCGACGGATCAGGACTCGTTCTACCGGCTTCGACAGTACCGCGGCCCCCGACAACAGCCAGAGCATGACCAGGACGAGCCCCACCGCGGAACCCAGCAGCGACCTAACCAGGAATCATTATTGCGTCGCCCCGGAGCTGGCCTGACGGCAAGGACGGCCGATGGTGACCTACGGCTGCTCCAGATGGCGGGGTGCGAAGGCAGCTACAGCTCCGGCGCAAGCAGGGTGGTGGTCGCTGCGCTGGGTGCCTGTGCGGCATCGCTGCTGACGATCTTGCGCCCGTTATTGTCAGCCTGAGCTGGGATAATCACGGTGTGTCCCGGTTCCGGCTCTACCCGACGCCGCAGCAGGCTGTGGTCATGACCGAGCACTGCGCGCACGCGCGGTACGTGTGGAACCTGGCTGTCGAGCAACTCGAGTACCGGTCGCAGGGACAGCGGGTGCCGGGCTACGCGGAGCAGAACCAGCAGCTGACCGAAGCTCGTCGTGTGTTCGACTGGCTGGGTGCTGGATCGGTGACCGTCCAGCAGCAGGCGTTGCGAGACTTCCACCAGGCCATGAGTAACTGGCGGGCTGGTACGCACCGTCGTCCGGCGTGGCGCAAGCGCGGCCGCCACGAGGGGTTCCGCGTCGTCGGTGCCCAGGCCCTGCGGGTTGAGCGGGTCAACCGCCGCTGGTCGCGTGTGCTGATCCCTAAGGTGGGCTGGGTGCGGTTGCGCCGCAGCCGGGACGTGCCAGATGCGAGATCGTACCGGGTCACGTTGGACCGCGCCGGGCGTTGGCACATCGCGTTCGCCGCGGTGCCTGACCGGATAGCTGGGCCTGGAGACGGGGCGGTGGTCGGCATCGATCGTGGTGTGGCGGTCACCTTGGCCCTGTCCGACGGCGCCGTACACGAGGTCCCGACACCACGAAGTACAGCTCGGTTACAGCGGAAGCTGTGCAGGGCCAAACGCGGATCGAATCGCAGGGCGCAGATCAAGACGCGCCTCGCCCGGCTGCACGCCCGCAACCGCGACGCTCGCAAGGACTTCGTAGAGAAGGCCAGCACGCAGATCGCCCGGGCCTACGACCTGATCCGCATCGAGGATCTCCGGGTGGCGAACATGACCCGCTCCGCCCGGGGCACCGTGGAGACCCCGGGCCGCAGCGTTCGGGCCAAGGCCGGGTTGAATCGGTCGATCCTCACGGGCGGCTGGTCTCTGTTCGCCACCCGCCTGGAGCATAAGGCCCCAGGGCGGGTGGAGAAGGTCGATCCCGCGTTCACCAGTCAGCGTTGCTCGGGTTGCGGGCACGTGGACGCGAACAGTCGCCAGAGCCAAGCTCTGTTCGTGTGCACCGCCTGCGGCATGACCAGCAATGCGGACCTGAATGCGGCACGCAACATCGCGGCGGGACACGCCGTGACCGCGCGGGGAGGCTTGCCGTTGGGCGGGCCCGTGAACCGCGAACCTCACGACGCGCCCTCCCCCGGTCGCGTAGTTGGATCCTCGCCCTCCCATGGCGAGGTGGATGTCAAATCACGTCGAACTCGCCGTCCTTGGCGCCGAGCACGAACGCCTCCCACTCCGAGGGCGTGAAGATCAGCGTCTGGTCGTCCACGGGATGCTCGGAGCTGCGCATCGCCACGTAACCGTCCGGCATGAACGCGATCTCCAGATGCGGCCCTTCCAGCTCCTCCGAGCCCGCCGCGCGTTGCCACACCGCGTTGGAGAGATCGAGAGTGCCCCGGATGTGCTTCTTGTCGTCGACGATGTCACCCATGGAGTGCACAGTAGCGAGCCGCCCCGCAGGCCGGCTCAGGCCCGTACGATTTCGGCATGTGCCGCAACATCCGCCCGCTGTACAACTTCGACCCGCCCGCAACGCGCGACGAGGTGCACAGCGCGGCACTGCAGTACGTGCGGAAGATCAGCGGATCCACGAAGCCGTCGCGGATCAACGCGGAGGCGTTCGACCGCGCGGTCGATGCTGTCGCCGAGATCTCGATGCGTCTGATGAACGAGCTGGTGACGTCCGCGCCACCGAAGGATCGAGACGTCGAAGCCACCAAGGCCCGCCAGCGGGCCGCGGCACGCTATGGGTGAGGTTCCGTTCCCTGCCCGGGTGTGCCACACTGCGCGCGTGGCCTGCCACAGTGTGACCATTATCGCCGAGCGCGTCGGGTAACAGCACCAGCACCCGACGCGCAGACCTCTCGCACCCGCGGGGGGTCTTTTTTGTTGCCCGGTCTTGACTCAGGAGCGCTCACCGATGTCTCGCACCTCGCCCGCCGGCACTCCGCTCGGCGACGACTTCCACCTCTACGACACCACGCTGCGCGATGGCGCCCAGCGGGAGGGCATCTCCTACTCGGTGGCCGATAAGCTCGCCGTCGCCCGGCTGCTGGACGCGCTGGGGGTGGGCTTCATCGAGGGCGGCTGGCCCGGCGCGTTGCCCAAGGACACCGAGTTCTTCACCCGCGCTACCGCCGGTGAGCTGGAACTGACCCACGCCGTGTTGGTGGCGTTCGGCTCCACCCGGCGGGCGGGTCTGGCCGTCGCCGCCGATCCGCAGGTGCAGGCGCTGCTCACCTCGCAGGCACCGGTGATCACTCTGGTGGCCAAGTCCGACCGGCGGCACGTGGAGCGGGCGCTGCGGGTGGACGTCGCGCAGGCCAGCGCGATGGTCCGAGACACCGTCGCCCTGCTGGTCGCCGAGGGCCGCCGAGTGTTCCTCGACGCTGAGCACTTCTTCGACGGATACGCCTTCGACGCGGATTGCGCGCTTCGGGTGCTCGAGGCCGGCGTCACCGCCGGCGCCGACGTCGCGGTGCTGTGCGATACCAACGGTGGGCAGTTGCCGCTGCAGCTCGCGGAGACCGTCGCGGAGGTGGTGGCGCGCACGGGTTTCCGGG
>JBOHHF010000304.1:0-23502 GCA_050700495.1 Pseudonocardiaceae bacterium
GTCCTGGAGGGCGGCGAGCCCACGGTGGTCGCCAACTCCGAGGGCGCGCGGACCACGCCGTCGGTGGTCGCTTTCGCCAAGAACGGCGAGGTGCTCACCGGTCAGTCCGCCAAGAACCAGGCGGTCACCAACGTGGACCGGACCATCCGGTCGGTCAAGCGGCACATGGGAACCGACTGGTCAACCACGATCGACGGGAAGAAGTACACCGCGCAGGAGATCAGCGCCCGGGTGCTGATGAAGCTCAAGCGTGACGCCGAGGCCTACCTCGGTGAGGACGTCGCCGACGCGGTGATCACCGTGCCGGCCTACTTCGAGGACGCTCAGCGCCAGGCCACCAAGGAGGCCGGTCAGATCGCCGGGCTCAACGTGCTGCGGATCGTCAACGAACCCACCGCGGCCGCGCTGGCCTACGGCTTGGACAAGGGCGAGAAGGAGCAGACCATCCTGGTCTTCGACCTCGGTGGTGGCACGTTCGACGTGTCGCTGCTGGAGATCGGCGAAGGGGTGGTCGAGGTCCGTGCCACTTCAGGAGACAACCACCTCGGCGGGGACGACTGGGATGAGCGGATCATCGACTGGCTGGTGGAGAAGTTCCGCGCCTCGCAGGGCATCGACCTGAAAAAGGACAAGATGGCGATGCAGCGGCTGCGCGAGGCCGCCGAGAAGGCCAAGATCGAGCTTTCCAGCTCGTCCAGCGCGACGATCAACCTGCCCTACATCACCGTCGACTCCGACAAGAACCCGCTGTTCCTCGACGAGACGCTGTCGCGTGCGGAGTTCCAGCGGATCACCGCCGACCTGCTGGACCGCTGCCGTGCCCCGTTCCGCAACGTGATCAAGGACGCGGGTATCTCCGTCGGCCAGATGGACCACGTGGTGCTCGTCGGTGGCTCCACCCGGATGCCTGCCGTGCATGACCTGGTCAAGGAGCTCACCGGGGGCAAGGAGCCGAACAAGGGCGTCAACCCCGACGAGGTCGTCGCGGTCGGAGCCGCCCTGCAGGCCGGTGTGCTCAAGGGTGAGGTCAAGGACGTCCTGCTGCTCGACGTCACCCCGCTGTCGCTGGGCATCGAGACCAAGGGCGGCGTGATGACCAAGCTCATCGAGCGCAACACGACCATCCCCACCAAGCGTTCGGAGATCTTCACCACCGCCGACGACAACCAGCCGTCGGTGCAGATCCAGGTGTTCCAGGGCGAGCGGGAGATCGCGGCGTACAACAAGAAGCTCGGCATGTTCGAGCTGACCGGGCTGCCGCCCGCACCGCGTGGCGTGCCCCAGATCGAGGTCACCTTCGACATCGACGCCAACGGCATCGTCAACGTCTCGGCGCTGGACAAGGGCACCGGCAAGAGCCAGGCCATGACCATCACGGGTGGGTCCGCGCTGCCCAAGGACGACATCGACCGGATGATGCGCGACGCTGAGGAGCACGCCGAGGAGGACCGCCTGCGCCGGGAGGAGGCGGAGACCCGCAACCAGGCCGAGTCACTGGTCTACCAGACCGAGAAGTTCATGAAGGACAACGACGAGAAGCTGCCCGCTGACGTCAAGGACAAGGTGAACGCCGCGCTGGGCGAGGCCCAGGAGGCGCTCAAGGGCACCGACACCGCGGCGATCCGGACCGCGATGGAGAAGCTCGCCACCGAGTCCCAGGCGCTGGGCCAGGCGCTCTACAGCGACCAGGCCGCGGCGAGCGGGGCGGCGGCAGGTGCTGGCGACGGTGCGGGACCTGGCGGGTCATCCGGCTCGCCTGGTTCGCCGGGGTCCTCTTCGGGGAGCGCTGACGACGTTGTCGACGCCGAGATCGTCGACGAGGAGCCAGGGGGCGGCAAGAAGTGAGGCGGCGGGATGCCGGTGACGGCACCACTGGCGAGGAGCAGCCCAGAGTCGTCATTCGAGACAAGCGGAGGATCGATCCGGTGACGGGTGAGGTTCGGCTCCCACCGGCGGGCGAGCAGCCTGCCGGTGGGAGCGTCCAGGTCGACGAGAGTAGCGCTGGCGTGTCTGGTAGGCAGGCAGCTGGTACCCAGGCGGCCGCAGTCGAGCTCGAGGCGTTACAGGCTCAGGTGGACGAACGGACCGCGGACCTGCAGCGCATCTCTGCCGAATACAGCAACTACCGCCGCCGGGTGGAGCGCGACCGCCAGCTCGTGATCGTCTCGGCCAAGGCGCAGGTCGCCGGTGAGCTGCTCACCGTGCTCGATGACATCGAGCGGGCGCAGCAGCACGGCGACCTGTCCGGGCCGTTCAAAGCCATCGCGGACAAGCTGGTGGCCGGGCTGCTCGCCCAAGGCCTGGAATCCTTCGGGGCCATCGGCGATGGTTTCGATCCGGACGTGCACGAGGCCGTGCAGCACAGCACCTCCCCGGACGTGCACGGGCCGACCGTTACCACCGTGCTGCGCCGCGGCTACCGCCTCGGCGAGCGGGTGCTGCGCCCGGCGATGGTTGCGGTGACCGACACCGATCCGCCGGAGACGGCGGAGACGTTCTCGGAGACAGCAGCGACGACAGCAGCGACGACAGCAGCGACGGCGGGCGCAGCGACGGTCCCGGACTCGGATACGTTCCCGGACGTGGCCCCGGATGTGGCCATGTCCCGGGACGCCGCATGGTCCGGCGGCGCGGAACCGTTGCAGGAGAACTGATGCAGGGAGGAGGTGCCCGGTGAGCGCCCGGGAGTGGATCGAGAAGGACTTCTACGCAGAGCTGGGTGTCTCCTCCACCGCGTCCGCCGACGAGATCAAAAAGGCATACCGCAAGCTGGCCCGCCAGCTGCACCCGGACGCCAATCCCGGTGACGCACAGGCCGAGGCACGTTTCAAGTCGGTGTCCGAGGCCTACGGCGTGCTGTCGGACCCGGACAAGCGCAAGCAGTACGACGAGGCGCGCAGCCTGTTCAGTGGCGGTTTTCGACCCGGCGGCGGGTTCGGCGGCCCGGGTGGTCCGGGTGGGTTCGACCTCGGTGACTTGTTCGGGACCGCAGCCGGTCGCGCCGGCGACGGTAACGCGGGCGGTCTCGGTGACCTGCTCGGCGGGCTGTTCGCCAACCGCGGTGCCGGCAACGTCGGGGCAAGTCGCCCGCGGCGCGGTACCGACATCGAGACCGAGATCCGGATCGACTTCACCGAGGCGGTCCGCGGCGCCACCGTGCCGTTGCGGCTGTCCAGCCCGGCCAGTTGTGGCAGTTGCAGTGGCACAGGGGCCCGTGCCGGCACCGTCCCCAGGGTCTGCCCGGTCTGCGGTGGCACCGGATTGGTCACCCGCAGCCAGGGCGCGTTCGCCTTCTCCGAGCCATGCCGGGACTGCCGCGGCGCGGGCCGGATCGTGGACGACCCGTGTACCGAGTGCGGCGGGCGGGGAGTGTCGAACCGGCATCGCACGCTGACCATGCGGATTCCCGCCGGGGTCGCTGACGGTCAGCGGATCCGGCTGGCCGGGCAGGGTGAGCCGGGTATGTACGGGGCAATCGCCGGCGACCTCTACGTGCTGGTACACGTCACCCCGCACCCGGTGTTCGGGCGCTCCGGTGACGACCTCACGCTGGTGGTGCCGGTGTCGTTCCCTGAACTGGTCATGGGCACGACACTGACCGTGCCTACGATGGATGGGCCCAAGATGGATGGGCCCAAGATGGATGGTCCCGATACGGACGCCACCGTGTCGCTCAAGGTCCCCGCGGGCACCGCCAACGGTCGCACGCTGCGCGTGCGCGGCAAAGGCATTACCGGGCGGCATGGGCGGTCCGGTGATCTCCTGGTCACCCTGCAGGTCAAGGTCCCGGCCAAACTGGACCGGGCGGCGAAAGAAGCTCTTCAGGCCTACGCGAAGGCCACCGCTGGGGAGGACCCGCGGGCCGACCTGTTCAGCCGTGCGCAGAGCCGGGGGGCGACGCGATGATCGTCCCGACTCCGCCGGGTGCGAACCAGGACACCCCCGTCTTCGTGATCTCCGTTGCCGCCCAGCTGGCCGGGTTGCACGCGCAGACGCTGCGCGCCTACGACCGGATGGGGCTGGTGTCGCCCGGCCGTAGCCCGGGGGGTGGCCGCCGCTACTCGGCTCGCGACATCGCGCTGCTGCACGAGGTTGCACGGCTGTCCCAGGCCCACGGGATCAATCTGGCCGGCATCAAGCGGATCATCGATCTGGAGAACCAGGTGGAGGCACTGCGCGCCAGGCTGGCTGAACTCGCTGACGAGCTGGTCGAGGCGCGTACCGAGCTGGCCCGGGCCCAGACCGTCGCCGAGCAGGCCGCTGCGGCCGTGCACGCCTCCTACCGCCGCGACCTGGTGCCCGTGCGCCCCCGCGGCGAAACCGCTCTGGTCATCTGGCGCCCCAGTAGGTAGCCCTTGAAGGGCGCCAACTAGTCAACCGTGAACGGGTCGTAGGTGATCCGGTCCAGCGGGGTGCCGGCGACGAGCATCCGGGATACGGTGGCTCTGATCATCGCCGGGGAGCCACAGACCAGAACGTCCCGGTCCGCCCAGGCACCGAACCGGGTGACCACGTCCGCGAGTGTCCCGTGCTCGATGCCGGCGACCCTCGGGTGCGACTCGAATACCGGGATCACCGTCAGCCAGGGATTCGTGGCGGTCATGGCGGTGAGCGTGTCGAGGTCAGGGAGCTCGGCACGGGTACGGCCGCCCGCGAACATCGTCACGTCCGGGTTGTTGCCCCACCCGGCCAGCTCCTCGAGGATGGCGCGCATAGGAGCCGTTCCGGTTCCGCCGGCGACCATCACGACATCCCGGCCGCAGCTCCGATCCACCGTCATGCGCCCCAGTGGCGAGCCGATCCGCCAGGTGTCGCCGACCTGGGTATGACCGACGATCGACCGGCTGACCCAGCCGCCCGCCACAGCGCGGACGTGGAACTCGATCGCCCCGTCTGAGCGCGGAGCATTCGCCGGAGACAGGTATCGCCACAGCCGCGGCCGCTGGGGTACCTCAACGCTGACGTACTGCCCAGCCCGGTAAGGCACCGGACGATCGGGCTTGATGCGGACCACGGCCAGATCCCAGGTCAGCCGCTGGTGTCCGATGACCCGTGCGGTCCACCACGCGGGTTCGCGGTCTTCGTCGGCGGCCTCCAGCATCGTCTTGGCGATCAGGCCATAGGCGTCGATCCACGCCTTTTCCACCTGCGGGGTCCAGACCTGACCTGCGTACTGCTTCAACGCGGTGACCAGGGCGATCCCCATCGCATCGTAGTGCTGCGACAGCACTCCGAACTTGCGGTGGTCGCGGCCCAACTGACGCAGGAACGGCAACAGGTCGTCGGGCTGATCGACTCTCTGCACGACGTGCGTCAGTCCCCGTAGCAGCCGGCTGTACTGCATCTCCATGTTGGCGGAGAACAGCTCGCGAGTGGCCGGAGCGATCGCGAACAGCGTCGCGTAGAAGAAGCGGACGACCTCCTCGGCCCGCGGCTGGATCTCCGCGTAGCTCTCGCGGATCAGTCGAACCATGGTCGCCCCGGCACTCGTGCCGTAGGGATAACGACCAGGTGAGGGGACTGGGCCCGGTACGGCGTCGGCTGTCATGGTCCGGGAGCATCTTCTCCAGGTGGATGGCAGGTGAGCGGACCCGCCAAGGGGGGATGTGCGAACTCCCTGAGGGCTCGCTCCTTTGAGTGACCAATGTCACTGCGAGTTGATAGCTCGTCTGGGTTTCTATCTTCTGGGTCTGAATCTTCTGGGCATCTGCTTCTGAGCAGCAGTATGACATGATCTCGGCCTTGCTGGTCGACACGGCGATGACACGCTGGTACCGGATCAGTGTGCGTGCTCGGCGAGCCCCGCCGATACCCTGCACCAGGGCTGTCGGCGATGGGGAAGGACGGGGTCATGACTGGTCGATGCTCAGGCGATTCGGGGTCGGTGGTGCCTGCTGCGCCGGTCGGGTTGGACGACGTCGAGGTCGATGCGGTTCTTGACGGGCTCGGTGGTGTTGTTGCGGAGTTCATCGCCGACATCGCGGCTGTCGAGCGGGATGTCGATGTGTGGTCGGACGAGGACGAGCTGTTCATCGAGCAGCCCGGGAGCCGCGTGAATGCGCGGCGGGCGGTGGTGTCGCTACGGCTGCCCGTGGCGGTGGCGACAGCGTGCAAGCTGCGGGCAGCGGGCCGGGAGCTGGCGGTGTGGTGGGCGGATCTGGCGTCGTACGTGGTGCTGGCCGCGGTGCGGGGTGTGCCGGTTGAGTCGGCTCGGGCGGCGGCGGCGGAGCCGGGTCGGTACTTCAGTGCCGATGAGCTTGATCAATTACCGATGGTGTCGGAGCAGGATCGTCAGCTTGCGGGGCTCGCGGCCCGGATGGGGTCCTCGCCGATGGGCGCGGCTGCGCGCGGGGGTGACGATATGCCGGCTATGGCGCGCAAGTTCGCCGCCCGTGCGGGACTGAGGGTGGAGCACCGGCCGGGTGGGGAGCCGGAGATCGTGGAGGACGCCACGGTGGAGGGTCGCCGGTGCCGGTTGTGGGGTGGTCTGTGGGTCGATTACCAGCTGCCCTACCTCCTGCCCGCTGACTGGATCGCCGAGGTCCTCGCAACGGTGGGGGTGAGGGCGGCGGTAGTGGAAGAGGTTCGGGACGCGGCGGCTGCCATCGGCGACATGTTCGGCGCTGCGGCGCGTCTCGACGAGCTGGACTCCGCCGAGGACTGTGCCGAGAACGCAGCCGGGACCGCAGCCGAGATCGGAATGGCGGCCATGGACGAGTTCGACGCGCTGTGGGAGCGGCTCGATCCGGCCACCGACATTCTGGCGAGGTACGCCGAAGTGCTGACGCGGCAACTGCCCACGATCCGCCAAGACCTCGCTGCTGCTGCCAGCCGCCGCTAGCAGGTCGAAGCGTTTCTGCTGAGTAGATTGAGCGGAACACACTCAACTTCCTGACATGTGTCAATCGGGGCGCGTGTCCCGAAGCGTGTCAGGATCGACCGGCGGTGGTATCCCTGGAGCCTGCCGGCGGGCGAAATCGCGATAGACTTCGTCGGCGAGCTGCCTTTCCTGCAGCGCGATTCGCTGACGTTCGGTCAGCTCACGTTCCCGAAGCATTTCCTGCTGGATACGCGCGTTCTTGTGGCTATGCAACGCCTGTTGAACACCCCACACCATCCATCCGCCGGAGGCCGCGAAGGCGGTGACGCCCAACACGAGGAAGTATTCCATGATCGCAGATCAGGCGGTGATGTCGCGGTTTCGCAGCACCGTGGCACTGCCAGTGATACACAGCATTGCCCATACCAGCAGCACAGCTATGGCCGCACCGACCGGTGCTATCGCGACCAGACCTGGGGTGCCCTCAGGTGCCCCGAGCGCCGAGGCGATTGCCCCGCCACTGGGGCCCGGGAGCAGGTACTGCATCACGCGCAGTCCTGGTGCGAAACCGGCCAGCAGTCCCACCGTGTTCTCTATCCCGACCACCAGGACCAGTGCGGTGACGATGGCGGCGATGGCGCTGCGGAACAGATGCGCGGCGAACATTCCGATCATGGCGTAGACAAAAGCGATCAGCCACGCACCGCCGAGAGCAGCCAGTAGCGGCAGTGCGCCGGGCATGGTGAGCGAAGCGCCCTCTGCTTGCGCGATTGCCACCGCGGCAAGGCCGTTGACCACGCTGTAGAGCAGCGCCGTAGCGAGCGTCACTATTGCCAGCGCCGCTGCCTGCGCCAGCAACAGCGCGGTGCGCGACGGTCGTTGTACGAGCAGGGTGCCGATGGTGCCCCAGCGGTACTCGTTACCCACGACAAGACCGCCCAGTGCCACCATGAAGATGGCACCGAAGAGTGGGTAGGGGGCCACCAGCGAGCCCGGTAACGCGCCCGGCAGCACCCCGTCGAGCAGTTGTTGCCGGTACGACGTGTCGCCAACATGGTAGATGATGTAGGGAATGCCCCGGGCACTGAAAGCGCCGTACAGCACCCAGCCGAGCCCGCAGACCAGCCACACGCTGGGACGGAAACGTAGGCCGTCGAGCACGGCGGCGAACGCATTTCTCATACCGGCACCACCTGGTTGTCCTGAGGATTTGCATCGCCCAGCGCGAGGAACGCCGTCTCCAGCGTGCTGCGCTCCACCCTTAGCTCACAGACGGCGATACCCGCATTGACGAGTGCGGAGTTGAGTGTGGCGGCGGCGGCATCGATGTCCTGGTCGCGGTGGATGCTCACCCGCAACACCTTTCTATCGAGAACCACCGCGGCGACCGCCGCGTCGGCTTGGAGCAGCCGAACGGCCTGCGGCGCGAGATTGCAACGCAGCACAAGCTCGGACGACTGCTCAGTGCTGAGCTCATCAGGGCTGCCTTGCGCCACCAATTTGCCGGCCTGCAAAATGCCGATCCGGTCGCACACCTGCTCCAATTCACCCAGCAGGTGCGACGACAGCAGCACGGTGCCACCCGCTTGGGCCTGGTCCCGGATAAGACACCGGAGATCGGCGATGCCGGCGGGATCGAGCCCATTTGTCGGTTCGTCGAGAACGAGCAGTTGCGGATCGGACAGCAACGCGCCGGCGACACCGAGTCGCTGCTTCATTCCCTGTGAATATGTCCGGTACCGACGATCGGCGCTCAGCGCCAGACCGACTCGCTCCAGGAGGCGGTCGATATCGTTCTTGCCGGCACCCCTGCAGCGTGCCAACAGCTGAAGGTTCCGACGGCCGGACAGGTGCGGATAGTACCCACATGACTCAAGCAGCGAACCGGTATGGGTGAGCATCGCCGGGCTACCTGGTGGCTTGCCGAAGACCAACGCCGTGCCTTCCGTCGGCTGCAGCAATCCCAGCACAGTCCCCAGCACCGTCGTCTTACCGGCGCCGTTGAGCCCGACCAGCCCGTAGACCTCCCCGCGACGGACGGTCAGAGTCAGGTCGGTAATTGCCCGGGTACCACGCCGGTAGGTCTTACTCACCGAGCGGAGCTCGATCACGGCATCCATGCGCTTCAGGATGGCGGGCAGCAGCGGGGCTGACATCGTTCTCAGGTATCGCGCGTCTCCTCCGGGAGGAGGAACTGCGGGTGCATCGAGCCACGTGTGCGTGCCGACGGCCTCGACGCCGGCCCGGTCACGGCCTCCGGCCAGGGCGCACCAGGCCGGTCTCGTAGGCGAGGACGACGGCCTGTACCCGATCGCGGAGCTGGAGCTTGGCGAGAATCCGCCCGACGTGACTCTTCACCGTGGTCTCCGACAGGTACAGCGTGGTGGCGATCTCGGCGTTGGAGCATCCCCGGGCGAGCTGCAACAGGACCTCGCGTTCCCGGTCGGTCAGTGCCTCGAGTACAGCGGGGTCGGCGCTGGGCGCAGCGCCGAGCACGTACCGCTCGAGCAGCCGGCGGGTCGGGCCCGGGCCGACCACCGCGTCGCCCGCCGCCACAGCTCGGATTGCGGAAACCAGTTCCACGGGCTGAGCGTCCTTGAGCAAAAACCCGCTCGCCCCGGCCCGCAGTGCGTCAAGCACATAGGTGTCAAGGTCGAAAGTGGTCATGATCAGTACGCGGGCCAGGCCGGCTGCGGCGATGCGCTTGGTAGCTGCGATACCGTCGCAAACCGGCATGCGGATGTCCATGAGCACCACGTCCGGGCGCAGCTCCGCCGCCAGCAGTACGGCGCTGTCGCCATCGGCCGCCTCGCCCACGACGGCCATTTCCGGCTGCGCGTCCAGCACCATACGGAATCCCAGGCGCATGAGCTCCTGGTCGTCGACGAGCAGCACCCGCACCGTCACAGGTCTGGCTCCTCGGCGCTACTCATGCCGGCAACAACGCCCGGACCAGCCAGCCCCCGGCGTCGGAATCCGGGCCCGCCACCAAACTTCCGCCGCATGCCTGCGCCCGTTCCTGCATACCTACCAATCCGTTGCCACCCGGAATACCTGTGGTGGCAGAGGGGAGTGCGCCGTTGCCGTTGTCCCGGATCGTCAGCTCGACCCGCCCCTCGGCGGCGGTCACCTCGACCGTGGCCGACGCACCCGTACCGGCGTGACGCAACGCGTTGGTGAGCGCCTCCTGCGTGATCCGGTACACGCCTAGCGAAACCGTCGGCGAAAGGTGGGCGAGGTTGCCCACCAACCGAAGGCGGGTCGCCAATCCTGCCGCGGTCATCCGTTCCGTCAGCTCAGCCAGTTCCTCGGCACCCGGCTGCGGCGCACGTGCTCCGGCGCTCAGGCCATCGCCGTCATCCGTGGTCGGCCGGAGTATGCCTAGCACCCGTCGTAGCTCGGTCAGTGTGGTTCTCCCGGTGCTCGAGATAGCCAGCAGCGCCTGCTCTGCCCGCTTCTGGTCATGCTGCAACTGTGCCGCAGCTCCGTCGGCGTGCACCACCATGACGCTGATGGCGTGAGCCACCACGTCGTGCATCTCCCGGGCAATCGCGATCCGCTCGTCCATGGCGGCGCGACGCGCGGCGTCGGCTCTTTGGGCCCGGGCCGTCTGCACCGCCTCCCCAGCCGCCCAGGGGACGGCCAGCCACAGGGCCCCGAGCAGGCCCGGCGGGCCGACCCGCCATGCCGACCACAGCACCAGGCCGGCCAGCAACGCGAGCCCGTATCCCACGGCATGCCAGCGCCCACGGTGCAGCAGCAGCGTATACACCATGATGAGTGTCGAGACCAGTGCGAAGTGGAACGCCGTAGGCGGCTCGTGCGTGCTGATCCACAGCGCGGCGCCGCACAGCACCAGCGCCCCAGCACACAGTGGCCAGCGTCGCCGCACCGCCAGCGGAGCGGCGAGCAACAGACCGGTGACCGTCCACAGCCACGCCGGCACTGGCTGCCACGGTGCGGCCAGCAAGTCCACGAGCAGAACCAGGACAGCGACCAGCCCGTCCGACGGCATTGGATGACGTCGAATCAGCAGCCGGAGCCGACGCATGGTGAGACATTAACGCTCGTCGCAGTTCGCCCGCAGTTCGCGAGGTGGCGATGGTGGACGCGATGTGGCGGAGCCGGCGATGACAACCGTTCCCGCGGCGAGGTCGGCGTAGGTCCGGCCGGCATCGCGGACTGCCATCACGGCCTGTGCTGCGATGGCCAGGTAGGCGCATCCGGCGAGAACGGTTCCTCGCCGCTGATGGTCATCACCGCCGTGGAAGTCCCATACCGCTTGATGGCCCAGTTCCCACGGAACTCCGGTCTTGAGGATGGCACGGACCAGTGCTCTGCGGAACGGCACCGGTGCGCGGTCATTCGCGGTCCTCACTTCGAGGCCGAGCAGCCGCTTGCCAGGAGAGCCGCCGTGTGCCTCCGCTGCGGCGAGAAGGAACGTGACGGGTGCTGTCACGCCGAGCACCCCGAGAACCCGTTTCAATCGGCTGATGCCGGGCCCTCCTTGCACTCCGATGGGGGGAGCTGCGCCTGCGGCAGAACGTCGCAGCAGCGCCGCCAATCCGAAGGTCGCGAGCGGGGCGGCGGCGAGACTGTAGTCGATGGCAGTCGCGATGGCTCGTCGCGCGAAAGACCCAGCCCGCGTGGCGTGCGCGGGGACGGCGCGGTTGGTCGACATCACGGCTGGTCAGCTGTCGCATCGTGAACGGCAGCCCGGAAAAGGAGCACCCGGGCGACCGCGGTCACGCCCACCAGGTCAGGCGGCGTGAGGTCGATGAGCGCCGCTCGCCGGCCTTCGGCAAGCAACCGAGCGAGGATGGTCTCGTCGTCGACGATGTCGTCGAGTTCTGCTGCCTCGACGACCGACCCGGTGACCAGCGCTGCAGCCAGATCGGCACCGTCGTTGAGGTTTATCGTGGCCGCACTCACCGAGGTACTGGCCAGCTGCCGAGATCCTACGATATCGAGCATGGCGGCTTCGGCGGCCTGCAGCCAGCTTCGCCCCCCGCGTGCCAGGATCACGTCGTCGCCACCGCCGCGGGTTCGAACCAGCGCAAGGGGAGCGACGCCGTCAGCGGCCATGAATTGGACGGCGACTCCTTCAGCCGCCAGCTCGTGAATGAGCATCGACAGCCGCGGAGAACGCTCAGGTCCAGGGGGTGCAGTTCCCCCGGTGACCGGGACGGCGACGGCCCGGACGGTGGTATCACCCCGTGCGATGGCCGCAATACTGTACGCGGCCGCCGCGTCGAGCAGCGCCTTGGATGCGGCGTGCGCGGGTGCGGACGCCGCCGCGAGGCCATGGCGGGCCGGTTCGAACCGAGCGGCGTTGCGATCCCACGGACCGGCGAGAACCGCAGCGCGGTCGATCGCCAATGCCGCCTTACCGCGAAACTCCCAGCCCGCGACCAGGCATGGTTCCCGCCCGTCACTGGCCAGCCAGGTCTCGAGCTGTTCCTGGGTGACCACTTCGGCATCGGGGTGCGCGGCTTGCAACAGCGGGCAGCGGCGGTGGATGTTGAGAGCGTAGTGGGCCGCTGCTCGCTCCAGCGCCACCAGCCTTGCCTCCAGCACGCTCTCCGCGCCGAAGGCAACGAGGGGAGCCGGGTCGGCACTCGGCGCCAGCAGGACGGCGACCTTGACCGGGATCTGCGGCATCGCATCGTCTTCGAACCATCGCACCAGACCGACGACGTCCGCGACGACGGGCTCGAAACGGCGGTAGTCGCGCTCGGTCTGGGAAATGCTTGCCTGATCGGGTTCGGGGAGGTCGGGGGCTGCCGCCTCGCCGTGGGGCGCCGCAGGGTGGCCGACGACGCGTTCCGTACGGATCGTCAGGCGCTCCGGATCGAAGATCACGACCGATCGCTTGACGTCGCTCACGATGCGGCCCGTGAGGGCCTTGAAGACCTCGAACCCGGCGACGCTGGTGGCCACCGAAACGGCGGTGCCGGGCAGTACCGGTTGCGGCTCGGCAGCGGAGGTGCCCGCAACCGCCGCCTGCCACGCACCGCCGCTGCCATCGATTCTGTTGTCGCTCATCCGGAGCATCACCGAGTAGATGCTCTCCGGGAAGTGGCTGTCCTGCCACGGACCGAGCACGAGCAGGCCGCCCACCCGCACCAGCGAAAGGAACGCGCCGCCCGCCTCGCGCACGGCATCTGCCAGCGTGAACAGGCGAGGCTCGGGTTTATCGATCGCAAGCAGGCACAACAGGTCGAGATGGTGGACTCCCCTGGAGCACAGGTTCTCCACCGAGTCGATGTGCACTGACCCATGCTCGTCTGATCCGACACCGTTGGCCCGCAGGCCCTCCGCGAGTGCGCTAGCGGCGACGAGGTCTCCGGAAGCCACCACCACACGTGCCGTCGCGGCGCGGCCAAAGCCAGTGCCGTCATCTCCGTGGTGTGCGAGCAGCGCCAACTGGCTCGCATACCGATGACGTGTCCGCTCGTCGAGCGCCGCTCGTGGATCCGGTCCATCGACGACCACGCCGCGTGCGGCGAGCGTTGTGAGCAATGAGCGGACTGCGGCAGCGTGCGCGGCGGGCAGCCCTGCCACCATCTCAGTGACCGTGACAGTCCCAGTCAGATTCGGCAGTAGCGCGCAGAGATATTGGTAGGCGCTGGCACCACGGATGACAAAGGCATTGTCAGGGCCTCGCACGTAGACGCCGTCAAGAGTCTCGAGAAATGCGACGTCCTGGCGCATTCGGGGTCGAATCAGTTCGCGCTGTCGAGTCGTCAACAAAACCTCCTCAGCTACGAGACAAAAGGGAGGGGCCACGGCCCCGTCGAATGGTGGCCCACGTGAGGAAAGCGGCAACCACCGCAGCCTCGGCGAGCAGGATGAGAGCGGCAGCCACCGGGTTCCACAGGTCGGCGAGGATGCCGAACCAGGACCAGACAAGGAGGACGAGCGCCGGAAACAGGATCACCGCCGCCAATACCGCATAGCAGGAGTAGATGCGTCGCGCTCGCCGCGGATACCCGGCAATTCCGGCGAAGCCTGCACGGAGAAGCGCTGCGGCGAATCGGAAGGACTCCGACTGGAGGTCCACGGTCGAGGTCGCGTGCTCCAGCAGGTGATAGCCGTCGAGCTTCAGAACCGGGACGAGGTTCACGAGAACCATGGCAGTACCGAAGATCAACAGTGCGCTGGCCAGACCGTGCCACCAGACCGAGTCGCGACTCCAGAGCCACAAGGCCGCGAAGGGGGTTAGCGCCGCCAGATTGACATAGATCCCCGCGAAGGCGGTCACCAACCGACGTGCCGGACTGAAGGTGACGACATCATCGATCTTGCAATAGGGCACGACCATCGGGAAGCGCCACATCACGCCGATCTCTGTTGGCCGGCCGCCGTAGCGGTAACACGCTACGCCGTGCCCGATTTCATGGCAGCCGATGACTGCCCAGGTAATGAGCAGCGAGACCACCGATAGCGTCAACGGGGAGGGTGCGTTGTCGATAGGCAGGTACAGCGTCGGCAGGTGGAGCAGAACCAGAACCGAGATCACTGTGCCGAGGGCAGTGAGCGGGACCGCGACCGCCGGATGCAATAACCAGCCCAGCCAGCGGGCTGCCGGCGGTACCATGGCCACCGCGCCCGGGATCGGCGCCCGCCAGAGCAGGGGCCCACGACCCTCCGCACGTCGAGTTTTCTCAGCGCGTTCGCGGATCTGCCTCAGCTGGACGGGGTTGGCCGGGTCGAGCAGCGCGTGCGAGGACAGCAATCCCAGCAGTTGCTGCCAGTGCTGCGGCGCCAGCCGCCGGCCGAACGACTGTGCGTAGCTCTCAGTGATCTCGTGCAGGGAGTTCTTGCCATCCAGGTGGCGCATCAGAAACGCTTCCCGGGGACCTACCCTGACGAAGGCACCCGTCTCCCGGTCGCCGACGATGTGCACCTCGCCCGTTCCCTTGAGCAGGGCTGGGCCCACCCTGACGGCCGGCCGCAGTGCAGGCCGCGCGATGCTGAGCCAGCCGCCATCTCCGGCCGAGGTGGCGCCGCCATGACTGTCGAGCGTCGTCATGCCGGCTCCGCTAGCTCGGCGTCTGGTCCGAGCGCGCGCTCGACCAGATAAGAGAGATAGATCTCGTCGAGGATGGCGATACCGAGGCGGTTGTTCGTCATGTGGATGTAGGAACTCAGCAGCACCGTGGCGAGCGCCTCGGGATCCTCGAGCATTGTCTGCCCGTGGCGGTCAGCTGAGGGGAAGCTCAGTTCTCCGTGTTGGGCGGCCGTGAGCACGCGTTCCCGCAGTTCTCGCGCCTGTATCAGCCAGGTCTGTTCCATCTGCGACACAGCCTGCCCCCGGTCGCCGGTGACGAGGTCGCGGATCCGGTTGATCCGCTCGCACAGGGTCGCCTTGGTCACCGCGTAGCTCTTGTCGAACGAGCTGTGGTAGCCATCGGACGGTTCTTGGTATGAGGTCTCCCAGAAGCGGCGGTACCGCTCGAAGAAACGGCGCACGGCGGCGTCGTCGCGCAGAAACGTGTACACCGTCATGAGTGACAGTTGGGCGGCGAGTCCGAGGAGCACGGGACGGACGTGCGGGTTGGACGTGGTCAAGAGCTTGGCCACGAAGTCACTCGAGCGTTCGAAGTGACATTCGGCGATGTCCATCCCGACCGGTCCCCCGTACCGGTCGTATTCGGGTTCATAGCGCATGACTGCGACGCTATTGTTTGGCCGCAGGGGCATCCGGCCGTCGACACCGTACTCCTGAGCCCACTTTTCCTCACCGTACTCGGCGATGTACATCTTCTTGTACATGTCGTCGGTGCCGTCGATGCTGGTGTCATAGAGCGCTGGGCGCTGCTGCAGGAAAGTCTCGAGGGCGCCGATTGCCCGTGCTGTGACCTCGTCCTGGAGCTCGGGGCACGATGGCCGTAGACGCACCCTAACGTGCGGGCCTTCCTGCCAGTACTTGATGAAGAACCAGCGGTTGATGAGCTGGTCGCGCCGTAACTCGGCCACCAGCGGACGAACTGCATCCACGATCATAGGGTTCGCATCACTGGCGTAGAAGGCGTGCAGGGCCACCCACTCGTGCGGCCGACCATCAAGCCTTGACATGGCACTCCTCTGCGGTGTCGTAAAGCTCGATGAGCATCTCGCTGACGTGTGGTCTGCCGTTCTCGTCACGCAGCCACAGTTCGTGAACGTCAGGGTTCGCCTCGGTGAGCACGATGCGTGCCGACGCTCCCCGCGCAAGATGGTCAAGCAGCTCCAGGGAAAACCAGCTGGCGAAGTCGACGGGCAGCGGCTTGCGGCCGGTTTTGCGCTCCCGCTCCAGCCCGGCGTCGGCCGCGCCGCCGTCGACGGCGGTCGTGGCTGCAGCGTTGTCGATCTGGGCGAACACCCGTTCCGGTATCCGGTGATCCCGGCGCCAGCGCGCAACGCGCACCAGATGTTCGGCATCGCTGTGCCGGGGGTTCCGCAGGGGAAAAACGTTCTTGTCGATCTTCCACATGCGGCGCTGCAGAACCAGGTTGCCCAGCACGAGACGCGGATAGGTGGTGATGCCGTTCGGGATCGGCTGCCCGCTGCCCGCCCACAGATCTATCTGGGCCATGCCACTGGGGGAAAAACACAGCAGAACCTGCTGGACCTCGGGCAACGCCATGGGCAGGAGGAACCCGAGATAGACCGGGATGACCTCGCAACCGAGCCTCGTGGAGAGCAGCCGCACCTGGTCGGCCTCCGGATCGTGTACCAGGACAAGATCGTCAAGGGAGATCTGCTCGTCGGGCGGCCGGGCGCTGACGTCCCCAGGACAGACGATCTCGTAGTCGGTGACGACCGGATGGATGTTGAGGTTCGTCGTCTCGTAGCCGCCGCTCAGCTCAGCCAGCACCGCTCCGCGCGGTGCGTACCGCCGGAGCTCTTGCCTGATCATGTCGCTGGCGCCGGCCCCGATGGTGTCGAGGCTGTGTGCGAACCGCGAGAACATCAAGGTCAGGCCGGTGTAGGCCTGGTTCAGGACGAGACGGCCCGGGTGGGGGTCGGAGCCTGCCGAAGCGAGTTGCACGAAGAACGACCACGGCTGGTCGAGACGGGGACTGGCGGGCAGCTGCTGGCATACCGTCGCGACGAACCCGGGACCCAGCTGAATTTCCTCCGGCTGCGAGGCCCCGGCGACCGGGATGTCGCGAAGGTAGCGGGAAACCGCCTCGCGGGCGCGGTCCAGCGCCTCGATGTCCGCCAGCCCGAACCAATTCTCCTGCGGCACGAAGACGTTGTCGTTGTCGAATGCCCGCCGACGCAGGGCACGTTGTGTGTAGGCGTCGAAGAAATCCCGGTGGAATTCGTGACAGAACCTCGTGACGTCGTCACACCGGCCGCCGGCGCCGTACCTGGCCCGGAAAAATCCCCGGGCGGTGAGCCTGCGCGGCAGGTTCAGGTCAAACGCCGGGAGCACGTCGACCAGATCCGCCAGATCCGGCAGTACGTGCCGGGTCCAGATGCCGCGGCTCATGTCCATGCCCTCGCTGGTCACCGTGGTGTCCTCGTACAGCAGCGTGCGAGGCACCAATCGCGCTGGTGCACCCACGGCGTTGAAGCAGGCGTGGACCGCGCGACGGATCTCGGCCAGTAGGGCCGCGCGGTCGCGCCCGGATGCCCGCGCGTATTCAGCGATGAGTGTCTTGGCCTCGGTAAGTCCGGCGGCGGCCTGCTGCAGCTGGCCGTGGGGCTGGTCGGCCAACGCGGCGGCGAAGGCCACGCTTGGATCGGGGGACCGGAGGTCGACCTGCAGGTCGGGCGCCACCAGGAAGCCGAGCCGGAGCAGGTGGCCAAGGAGCTGATCGGCCTCCCGTGTTGATCGTGCTCCGGCTGAGACGGTGATGGCGTGCGCCAGCGCGTGCAGCGTTGGTCGCTGGTCGCAGGTCAGCGCGGCAGTCTCGGCTAGCGCGGGTCCGCTCGGCAAGAAGAACAGATCCTCGTGGACGCTGTCGATGGCGACAACGGCGTCGCCGTCGTTGACGGGAGAGGCCCGGCGGCGGACGTAACGCATCGTCTCGCCGTCGGAGCTTGCGCCGGGCGCCAGCGTGACTCGGATGTCGGAGCGCAGCACCGGGTCCGCCAGGACCATCGACGACAGTCTGGCGAGCACCGCGACGTTAAGCCGGGTCGTGGAGTGCTGCCGCAGCGATACGGGCGCCGGCCTCGGCCGGTCGGAGCTGGGAGCGAGACGGCCGAGCCCGACCGAGGTCAGCGTGCTGAACGGACTGGTCTTCAACGCCGCGCGGTAGAGAAGCTCGAGCAGCGTCCGCTCGACCTGCCGCCCGCGCTTGTCCAACTCGCCAACCGCGGTGAGGTACCGGTCCATGTTCCGCTCAAGGACCTCGGACTGCAGCAGGACGGCGTTGCGCAGTGCGTCGTCGGCCAGCAGCACCCTGGCGCGCGAGCGAGCCGCTGCGATATCAGCGTCGACGATGCCCCTGCCGAGGTGTAGCGCTTCACGCAGCGAGGCGAGAGCCGCCACCCACTCGCCGAGGTGACCTCGCACAGTGGTGCGCAGCAGTGGTTCGGCCCTGGCGAGAGTGGCGGGTCGGGGCGGGCGGATATTGAAGACGTCGCGGCGAAGGTTGATCAGCGCGATCCGGCCGGGATGGCCCTGGCTGAGGACCGCGATGGCCACCTCCAGATCCGCCCGCAGTGCGTCGCCGGCCGCGTTCCTGGCTGCTTCGAGCTGGAGGACGTGCTGGGCCCAGGCGGTGGCCTGCTCGGTCCGCAGCGCGCTGGTCACCTCAGCAGCCTGGCCCGCGACCCGCAGCAAGAACCCGTCGCCGACGCGCCACCGGGGGGCGTCGTGCCCGGCACCGTGGCCGGTGCGGCCATCGGGGCCGGCGGCGGTGGCGGAGCGAGACAGCACCTCGGTCATCGGTTGGCTCCCACCGGGGACACCTGGGACACCTGGGACACCTGCCTGTTGCCCACCGAGCGGTAGAGGGCGTGGTGGTAGCCGGTGAGATCGGCGCGCTCGTGGCCGAGGAGAAGGAACAGCAGGCTCCGTTCATCGGTCCGGCTGATGCCGAGCAGATCGTCGATCGCCAGGTTGTCGATGCCGAGGACGGCGCCTACCCCGAGACCCCGGGCCGTCGCAGCCACGTAACAGCCTTGGGCCGCCTGGCCGACCTCGACGCCGAGCATGCGATATCCGGGCGCGCCGTAGCCCGCCACGAGCGGATCCAGCCGGCCGGTCACCACCAGGATCGCGGCCACCTCGCGGAGGTTGTAGTTGATCAGTGTGTAGTGCCGTTGCAGGCTGCTCACCTCGACGGGTGGGCCGCCACAGAGACGGTGACTATTCGGATCGTAGGCGTAGGCGCGCGGTTCGAGACCGACGACATTGTTGGGCACCACCCACAGTCGAACCCACGGATCGGAACGCGTGGCCGGTGCCACGTCCGTCCCGCAGCAGCCAATCCGCCCGGCCGCTGTGAGCACCCAGCCGAGATCCTCCAGGGTGAGCGCCGGGCGGGACGAGAACAGGCCGAAGCTCGAGCGCCGTTTCCGCAAGCTCGCACCGAGGTCGAGATCGTGGGTGGCGGGTGCCGATGCCGGCAGCGCAACCGTGCCGATGTTGCCGTCGCAGGAGGGGACGCTCGCGTGGGCCGCGCCGAGGGCCGACACACCCGGATCCGGGCGCGGCCGGTCGCCCACGAGCGCCGCCGCGTGCACCCGCTGCACCAGCTCGAAGTCACGGACGCGGCGGGAGCGTTCCCACACCTGCCACCGTTGCTGGCGTGCGGCGTCGGGGGCGAAGCGCCAATCGGGTGGTCCTGCTGAGGAAGCGTGCGGCGCGGTCGGGCCGAGCGGGACGACCACGAACGGCGCCTCCGTGTAACCATCCACCCCGACGACCGCGCTGACCGCGGCCTCGTCGAACCAGAGCACCGGTTGCACCGCAACACCGCTGGCGCCCAGCACCAAGCGCCACGACGCGAGCAGCGCGCCGATGTCCTGGATGACCACGTGGTAGCTGAAGGAGTTGTACTTGAAGGCGTTCTTCCACAGCCGCACGGTCGCAACGAGGTAGAGCCCAGCGGCCACCCCGGTCGCGGCCGCGAGCGCGTCGCAGCGATGGCGGACCGAGAGGCGATCCAGGCTGTGATGCGCGGTGTCGTAGTGGTAGACGCCGGTCGGCAGTGGCCCGCGGTGGTCTGCGATCAGGTAGGACTCCACGGGATACATGCCGCCGCCGGACGCCGTGGGCCGCGACCAGACCGCATTATGGGCCTGGAGTTTCCGGGTGGAGTCCTCGTTCCAGTTCAGGTTGAGACGTCGATCGATCAACCCGTAGCACCCGAGTACCGAGGCGAGGAGCTGCCCTCCCGGCATCGGCGCCAACGTGGCTTCAGCCTGCGCGTTCGCCAGGGCGGTGGGCACAGTGACCGAGGCGATGTCCTCGAAGGGTGGGGGCAGCGGCAGCTTGGGCGTGTCGAGGTAGAGCTTGTGCCGCGACGGCTGGTCGCTCCAGTCGACCTGGAACCCGGCCGGCGGCAGCGGGACCCGCTGCCGCTCGAACACGCGGCGGGCGTAGTCAAGCACCACCTCCCGAGCGCCCTGCGGGCTGGGATCGATCGTCGATCCGCCAGTCGCATAGTCCGGGCGCAACAGCGTCGGGGTACTCACCGGAACTGACCTCCTACGGGAAGGGGTGCGGGACGAGGTGCAGCTGGTCGGGCGACAGCGGATGAGTGCTGCGCCCACCCAGGTACGGGGCCCACAAGGTCCGCGGCATCCGGAGTGCCCGCTGCCGGGTCCACCCGAAATCGATCGGGACGAGGCCTGGGACCAGCACGGCGACGGTATGCAGGCCCAGGGCCTGCTGCTCCGGTGTGGTCTGGTCGACAACCACCGTGTCGAACCCGCGCCGGCCCAGCAACTCGACGATCTCCTGGGTCGGCTGC
Organism: Pseudonocardiaceae bacterium; assembly: GCA_050700495.1. Lineage (GTDB taxonomy): Bacteria > Actinomycetota > Actinomycetes > Mycobacteriales > Pseudonocardiaceae. The sequence goes on from JBOHHF010000304.1 coordinate 20,743, forward strand.
CGGAGATCCGTGATGAGTTCTCTCCCCGCTGTCCAGTCGGCGAAGACATCGGCTAAGGGTGTGACGTGAGATTGGCGCAGCCACGGCTCGGCGTGCTCGGCCATCTCGGGCATCCCGAAGAGCAGGGCGTGATGCTGGAGCTCTCCGACATGCTGGTAGTCGGCGACCATCAGCTCGAGCTGTGCGCGCGAGGCGTCCACCCGGTCGGGGAAGCCCGGCACGTAGGAGGCGACTTCGCAGACGGCAGCCCGCACGGCGTCGGAGGGATCCAGGGATGCGCCGGCCGCGAAGCACAGGGTGCCCAGGCCACCGTCCCGGCGCACCGCGACCGCTCCCACCGCGGGCACCGGAAGATCCACCCGGAGGTCAAAGCAACGGAGATCGTAGCCGAGCAGCTCGACTTGGGCTCGCATCTGCCGGACCAACGGATGGGCGACAGTATCAAGATCAATTTCAGTGGGTGGCAGGCCGCTGTACCAGCTGATGAGGAACGCATCGCGCTCCAGAAGTTCCAGCAGGCCGTGCAGTGCCGCCTCGGTCACGGAGCTTCCGGAAGCGCACCCGTTCGAGCATTCCTGCACGGTGTTGCGATGGTCCTCGCGATGGTCGAGGTAGTAGACGAGTTGCTCAGGCACGAGCAGCGGGCGGTGGTCTCGGAGCGACCATCCCCACACCCAGGGCACCGCCGGGTTGTCCGACCACGGAACGTATTTTTCGTGGTGCGCATCGTAGAAGCCCGGCGGATAGAGACCGCATTGCTCCATCTCGACAAACGGCACGGCAAGCTCAGCCGCCGACGCCCACTGGGCGGGCTCAAGTCCACTCGGCCGCTGCCCGGCGTGACGCTCCAGCCCTTCCAGAACACCGAGCAACTCGCTGCGTCGATAACTTTCGGCGTGCCCACTCCACCACATGTCATGTAACCCGTACTTGCTGCGAACCTGAAAGAATCCGCTGACCGGGGCGGTGGCGGTAGCGTGGTAGGTACGCAGCGCCCGGCCGCCGAGCATGCCGCACACCGGGTTGACCAGCACTTCCAGTGGTAGGTGGAGATCTTCCGGATTGCTGGCTCGGGTGACGCCAGGGGATCGGGCCGGGGTGGGCCGCAGGAAGCGCTCAGCGCCTGCTGCGGTGTCCGGTAGCGGAGCCGCGCAGTCCGGGCAGGAAGAATCGCGGATCAGGCCATAGCGGTCCACTCGGGCCGAATTGATCGCGATCTCCCAGACGGGGTAGCTGGGTGGCTCGGCGGAGTTGGGGGCTGTCGCTGCCGCGAGCAGCGCCGCGGTGATCGAGACTACGTGAGGGCCAGGTGCGCTGACCGCTGAGAGGAGCAACCCGTGCGGGTCATCGAGAGACCGGCGCTCGATGGGCGCACGGCAGGCTGTCCACCTGCGGTCCAGGCACCCGGGGCACGGCCCTTCTCCTCCCGGCGTCGCGGCCACGATTAACGTGTTGCGGTAGCGGCGGACTGCCAGCCGAGGCGCGGCGCGTGCCGTAGCCACCGGCATCAGCACCCGATCCTCGAAGCCCGGCACGCCCAGAATGGCCACGTCGAGCGCGCCACAACGTTCGGCGACGAGCGGGGTGAGCATCGCTGCGATCTGCTCGGCGAGGTGTGCCGCCGTCACACCCCGTTCCGCTGGGCCCGACAGCGAGGGAGCGGGCCAGTTCTGCTCCACAGTCGTCATCGGGCGCGGTACCTCTTTTTCGCTATTATTGGTGTCAACGTGGACGGGGATGGTGCGGACCAGCGGTCCGAGCCCACACCACCCCCTGTGCTGATTAATCAGCCACAGCTCGAGGTGCTGGTGCTGCACGAGCAGCAGCTCGAGGTGCTGCAGGAGCTGCAGCTGGAACAGCTGCACGACGAGCTAGATGCAGCCATATCCATGGAAGGGTCGGTGATCTCGTCGATTTCGAAGGTGAGGGCTTCGAGTTCGAGCAGCTCCGATCCGAGAACTTGGTTCGGCACGGTTATCTCCTCTCAGTGTGCGATCGTTCGTTTATCAACCGGGTGGCGCCGCACCCGGTGCTCATGGCGCACGGTGGCGGCTTGCGACGTCGTACCCCGGCACCGGGCAGGTGCCTGGTCGGCAACCTGTCCTCAACGCTGCGTGACCGGGGGTTGTCACAAGCGCACCTCCGTGCACATGGATTTCCTGGAGAAGACGCTGCGGCCTAAAGCTGAACTGGAGAAGTCCAGTAGGTGAACCAAAAATGACAGTAAACTTCCTCAAAGGTAACAAATATCCTAAAGCGGACATCATCGGTACACCGGCGTGCGGCTCGGTGACTTGACCGAATTCTCGCTGTCCTTGAGCGGAACACGCTCAACTTTCCTGACGTTGACAGGGATGGACGGGCAGGGACGCCAGTGCGGAGGACGCTTCGAGGATGGATTCTTTCAACCCCACCACCAAGACCCAGGCCGCGATCTCCTCAGCTGTGCAGGCTGCGTCGATGGCCGGCAACCCTGATGTGACTGCGGCGCACCTGCTGGGGGCCTTGCTGGCGCAGGCCGACGGTATCGCGGTGCCGCTGCTCGCGGCGGTGGGCGCGGACGCTGCCCCGATCCGGGCCGAGCTGGACGCCATCACCAAGCGGTTGCCCTCGGCGGTCGGTTCCACCGTGGCCGCGCCGATGTTCGACCGGCAGGCACTCAAGGCGTTCAGCCATGCCCAGAATCTGGCGACCGACATGGGGGACTCCTACGTCTCCACCGAGCACCTGCTCGTCGGGCTCGCGGCCGAGGGCGGTGCG
>JBOHHF010000305.1:0-24926 GCA_050700495.1 Pseudonocardiaceae bacterium
CGCGGACACGCCCGAGCAAGCGCTCGACCAATGCCTCCAACGACCCGGAATCCGACACATCAAGATCATCCCAGGCTACGACCCCGGCGCCGATAGCGACACGCCACGACCATCAACAGCTGAATAGCTACCGAGACACTATCTCCTGGTTGAAGCGGCTAGAGCGTCCGCGCCAGCCGATTCGCCAGTAGGAGGGTGAACCGTGCCGGATCGCTCAATTCACCGTCCTCGGCCAGCAGGGCCATCCCGTAGAGCAGCTCAGCTGTCTCGGGTAGGGCGGGGTCGTCCTTGCGCTCGTCGTAGGCTTTCTTTAGTCCGCTCACCAGTGGGTGCGTGGGATTGAGCTCGAGAATTCGCTTGATGCTCGGCATGCCCTGCCCCATCGCGCGATACATCTTCTCCAGATTCGGCGTCAGGTCGTGGGTGTCTCCGACGATGCAGGCGGGTGAGGTGGTGAGGCGGGAGGACAGCCGGACCTCCTTCACGTCCTCTTGCAAGGTGATCGTCATCCAGGACAGCAATACTTCGAAGTCCTTCCGCTGCTTCTCGCATTCGGACTCCGCGGTTTCCTTCTCCTCGTCGGTGTCGAGGTCGACCTGCCCCTTGGCGATCGACTGGAGCCGCTTGCCGTCGAATTTCCGGACACCGAGTCGACCCACATCTCATCGACCGGATCGGTCAGCAGCAACACTTCAAAACCCTTCGCCCGGAAGGCTTCCATGTGCGGCGAGCTCTCGATCATCTGCCGGGAGTCGCCCGTCATGTAATAGATGTGTTCCTGGCCCTCTTTCATGCGCTCCAGGTATGCCGCAAGGTGGTCAAACTGCTCCGCGTCGTGGGTCGACGCGAACGAGGCGATCTCCAGGATTGTCTCTTGGTTCTCGAAGTCGTTGAGCAGCCCTTCCTTGACGGCGCGGCCGAATTCCTTCCAGAACGTCGTGTAGTGCTCGACGTTGCCGGTCATCATGTCCTTCACCGTCGAGAGCACGGGGGTCGAGGAACATCGGAACGATGGACGGCGCTAAGCGTTGATCATGGCGTGACCTGCTGATCTGCTTGTTGACCGTCAGGTCGGTGTGCTGCTGAAGTTCGCTCCGATTCCGCCACTGTGGGCGGGCACAGCAGTAGGAGAGATGCGTTGCCGGTTGAGTTTTTGTCCGACGATCAGGCGTCGGCCTATGGTCGCTTCACCAGCGGGTTCACCCGGGCCGAGCTGGAGCGGTACTTCTTCCTCGACGACGTCGACCGGGCACTGATCGAGCCCAAGCGCCGTGATCACAACAAGCTCGGGTTCGCTGTTCAGCTCGCCACCGTTTGCTATGTCGGCCGGTTCCTGGACGACCCGCTCGATGGCGTACCGGTCGAGCTGGTGGCCTACCTGGCCGAACAGCTCGACATCGCCGACCCATTGTGCGTGAAATCCTACAGCGAAAGGGACAAGACCCGGCTGGAGCACCTGTGGGAGATCCGCGATGCCGACCGGTGGAAGGAGTTCTCCGAGGTCGAAGACGAGTTGGGTGAGTGGGTCCAGGGCCGGGCCTGGACCACCGGCGACGGACCGACGGCACTGTTCGACGCTACCGTGGGCTGACTGCGGGAGAGTCGCGCGTTGTTGCCCGGCGTGACCACGCTGGTGCGCTTGGTGGCCAGCCGCCGCGAGGCCGCAACCCAGCAGTTGTGGGACACGTTGACGCGCTGCTCACCGAGGAGCAGAAGGGGATGCTTGACGGGCTGCTGGAGGTCGGCGAGGGCCAGCGGTACTCCCGACTGGACACGCTGCGGCGGCCGCCGACGAACGTGTCGGGACCGGCGATGATTGGCGCACTGGAACGCGCAGCAGAGATCCTGGGGTTGGGCTGCGGGCAGGTTGACGCCTCGGTGGTGCCACCGCGCCGGTTGGCCGAGTTGTCCCGCTATGGCATGGAGGGCAAGGCCACCCTGCTACGCCGTCATGCCGACAGCCGTCGGTTGGCGACGCTGCTGGCGCCACCGTGGTCTACCTGCAGACCCGCGCGGTGGACGACGCCCTGGACCTGCTCGATGTGCTGATCACCAGCAAGCTGCTTGCCCGCGCCGAGCGGGAGACCAACAAGCAGAAGATCCGCACCTTTCCCAAGCTGGGCAAGGCATCCATCACGATGGCCACCGCGATGGGCGTGTTCCTGGAGATCACCGGCGCCAACGACGACCTTCAGGCCCAGGCTGCCCACGACGGGGTCGACGCTGACCAGGTCACTCTCTCCCAAGTCTGAGAGCAGATCGAACAGGTGGCCTCCCGCGCGGAAATCACCCAGGCCCTGGTGGACATCGTCGATCTGGCCGGCCCGGCCGATGACGACACGGACGCGGCGTGGCGCACCGAGCTGGTCAAGCGCTTCCCCACGGTGCGGCCGTTCCTGCCGATGCTGCGCCAGGTCATCCGGTTCGGCGCCTCCCTGGAGGGCGAGCGGGTGCTGGCCGCGCTGCTCGACCTGCCGAGGCTATGGGGCGGCGGCCGGAACAAGGTCGAAGTCGACAAGATCGATCAGGAGCTGCTGATCGGTTCTTGGTGCCGCCTGGTCCTGAACGGCCCGGACGTGGAGCCGGGCTGTGTCGACTGGCGAGCCTGGACGTTCTGCGTGCTGGAGCAGTTCCACCGGCACCTGCGCCATCGAGACATCTTCGCCACCAACTCCTCCAAGTGGGGCGACCCCCGCGCGAAACTGCCCTCCGGTGACGCGTGGATGACGATGAAACCGATGGTGCTGGCCAGCCTCGGCTTGCCCGAGGATCCGCAGGCCCATCTGGCTGAGCGAGCCGCACTGCTGCACGACACGTTCACCGAGGTGATCGACCGCCTGGCCGACAACGCCGCGGCCAGCTTCGACGAGGGCGGCCGCCTGCACCTGACGGCGCTGGCGGCTGAGGCCGACCTGCCCAGCCTGGTCGAGCTCCGCGCGCTGACCAACCGGATGCTGCCGCGGGTGGACCTGCCCGAGGTGTTGCTGGAGGTGTTCTCCTGGACCGGTGCCGACAGCGCGTTCACCTCGATCACCGGCGGTGAGACCCGGCTGGCCGACCTTGGTGTGAGCATCGCCGCGCTGCTGGTGGTCGACGCCTGCAACATCACCCGCCGACCAGTGATCAAGTCCAACGTCGAGGCGTTGACCCGAGACCGGCTCGCCCACGTGGAGGCCAACTACCTGCGGCTGGACACGATCCGGGCGGCGAACGTCTGCCTGATCGAGGCCCAGGCTGGCATCGGCCTGGCGCGGTTATGGGGCGGCGGCCACGTTGCCTCGGTCGACGGGATGCGGTTCGTCGTCCCAGTGCGTACCGTCCACTCCGGACCCAATCCCCGCTATTTCCCGCGCGGCAGGGGATCGCGGGGCGTGACCTGGCTGAGCATGATCGACGACCAGGCTGCCGGGCTCGGCGCGAAGGTCGTGGCAGGCACCCCGCGCGACTCCCTGCACGTGCTCGACGTGCTGTACGACCGCGACGGCGGCACCAAACCACAGATGATCGTCACCGATACCTCCTCCTACTCCGACATTGTGTTCGGACTGCTGTCACTGGCCGGCTGGACCTACGCGCCGCAGTTGGCCGACCTGCCCGACCAGAAGCTGTGGCGAGTCGACCCGAGAGCGGACTACGGGCCGTTTACCACCGCCGCGCGGGGCCGGATCGACCTGGAGAAGGTCGCCCGGCACTGGGAGGACATCCTGCGGGTCATCGCCGCGATCCACACCGGCGCCGTGCGTGCCCACGACGTGATCCGGATGCTGTCGCGCGCGCGACGGGCACCCCACCCAGCTCGGCGAGGCCATCGCGCACTACGGCCGGATCGACAAGGCCTTGCACGTGCTGCGCACCGCCGATGACCCGGCTACCGCAAGACGATGAAGTCACAGGGCAACCTCCAGGAAGGCCGACATTCCCTGGGCCGGAAGACCTTCCACGACAAGCGCGGTGAACTGCGCCAGCGCTACTACGAGGGCATGGAGGACCAGCTCGGCACCCTGGGCCTCGTGTTGAACTCGATCGTGCTGTTCAACACCCGCTACCTGGACGCGGCGATCACCGAGCTGCGGGCGGGCGGCCACGAGGTCCGTGACGAGGACGCCGCCCGGTTGTCCCCGTTCGGCCGCCACCACGTGAACCTGCTGGGCCGCTACTCGTTCCTGCTGCCCACCGAGCTGGGCGGTGGGCAGCGTCCGCTGCGCGACCCCGACGCAGCCGACACCGATGACGAGACGGAGGAGGAGTAACCGGGCAGATCGACCGACGCGGTTCTGCGGTCAACGTGCCTGTCGCGAGGGGCGCGTAGGGCGCTGGCTTTGGCGGCGTAATGCGGCGGCGTTTGGCGCGAGTGTTGACGGCGGTCGTGCTTGGTGGGGGTCTGCGGCGACGAATTTCGACGTCACCCCAGCACCGCCGAGTGCGTCGCCTGGGACGGTTTCGCCCTTGGCGGAAAGGAGATCCGAGGCACGTCAAGCTGTCTCCGGTGGCCTGGCAGGCCACGAAACCGTTGGAGGACGCATGGAAACGATCACCGGTACCGCGGCGGGCGTACCGTTCACGGCGCTCCCGCCGACCGGAGTCACCGACGGCTCCGCGCCGTTGATCGTGACCTGGCACATGCTGGACGCGCCTCGCACGGACGCGGCCTTCGCGGCCGCACTACCCATGACCGGGGTGCCTGCCTGGCGGGTACACCTTGGCATGCCGATGTGTGGCGCACGGATGGTCGACGGCCGCGTCGACGCCATCATCGAATTCGCCCGCAAGGACGCGTTGATGGCTTTCCTGGCGCCGTTCATCTACCAGGCCGCCGACGAATTCCCGACCGCGCTGGCCGCGCTGCGCGATCAGCTGCCGGTCGACGACGAGCCGATCGGTGTCCTCGGCGGTTCGCTCGGCGGGGCCGTGGCACTGGAGGTGCTGACCAGGCGGCGGACTCCGATCAAGGCGGTCGCGCTGGTCAACCCGGGTGTGCGGGCACAGTCCGTTGTCGGGCTTGTCGAGGTCTGGACCGGGCGGGCGTACCCGTGGACAGCCGAGTCCCGCAAGATCGCAGATGAACTGGACTACATCGCCTGCGCCGGAGACATCACGGCACAACCACTGCTGCGGTGAGCACCAGCACGAGCAGCAACAACCCGACGATGGTGGCCACCAGTCCTCGTTCAGCCCGAACCTTCGCTGGCGCTGTACCTCGGCGGTGCCATTCTCAGCCGAGGATTCGTTCGCACTCATCTGTCCTCCTGCGACACGTCACGACGCGAATCATGGGAACCGGGTTCGGATGGTCAGACCATGTACTGGTCGTGGCGAAGGTAAAGGTCGGTCCACTCCTCGTCGCTGAGCCGACGATCGGAGGCAGCAATCTCAGCGAGCTCTTCGAAGTAGGCCTCGCGTGGCGCGCCGGGGGTGAAGAGCAGCAGCAGGGAAGCCGGCTTGCCGGACGTGTTGCGGAACGCGTGCACCCCACCCTGGGGAACGTAGAGGAAGTCCCTGCCGTGGTGTCGATTCAGCGGCTCCCGTCGAACAGAAGCACCATACCTGACAGGATGAAGAACGATTCAAAGATTGTCTTGTGGAAGTGGACATTCGATCGGCCTGCCGGCGACTGGATCGACGAAGCCAGGCCATTCCCATTGCGCGTGGACCAACGCGACGTCGGCCGCGGGCAAGACGATCTCGGCCACGCTGGAGCGGTACTTCGGCGTTTCCGCCATCACCCAGGTTGGGATCGACTTATGCCCGGTGACGTTCTCGTCCCGGCTTTTCCACCAGACGGCGGTGTTGGTGACGAAGTCGGAGTCCTTCGTGAACAACGCGCCCCAGGCGTCCATGTCGTTCCGGTGCCAGGTCGCGACATAAGCGGCGAGCATGTTCCGGATAGCGTCCTCGTCTGTCATGGCATTCCTCCGCGGTTTAGCGCATTGGGCGCCGCCGGCTCATGAGCGAGGCGGCCAATGCCAGCGTAGAACATAAGCTTAAGTTTAGGTCAAACCTGCCACGCGATACCGGTTTCCACGATCACGACCAGTGACACGGACGATCTTCAAACGCTCCTCGCCGATCACGACGGGGCCGAGATGGAAGCGATCTAACCGATCCGATCAACCACGCCCGGTGCCGGTGCAGATAGGATAAAACAGGCAAACTTGACTTCAACTTTAGTTGAGGTTCTAGTCTGTGGACGGTCGCCGGTCGAGGACACCGGCGATGTCGTGACGGTTGGCGAGAACGAGAGTCTGGTGATGTGTGATGGACATGGAAGTCACCGCGTGGATGTCCATGTACAACGCGATGCATGCACAGCAGGACCAGCGTCCGTTCTCCAAGGCCACGCTGCGGCGCATCAGCGGCTTCGCGCGGCCGCACCGCAGGCAGTTGACCTGCTTTTTGCTGCTCAGCGTGGCAACGGCGGTGCTGGCGGTGGCGACACCGGTGCTCGCCGGCCGGGTCGTCGACGCGATCGTGCAGGGCGCCGCACCCGACGTCGTGGTAAGCCTTGCGGCGCTCATCGCCGTCATTGCGATCGCGGAGGCGGGGCTCGGGCTGGTGACACGGTGGCTATCAGCGGGCATCGGCGAGGGCCTGATCCTTCAGCTACGCACCACGGTGTTCGATCACGTGCAGCGCATGCCGATCGCGTTCTTCACCCGCACCCGCACCGGCGCGCTGGTCAGCCGGTTGAACAACGACGTGATCGGCGCGCAGCGGGCCTTCAGCGACACGCTGTCGGGGTTGGTCAGCAACGTGGTGACGCTGGTGCTCACGCTCGTGGTGATGATCGGGATCTCCTGGCAGATCACGCTGCTTGCGCTGCTGCTGCTGCCGGTGTTCGTGGTGCCGGCGCGGCGGATGGGCACCCGGCTGGCCCGGCTAGAGCGCGAGGCGGCCAATCACAACGCGCTGATGAGCACGCAGATGACCGAGCGGTTCTCCGCGCCCGGCGCGACGCTGGTGAAGCTGTTCGGCCGGCCCGCGCAGGAGTCGGCAGAGTTCGCCACCCGGGCTCGGCGGGTGCGCGACATCGGGGTGCGCACCGCGATGGTGCAGTCGGTGTTCGTCACCGTGCTGACGCTGGTGTCGGCGCTGGCGTTGGCCGTCGTCTACGGGCTCGGTGGGTTCTACGCCCTGCGGGGGCAGCTGGAGCCTGGTGCGGTCGTGGCGCTGGCGCTGCTGCTCACCCGACTCTACGCCCCGCTGACCGCGCTGGCCAGCGCGCGGGTGGAGGTGATGAGCGCACTGGTCAGCTTCGATCGGGTGTTCGAGGTGCTCGACCTGACACCCCTCATCCAGGACAAGCCTGACGCTGGGCGAGTGCCGGACGGGCCGGTGTCGGTGGAGTTCGACGGCGTGCGCTTTGGCTATCCCTCGGCGGACAAGGTGTCGCTCGCGTCGCTGGAGGAGGTCGCCAAACTCGACACTCGCGGCGGAGTAGAAGTGCTGCACGAGGTGTCGTTCCGGGCCGAACCGGGGCAGATGGTGGCGTTGGTCGGATCCTCGGGCGCCGGGAAATCCACGATCGCGCAGCTGGTGGCGCGGCTGTATGACGTCGAGGGCGGTGCCGTGCGGCTGTCCGGTGTGGACGTCCGCGACCTGTCCGCCGAGTCGATCCGCGAAACGCTCGGGATGGTGACCCAGGACGGGCATCTGTTCCACGAATCGGTGCGGGCGAACCTGCTGCTGGCCCGACCGGAGGCTGCCGAGGACGACCTGTGGGAGGTGCTGCGCCGGGCCCGGCTCGCCGACCTCGTCGCCACGCTGCCCGATGGGCTGGACACGGTGGTCGGCGAGCGCGGGTATCGGCTCTCCGGTGGTGAGCGCCAGCGGCTGACGATCGCTCGGCTGTTGCTGGCGCGTCCCCGCGTGGTGATCCTCGACGAGGCCACTGCGCACCTGGACTCGACGTCGGAGGCGGCGGTGCAAGCAGCGCTGGGCGAGGCGCTGGCCGGGCGGACCGCGGTGGTGATCGCGCACCGGCTGTCGACCGTCCGGGCCGCGGATTTCATCCTCGTGGTCGAGGACGGGCGGGTCGTGGAGCGCGGAACCCACACCGATTTGGTCTCCGCCGGCGGTCGATACGAGGAGCTGTACCGGACCCAGTTCGACCAGTCACCCACCATGTCCACCATCCGGTGATCCGCGACTGCGGCCTGATCGCCGGTTTGTAGCACGAGAACTCCGAAATGATTCTGGCGCGATCATGCGCGCGGTCGAGCGTGGCGAGTCGTTCACGATTACTCGCAACGGGACACCGATTGGACGGCTCATCCCGCTCCGCCGCCGCACCTTCGTCCCTCGCCAGGAAGTCATGGCCGCATTCGCCACTGCCCCGGTCCTCGACGCCGAGAGGTTCCGCGCCGACATCGACGACCTCGCAGAACAGGACTTGTCCGGCCGTGAGTGGTGAGGCGCACGGTCGTGGCCTGATCGACACCAATGTCGTCACCACTTGGCGGCTCTCGATGATGCACACTTGCCGGGCGAGATGGTGATCAGTGCGGTGACGCTGGCCGAGTTGTCGGTGGCGCCTCACCACACCGACGACCCAGCAGAGCGGGCCCGCGTATGAACGTCCTCCAGCACCTGAGGTCACCTTCGAACCATTACCGTTCGACACGGAGGCCGCCCGCACGTTTGGCCTGGTCTCGGCTGCCGTCGTAGCGGCTGGGCGCAAGCCACGCCGCCGGATCGCGGATCTGATGATCGCGTCCATTGCGATCGCGAACCGGCTTCCGCTCTACACCACCAACCCCAGTGACTTCGCTGATCTGGACGATCTCGCGACAGTCGTCGCAGTGCCGCGACCGTGATCGTCCGGATGCCGAGGGGAATCAAGACCGAGTGGGAGCCCGCGTGTTACTTCGGTAATACTGGTGGTAACCTCGGTGCATGAGTGTGAGCAGGCTGTCGATCTCGGTTTCCCCTCACGTGGAGGACGCGATCCGCACCGCCGCCGAGACCGCAGGGTTGCCGGTCTCCGTATGGCTTGCTCGGGCCGCTGAACGGGCCGCCGCGGAGCAGGCCGCCATCGCGGATGGACTGACCGCGGTAGCGGAGTTCGAGGCTGAGCACGGCGCCCTGACCGACGCCGAACGGACCGAGGCGCGTCAGGTGCTCATCGACGCTGGAGTTATCCCATCCCAGCGGGCCGCTAGCTAGGTGTCAGGGATCGTCTACGACACCGGCGCGTTGTTGGCGGCCGAGCGGCGTCACCGTGGCCTGTGGGCGCTGCACGAGCAGAGTCTCGCCAACGGAGTACGCCCGATCATCCCGGTCGTGGTCTTGGCCCAAGCATGGCGCGGCGCGCCACACGCGAACCTCTCTCGGCTGCTCCGGGGCTGCCAGGTGACTCCCGACACCGAGGACCTCGGCAAGGCAGCCGGCGCGATCTGCGGCCGCACGGGTACCTCCGACGTTATCGACGCGCTGGTCGTGGTCACCGCGCTGCGCCAGCACGCCCTGGTGGTCACCAGCGACCCCGACGACCTCCTGCACCTTGCGTCCAGCCTGCACAACAAGCTGGCGATATACATCGTGTGACCGCCCGGCTCATGGACCATGGTCAACACCTATCCTTGCCGCAAGATGGAGGTTCGATGCCGGACATGCCGACTTCACGGGGGTCGGCGTCTGCCGGACCAGCCCCGCCGCCAGACCAGTGAAGAAGCCTCCCTCCTCGCGGGTGACGCCGCCTCCGTGGACAAGCACGGCCGCTTGGCGAGCATCGTCGACAGGGCGAGGGTGCCGGACAGGCGCAGGCCGTCGGGGGTGGTGAAGGCCACGTCGTCAGGCACCGTCAGAACGTAGCCGTCTTGGCCGACAGGACAGCACAGACGTATGACAGCTGTCTGGCATCCACGTGCCAGTTCGGCGATTCGGTCACACTGCCGAGCTAGGGTGCCGGGCACGTCCTGGATCCCATCCACGTCAGGGAAACGAACAACCGTGAAAGCCAAACGCCACGCCCTCGCCCAGCGCCGCGAGATCGTGGGTCACACCCAGGAAACGCTCGCTGAGTTCGTGGGCGTCGAACCTACGACTATCGGACGCTGGGAGCGTGGCAAAACCTTCCCGCAGCCATGGTCGCGGCCCAAGCTCGCCGACGCCCTCGCGGTATCGCTGGAGGAACTGGACATCCTGCTCGCCGAAGGCCAGCCGACCAAGACGGTCGCCGCCTCGGACACGTCCGACGAGCCGGTCGGCGATCCCGAGCACGATCTGGCGCTTTCCGCACCGTGGAGCCACCGGGGTACCGTCGAGGTGGCAGTCGTGCTGAGAGGCGGTGATCGCCCGGTGAAGCGCCGAGGATTCGTGTTCCTGACCGGCATTGCCTTGACCGCTCCAGCGCACCAGTGGCTGATCCACGAGCCAGGACCGCTGGTATCCGGATTGTCGGGGCGTCGAGTGTCGGCAGAGCTGGTCGACCGGTTCATGGCCATGATCCCGGAGCTGCGCGCGATGGACGATGTAGCCGGTGGCGGCACGGTACTCTCACTGGCCGAACACGAGTTCGGAGTCATCGCCGATCTACTCGACCAGGCATCCTACGGCGAACCCACCGGCCGCAAACTCCACGTCGCGCTGGCCGAACTCGGACAACTCGCGGGCTGGTCCGCCTATGACGTCGGCAAGCAGGCTCTGGCGCAGCGCTACTACATCGCGGCCCTGCGTGCTGCCCACAGCGCCGATGATCGGCCGCTGGGTGCTCACGTCCTGAGCTGCATGGCCGAGCAGGCGGCGCATGAGGGGCAACCCTCGGAAGCCGTAACGCTCATCGAGTCCGCTTTTGCAGGCGCACGTGGTCAGGCGACGCCGCGTCTGCTCGCAGAGCTGTACATTCGGCAGGCTTATGCATTGGGAACCATGCACGATGTATCGGCCTGCTCGGCGGCGGTCTCGAAAGCTCGCGCCCACGTCGAACCGCAGGACGACGATCCGCCCTGGCTGTACTGGGTGAGCCCGGCGGATATCACCGCCTTCGCTGGAGACTGCCTGTTACAACTTGGGCAGGCTCATCAAGCGGCAAAGCTTATCGAGGAAGGTGTCGACTTGTTTGATGAGTCGTTCGCCCGTGATCGGCAAATTTACTCAGTCCACTTGGCCGATGCCCTGACGCGGCCAGGCACACAGCGTGACCTGGCCGCCGCTGCTAGCCGAGGCATAGCGGCGATCCAGTTGGCCGAGGTTCTGGACTCCAACCGCAGTGTGGATCTTCTTCGCGACCTTTGCCACCAGATGAAGCCGCACGCCAAGGTGCCAGCAGTGCGAAAGTTCCTGGACCGAGCGCGGGGCCTTGTGCTGGTGTAGGCCGGTCTGGTCATTTCTGTGGCGTGTTGGTGTAGAGGGCGAGGAGTTTCCGAGGAGCTGCCCGAGTGTGGAGTCACGCATGGCTTTCTTGTGCAACCGGAACTGCCATCGTCCGGTGGTGTTGCGGTCGATTTTGATCTCGGTTCGCAGGGCGATGAGAACCAGGCCGCAGAGGGCGAGAGTGACGGGTTCGAAGCGGGTGGTGTCTTCGGACAGGCGCACGGCGTGGTCGATGACCGGGACCAGTTCGGGGCGGGTGGCGGCGAGATGGGTGAGGGGGTGCGGGCGAGATCACCCTCGGTGGGCGGCGCGGTATTGGGTCGGTGATAGGACCGCAGGTCGGGGTTGTTGTCGGCGGCTGGGGAGAGGGCCGCTTCGAGTTCTCGGAGCCGGGTGGAGTCGGGCAGCGGGGCTTGGTGGTCGTCGATGACGAGGGCCAGGACGCGGATGGCCTGGTGGTCGGTGAGGGCGTCGATGGTGGCGGCGCTGGTCATGGGCCCTCCCCGGGGCTGGTGGGGAGGCGGTCGAGGACGGTGGTGAGGATGACGGTGGCGGCGTCATCAAGGCCAGCGAAGAGTTGCTCGCGGTCGCGGTCGCCGGTCAGAACCCGGTGCAGCGCGGCAGCTAGTACGGCCCAGTCGGGCGTGGCACCGAGTTCGTCGAGGTCGTCGGTGAGTTCGGCTGGGATATGACCCGTGGTAGCCGCGGCGACAACGGCGGTAATAACCGGCTCCCAGCGGGTAAGCGCGGCAGTGGCCAGCAGGGCGAGCAGAGTGTTATCGGCAATCTTGGGGTCAGGGCACAGGGTGGTGACAAGATCGCCGAAGCGAACACCGTCGCCGGCATCGACCAGGCGGGTGATCTCGCGCAGGGTCATGGGCAGCGCTGGTGCATCGAGATCTTCGGTATCACTACTAAGTTCGATGGCGAGCGTATGGAGCGTCTCGGTGATGTTGTGGTTGTCGTTTGTGAGGCGGTAGAGGAACGCGGCAGCGAGGCGGTGAACGCGCTGCTCGACGGGGTCCGCGGCGGCGCGGGACAAGTAGTGGGCGAGGTTGTGGTGCATACCCGCAATATCTTGCGGGGCGGGATGGATGTATGCGAGACGCTGTACGTGCGAGTTCGATGGCGTCTTAGAGGTGACCACGCTTGTCCTCCAGGTCGGCGCGTGCGTTTCCCCTCGTACCGTGGAGACATCGCCTATAAGGGAGGGGCGGTGTCGGAGACACGCAGGAAGTTCGATCAGGATTTTAGGGTCTGTCAAGTTAACGGTGTAACTGGGATCTTGTGGGGTGTTACTTCCGTCCGGCGGACAGGCGTCCGTCGAAGGTGATGTCGAAGGCGTTGAGCGCGGCTTTCCAGCGGTTGGACCAGCGTTGCTGTCCCTTGCCGGTGGGGTCCAGGCTCATGATCGCGAGGTAGACGCATTTCAGTGCGGCCGCCTCGGTGGGGAAGTGGCCGCGGGCGTTGACCGCGCGCCGGATCCGGGCGTTGATGCTCTCGATCGCGTTGGTGGTGCAGATGATCGTGCGGATTTCCTGATCAAACTGGAGGAAAGGCACGAACTCGGCCCAGGCGTTAGTCCACAGCCGGATGATCGCGGGATATTTCTTCTCCCACTTGGCGCTGAACTCGGCGAAGGCATCCAACGCGGCGGACTCCGAGACGGCAGTATAGACTGGTTTGAGGTCGCGGGCGATCGCCGCCCAGTCCTTCCTCGAGGCGTACTTGAACGAATTGCGCAACAAATGCACAATACAGGTCTGGACGATCGTCTGGGGCCACACAGTGGTAACCGCCTCGGGCAGGCCCTTCAGCCCGTCGCAGACCACGATCAGGCAGTCCTGGGTGCCCCGGTTCTTGATCTCCGATAACACCCGCATCCAGTACTTCGCGCCCTCCCCGTCACCGTGCTCACCAGCCCACAGCCCCAGGATGTCCCGGGTGCCCTCGCAGGTCACGGCCAGCGCGACATAGATCGGCCGGTTCGCCACGTTGCCCTCCCGGATCTTCACGTTCACGCAGTCGATGAAGATCACCGGATAGACCGCATCGAGTGGCCGGTTCTGCCACGCCGTCATGCCCTCCATCACCCGATCGGTAATGGCCGAAATTGTCTGCTTCGACACCTCCGCCCCATAGATCTCCGCCAAATGCGCACAGATCTCACCGTGCGTCAGCCCCTTCGCCGACAGCGAGATCACCAGATCATCGATGCCCGACAGCCGCCGCTGCCGCTTGCCCACGATCACCGGCTCAAACGTCGACTCCCGATCCCGTGGCACCTCGATCTCCACCGGCCCGGCCTCGGTCACCAGCGTCTTGAGCCGCGTCCCATTCCGCGAATTCCCACCATTACGGCCGGCCGGATCATGCTTGCCATAACCAACATGGTCATCCATCTCGCCCTCCAAGGCGGATTCGACCACCACCTTGGTCAACCGGCCCAGCAGCCCACCCTCCCCGGTCAGCTTCAGGCCCTCGGCCCGGGCCCGCGCAGCCAGCTGCCGTACCAGCTGCTCGTCCAAGCCATCTCCGGACTCGGCTGACACATCCATCGTCACAGCAGTCACAGGTGCCTCTCCAGTCTCAGGAGTTACACCGTTGATCTTACAGTCCCCCCCCTGTCATCGGACCCGGGGTGGTTCATCGTGTTGTGGCGGTGAGAGTAGGTCGAATGCGGCGCGAAGGCTGGTGGGGTGGGCCACTTGTGGGGGAAGTGGGCTGTGATCCCAGCCGGGTCCGGCCGCGATCACGGCGATTCCGGTCTCGGCGAGGGAGTCAAGTGCGCGAGGGTCTGCGGTGTTGCTGGTGTGTGCCCAGAGTACGAGCGCGACGGGTGGTTGTGGGGCGCGGTGAAGGGCGCATTGGAGAGCGGTGGTGGGAGCGGCCGCGCCGAAGATGCGGGTGGGTACAGCGTGCTGGGCGAGGGCGGCGCGCAGCGCTTCAAGGGGCAGGGTGTGGTGTTCACGGTCGGCGCACGCCAGCAGCACGGGCTGGAAGGGTTGCGCGGGTGGCGCAGGAGCGCGGTGCAGGGCCGTCGTGATAGCCCAGGACAGCAGGTGCTCCACATCGATGCACTGATCCGGGTCGTTGGCGGTGAACCGGTGGGTGAGGTCGGTCAGGGCGGGGCGGCAGAGCTCCTCCCAGGTGGCGATGACGCCGTAGGTGATGAGGTGGGTGCCCAGGGTGAACAGCACTGTGTCGACGTCGAGCTGCAACGCGGCGGTGAGCAGTTCGTCCGGTCTGACAGGTGAGTCCAGTGGGGCTTCGAGCGGGCCGGGGAGGCGGTGAGCGAGATGGGCGGCGGATTCGGTGCTCATCCCGCCGGTGATGAGGTGCTGCATGCGGGCCAGGGCGGCAAGGTCAGTGTCGGTGTAGCGACGGTGGCGGCCGGCATGATGCCCGGTGGGCCCGATGCCGTAACGGCGGTGCCAGCTGCGCAGCGTCGAAGCCGGCATACCAAGCAGCCGCGCGACCGCCCCCGCGGTCCACGAAGCCCGACCCGAGCCGTGGCTGGGGTCGGGCCCGAGGGCGGATGCTGCACTCATGGACTCATCGTGGCCGATCCGGGCGCGACGATGAACCCGGACGCGATTATCGAGCGCGTGGTCGACATCCGAGATTGGCGGACTCGGGTACTCAGCTGCCGGGGCGATTCACCTCGCCGCGCCAGGCGCCGGTCTCACGGCCGCCGCGGGACTCGATGAACTCCTTGAACCGGCGCATATCACCTTTGACGCGTTGATCGAGAATGCCCAGCTTGTCGGCGACGTTCTCGACGAACCCGTCAGGGTCGATGTCCATCTGGGCAGTGACCCGGGTGGTGGTGTCGTTGAGCCGATGGAAGGTAATGACGCCGGCGTGATCGGGGCCGTCATCAGAGCGCCACGCGACGCGCTCATCGGGTCTCTGCTCGGTGATAGTGGCGTCGAACTCCCGTGTCACTCCGGCGATACTGATCACCCAGTGGGTGTGGGTGTCATCGATCTGGCGTATCTCGTCGACGCCTTCCATGAACTGCGGGAAGGACTCGAACTGGGTCCACTGGTTATAGGCGGTGGACACATCCACCGCGACGTCGACGGATTCGGTGACGGTGTTCATGTGGCTGTCTCCCTAGGAGCTGATAAGGGTTTCTCCGGACAGGCGTGTTGTCCGGACAGGCGTGACGCTGGGTCACGGCGAGATGATCTCCACCTCCAGTGGCCGTCGCTGGGTACCACGGAGGCGGGATACCCGGTCAAAGTGATGACGAAACGATGCACACGAGGTTTCTGGCGGCTACGGTGGACCAGGCCTGATGCGGTTGAGCAGCCAACCGCTGCGGTGATTGACGATGCCGGTGTGCCGGGAGGGCAAAGTGAGCAACGAACTGTTGCACGTGCACTACGAGCAGATCGGCGACCAGATCGTCGTGCACGCGCATGGCGAGGTCGACCTCGCCACCGCCCCACTGCTGGATCAGGTGCTGAGGACGGCAACAGGCGTGTCCGGGGCGCGAAGGGTCGTGGTGAACCTCACGGAGGTCGGCTTCTTCGGCGCCATCGGGCTGGCGGCGCTGCTCACCGCCACTCGCCACGGCGACGACACCGGCATCCCGATCGTCATCGTCACCCACCCCGGCCAGCCACCACACCGAATGATCACCATCATCGGGCTCCACAGCACACTGGTGCTGGTCGACTCCCTCGACCACGCCCTCACCCACCAGTAGCGGTTTCGTCGCCAGCGCGTTGTCTCACCACACCCGGCAGCGGTGGCATGTACTTCGGTGGCATGTACTTCGGTCCCGCCGGAACATCCTCATCCCGATCGGAAACGACTCACCCAAGCGTCAGCTCGCCGAGATGCCCGGCAGGGTTCGCACCCGCACCTGCAGCACGCCACCCTCGACGCGGGATTCGAAGCCGGGCACCGGCGCCGTTGCCGGACCGTGCACGACCCCGCCGTCGCGGAGCCGGAACACACTCGCGTGCCACGGGCAGGTGACGCATACCTCCCCGTCGACCTCGGACAGCTCGCCCTCGTGCAGTGGCGCGGACAGGTGCGGGCAGCGGTTGGAGAGCACCGTGACCGGGGAGACATCGGAAGAATCGCTACCGCTGCGCAGCACGAACACCGGAACGTCGCCGGCGATCCGGCGCACCGGCTGCCCCAGCGGGAACTCCGCGAGCGGGCCCAGCGGCTGCCAATCCCCCGGGCCGACGTGCGGCACCTCCTCGCTGTGGTTGGCGCCGGTGGCCTGCCGGTAGCCCAGGTGGCCACCCAGCGCCGCCCCCAGCACGCTCAACGTGCCTCCTACCAGCGACAGCAACCGTCCGGTGCCGCGGTCGCCACGGCGGCGCAGCAGCGCGGCGGCGAAGCAACCCACCGCCGCCGCGTTCAGCGCAGCGTGCACGAGCCCGACCCGCTGCTGGTCCTCGTGGCTGTCGGACCAATCCGCCCAACCCGCGGCGACCGTCGGCACCGTGCTGACCAGCCCGACCGCGATCAGGCCGGACGACTCGCGACGCCTACCGCCGACCGCGTCGATCAGCGAGGCGGACATGAACGAGCCGAGCGCGACCTGCGCCAGAGCGGGGTGCAGCGGATGCCCAAGCCACACCCCGTGCAGCGCGTCCTTCAGCGTCCGGTTGCGCAGCAGCCGTTGCACGACACCACGTACGGCGGCCGCCGGCCGGTCCAACGCCTCGGCCCGCTCTAGCCGGACGATGTCGTCGAAGGGTCTCATGCATGCAGGGTATGCACGCCACGGCAGGATCAAACATCAAACTCTGACCTGGACCGGTTGGTGCTCGACAGAGCCGGGTAACCCTTCGGCGAGTAGCCCAGGACACGATTCCCTTCGGCGCCCACTACGACACGACCGTGGCCGACGGGGGCCGGGTAGCCTCGGCTCACGTCCGTACGACGGGAGGCTGGGGTCGATAAGCGGCGCGCGGAGAGGCAATCATGACGACACCTGATGAACGGCTGCCGGCCGTCGGCACGGCTGAACCGGGCAGCGAGCACGACCCAGAGGCGGCTGAGGCCTACGCCGAGTCGGTGGGCATCGACCCCTCCCAAGACGAGATCAACGAGTACCTGAAGATCGCCGGCGCAGCACCCCTCGCCGACCAGCCAGATGGCAACCAGCCAGACACCGCGCCGACCGACGAGGTCGGAGTGTGAGGCTGGCTGCGTCGGGAGCGGGTCAGTACGTCGGGATACGCGCCCACCAGGTCGTGTGGGGGCTTCTCGGGTGACCAGGACCCGAGCGGTAGCTGGTGTGAGTGTGCTGGCCAGCTACCGCGGGGAGCCGAAACGGGGTACCTGCTCACACCGGTGGCGGCCGGGCCAGAGGCGGACCCTGCCCGGCCTGAACGTGTGAAGCGTGAGAGGAAGCACACAGTATGGATCACCAAGAGCTTCGGCGACGGTTTGCGACGCTGACTACTGCCCATCTGGCGGATGCATGCATCCGCGCTCAGATCCCGGTGCGTTGTGCGCCTGCGCTTTTGCACGCTGTAGTGCCGGGCAGCCGCCTAGCTGGACGTGCGTCTCCTGCTCGACATGTCGGCAGCGTCGATATTTTCCTGGAGGCGCTCGAAAGGGCTGCCCCTGGTGACGTGTTGGTGGTCGACAATGGCGGACGACTCGATGAAAGTTGCGTCGGCGATCTCGTGGCTCTAGAGAGTCAGGCTGCCGGGCTGGAGGGAATCGTGATCTGGGGGCTGCATCGCGACACAGCTGACATGCGAGCGATCGGGCTGCCGGTCTTCAGCCTGGGAGCGATCCCCACCGGCCCTCAACGCCTCGATATCCGCCCCCAAGACGTGTTGGAATCCGCCACTGTGGGGGATTGGACGGTGAGTGGTGAAGACTTGGTCCTGGGCGATGACGATGGCGTGCTCTTTGTGCCAGCCACCCGCGCTGGAAACATCTTCACGCTCGCGGAAACGATCCGCAACACCGAGCGACGCCAAGCCGAACGTATCCGTACAGGTGTCTCCCTACGCGGTCAGGTGCAGTTTGACACTTACCTTACTCAGCGCCAACAGACGCCTTCCCTGAGTTTCCGTGATCATCTGCGATCCGTGGACGGGGCCATCGAGGAATAACCTGGCCGGCAGGGGACGGCCCCTCGGCGAGGGTGGTGCGGGCGCAGAAGAACTGGGTGCCACGCTTGGCGGCGGTGGTGATGAGTGGATGCGGCCTATGGGAGTTCATGCGGATACTGTGGTGAGGTGAGTTCGGTGCGCGCGGTCCCGCAGACCGAGCTCATGGGCGGCGATGAGCTCTCCGCCGACGACGCCTGGCACACCGTGCGGCGTTATCACCTCGGCCGCCTGTTCGCCGCGGCGTTCGTCCGCTTTCGCTACGGCGACGGGTTCAGTCATGCCCGTGCCTTCGCGTTGCAGCTTGCCCTGGCGGCGGTGCCGCTGATCATCGCCGGGGCGGGTCTCGCGTCGGCCTTGGGCGCGGAGTCGTTCGCCGAGGTCGTGGCGCGGACAGTGGTGGCAATCTCGCCGGGCAGCAGTGATGACCTGCTCCGACAGGTGATCATCGAGGGCGGCGCGGCCGACGAGGGCAGCGAGCGGGGCGAGGTCGTGGTCGTCCTCGGGCTGGGCACCGCCTTTCTCGCCGCCACCTCGGCGTTCGCGCAGCTTGAGCGTGGCGCCAACCGTATCTACGGCACGGAGCGGGATCGTCCGAGCCTGCGCAAGTACGGCCTGGCGATGGTGCTGACGGCGACCGCGGGTGTGGCCATGGCCGTCGGGCTGCTGTGCATCGTGGCCGGGGAGGCGTTCGGGGATGCTGTCGAGCAGGTCTACCGGTGGGGCGATGCGGCCGAGACCGTGTGGGACGTGCTGCGGTGGCCACTAGGGCTTGGCGCGCTGTTCACCGCGGTGACCGCGCTGTTCCGGTACGCCCCGCGACGGCAGCAGCCCGGGCTTTCCTGGCTGGCGGTCGGGGCCGGGATGACCGTGCTGGGGTGGCTGGTCGTTTCCGTTCTGTTCGGGGTGTACATCTCCGTTGCCGACAACTTCGACGACACCTACGGGCCGCTCACCGCGGTGATGGCGCTGCTGTTGTGGGCCAACCTCACCGGCATCGCCCTGCTCGCCGGGATCGCGCTGGCGGCCCAGCTTGAGGCCGTCCGGGCGGGCCAGATCGATCCGCTGCTGGCCGACATCGATGACGACGGCATCCCGGACGAGCGCGACGATGAAAGCGCCGGTTCGTCCCGGCGTTGATGCCACAGCGACGAGCACCGAGGGCAATATGCCTTCATCTTTAGGTTGGGCCTGGTACCGCAGTCTGAGGTCGGCCGAACAACTCCGCTGTTGAGTTCGGGAGGCTGAGTGTAGTCAAGGATCCAGCTGGCGCGTGCGTGTATGCAGAGGGTAGCCGCGCTGTCGTTGGTCAGCCCCTGCTGTCAGCTGAGCGATCTACCAGGCTAGCCCGATACGGTTCACGACCGGTGGTGCCGCGTCCGCTGGACGCCATCAGTGACCTGTGCCGGAGCAGCCTCCCGGTAGCGGGCGGATGCCCGTGAATAAACGCGAACGAGACGGAACAGAGACGACTCCGCCCCCGGGCAGGCAGCGCAGCTGGCGCCGAGTCGCGACGCAGGCACCTGCGATCCCCCGGGCATCCACGTGGCAACCGGCTCGCCGGAGTGCCCTTGACGCGGTAGGACTGAGGGCAGATCTGCTCGCAATCGTAGGGTGACTGGACCGTCGCCCAGCAGTAGCCTGGCGGGGCGCGAATAGACGGAACGTTTACCAGTTGGGCATTGATATGCCGCGGGTTACTCACATGATGGCAGGAGCGCAGCGATGGCTAAGGGCAAACACGAGGACAACACCGACAAAGATGGGAACAAGGATAGCTACGACCACTCGAATACCAAGGATGCGGACGACTCCGGCAGCGGTAAACACGAAAAAGGCGACACAGGCGACAGGGACAACAAATGACTGTCGTCAATGCGCCGTCTTCCGGAGAGGCTCTGCTCGCCGAGGTACCGCGCGCACTGTTCATTCCGGACACGGTCTGGGTGGACGACGGATCCGGTGACGCCCTCGTCGCATTGTCCAAGCACACCGATCCGAACGGCTGGCGCGCGGTGGTGTCCGCGAATGCGCCCGTCATCACACAGATCAATTTCGGTGATGTGCAACCCGGCCGGAAAGGCAGCATTCCGTCCAGCTCATGTAGTCAGCCAAGCATTGTCGCGGACATGCTGGATGCCCTTGGCGCGCAGCCAGGCCAGTCCGTGCTGGAGATCGGCACCGGTACCGGCTGGAACGCCGCACTGCTGTCGCGCCGGGTCGGCGAGTACGGCCGGGTAGTCACGATTGAAGTGGATTCATGCCTGGCGAAGGGTGCCCGACGCGCACTCACGAACTCCGGGTACAACCCGCTCGTGATCACGGGAGACGGCATGGCCGGGTACTCGGCTGGTGCTCCGTACGACAGGGTGATCTCCACCGCATCGATCCGCGAGGTAGTGCCCCGCGCCTGGCTCGATCAGCTCCGGCCCACCGGCCGGTTGGTGACCCCCTGGGGAACGGACTGGTCCAACGGGGTCATGTTGACTCTCAAGCTGGACAAGAACGGTGCCGCCACCGGCAGGTTCTCCGGCGACTTGGCCTTCATGCGCGTCCGAGACCAGCGCCGCGCGCTGTACGGTTGGGAGCCCGCCGACAGCGACGTTGAGCGCGCGAAGATCAGCACGACCCAATGCCGCGGGAGCGACCTGGATCGGATGCTGAACCCGGACAAGGGCACGTTCGCCATCGGGGCGCGTCTAGCTTGCTGCTGCCTGGTGATGGAGTGGAACAAGCACGGCAAACTCCACCATAATCTGGAGCTGGACGACGGGGCGACCAAGTCCTGGGCGCGACTGGACGCCAATCTCAACGACCCTGCCCCATTCACCGTACAGCAACTCGGGCCGCGCAAGCTATGGACGAGGCCGAGGCCGCCTACGACTGGTGGTACGAACACGGCGAACCAGGGATCGATCGGTTTGGCTTCGAGATCCGTGAAGAGCGACAATGGGTATGGCTTGATCAGCCTGATAACGTGGTTCGGGTACTGAACTGACGTGCTCTGAGGCGGGACGCGACGACGCTCCTGGCCTCAACTTCGAATTTTGTTCGGACACCGGCCAACCGGCGGACCCTTATGCCTCCGCTAGAGGATGGGGCACCTTGGCGGCGAGGGCCGGTGGCAGATGTCCACAACCTGGACGGTCTGGCTGCTGTCGTCAAAGGTGTACCGGACTCGGTACTGGCCGCGGCGAGCGCGCCAGTAGCCCTCGAAGGGCTTACGCAGCGGAGCTCCTACACGGTGGGGGCTTTCGGCCAGTGGCCCGTACAGGAACTCCACGCATGCTGCGGCGACGGCTTCTGGCAGTTGTTCGGTGAGTTGGCGTGCCGCGGTACGGACGACTTGTACCCGGTAGGTCACTCGGGTCGGGTCCGGTGTCGCTCGTCGATCAGGGCTCGCACCTGCTGCTCGTCGAGCACATCATCCCGAGCGAAGTCGGCTTCGCCGGTGGCGATGCGCTCCTGGGCCTGAGTATCGGCGAGCAGCTCCAAGGTGGCCTCAATGGACTCGAGGTCCTCTGCGGCAAGCAGCACGACGTAGTCACGGCCGTTGCGGGTGATGTGGACACGCTGGTGGGTGCGCCCTACCTCGTCAGCGATCTCGGAGAGTCGGGCCTTCGCTTCGGACAGCGGGATCGTGCTCATGGACCAGAATTCCAGTCCACTATCCTGTCAACCGCCTACTAGCTAGGCAGCCGACCAGCCACCCGGCCGGCCGAACACGCACACCGGGTAGTGCCTCCACACTGCTGGATGCCGGCCAGGTCCTTCGGCGCCCGCTTCCTGCATGACATGGGAGCGACTGTCAGCAGGGTAATTGGCCAATCACTTGGACAAAGATCGACGGAAGAACGGTCATTCGATCGTTACGCTTGTGCCCAAAGCGCCAAGAGGGACGGCTGGACGTATCGAACGCGGCTGCGACGTGGCGGGCCGCAGTCCGGGGCGCAGAGTCCGAGAAATGCCCGGGCGAACTTGTAACTGATCACCAACGCGATGACCAGCACCCGATCCGCCTCGGGTGACCGCAGCCGCAACCTGGCGTCTGCCTACGCCCGTACTGGCCATCCGAACCCCGCGTCATTGATGTACCAGCCCAGCGAGTACCGCCGTGAGCACCTCGTCAACATGCGTGACGTCGTCGCCGGTCAGCCCCGCGTGCGCGGTCAGCCGTAGCCGGCTGGTGCCTTCGGGCACCGCCGGGGGGCGGAAGCCGACCACCCGCACGCCCCGGGCCAGGCACTCCGCGGTGGCGCTGACCGCGCGCTGTGCTCCACCGAGGACCACCGAGACCACCGCGGACCTCGGCTCGGAGCGGATCGCGCGACGATGCCGCCGCCTCGGCCTGCGCGGCGATCCGGGCGCTGTCAGCGTCAATGGCGGTTGGGCCGATGGCCAATGCTTCCTCCCACTCCAGCTTTGGCGTCTCCGCGTCATCGTTGAGCGTCTGGCCGAATACACCGACTCGGTGGGCGCGGACGAGGTCGGCCATCGCCTCGCGGTCAGCGCCGTGGAGGGTGATGGGGTAACTCGGCATGGGCGTGACTCCCTGACGTGGGTTCCGCGGCGGTGCAAGGGCACGCATCGGACGGATGCTGTGAATGTGTGAGCCAGCAGAGGGCTGCACAGATACCTGCCGCCACAGCCAATATCGCCGCGCTCAAACCCAAGGGCTGATCACGAGGAGGTCGATCCTGACGTGTCGATCAACAACTGAGAGGTGTCCTTCAACGAGGTGTCAAGCCCTGCTCGGCACCTCGGGGCGACTGCGACGAACCAGTGAGGTCGTCCAGCTGATCCGGGATCGGCTTCAAGGCGGTATCGATGTCGCTCAGTGCTGAGTTGATCGCCCGGATGTAGTCCGGCAGGGCCTGGACATCACTCGCGGCACCCGCCACCGAATTAGACACCGCAGACAGACCGTTATCAATCGATTCAAGCGATCGGACAATGCCGATCAGGAAGCCAATGACAACGATCACGACGAGGAGTCCGAGCGTAACAAAGATCCACATAAACCGAACATAGGAGGTCTCGGTAGCAGGCTGCAGGACGGTTCCCGACGACGTGGAGACGCGGTCAGCGCCAGCGCACCACTGCCCGCCAGGTGTCGTCACTGCTGGAGGTGTATAGCTTGATCGGCGGCGTGCCACTTGTCCTCTTAGCATTCTCCGTCCTCCTAGCGCAGCGGCGTGGGAGGATGATTAGTTCAAGCGGACACTAGCATCGATGCAGTAAGACGTCAGTTCACAGTGAGAATCACCGTGCGTTATGTGATCGTCACAGTGCGTTCTCGAATCTATGCAGTATCGGAGCCCCGACGACCCACACACCGCGACATGCTCACCCTGCTACGGCGGTGGCACACCAGCGGCGACG
This sequence comes from Pseudonocardiaceae bacterium, assembly GCA_050700495.1. Classification (GTDB taxonomy): domain Bacteria; phylum Actinomycetota; class Actinomycetes; order Mycobacteriales; family Pseudonocardiaceae. The sequence goes on from JBOHHF010000305.1 coordinate 23,793, forward strand.
CTCACACCCCGCCCGTCCGGCCCACCCCCTCTTCTCCCCTCTGTTCATGCACTGACGTCAGGTTTAGCCGTTGTCAGCAGGTGCTCGAGCGCGCTTACCCAGGTTTCCACGATGGCGTTGTCCTCAACCTTGCTGTGCGCGGTGCCCAGCAGGGTGGGAAGTAGTCGTGCAGAGATCAGGGCGCCGAGCCCGATCGTCGCGATGACATCAGCCTGGTGGGCGGATACCACTGATCCAGATCGGTCAGTGATCCACTCGGCGAACTCGCGGTAGGTCAGGTCGACGACCTGGACGACGGCGTCGGTGAAGATTCTCGGTCCGTGCCGAGCCTCGCTGGCGAGCAGCCGCAGTAGTTGCGCTTCCTGGTCGAGCTCGGCAAGGACATATCGGGCGGCGATGGTGAGTTCGGTGTGCAGATCTCCGAGGTCGGCGAACAGCCGGCGAATGTCGCGTAGGGCGGCGAGCCGGCTCAGCTGCCGTTCGACTCCGGCGGTCAGGAGTGCTTCCTTGGACGGGAAGTGGTGGTAGATGCCGCCGGCGCCGGGGCTGAGCCCGGCAGCTTCTTCGATCCGGATGATGCTGGTACCGCGGTAGCCGTGCTCGCTGAACAGCTCCATCGCCGCGTCGATGATGCGATCCCGGGTCGCCGCGGTTGACAGATCGCCCATGGCACCAAAGTATTTACTTAGGCAGGTTAAGCGTCAACTGAGAGAGGCGCGATGGCGGTGTTCAACGAGCATGGTCGAAGTCGGCTGGCCCGTACGGTTCCGCTGGCCGGGCTGGCTGGCCGGACCGCTGGTGAGGCGGTGATCGCCGCCCTGCGCAAGCGGTTGACCGGCGAGGACAGCGCCGAGTTCCACGAGCGGACCAGTGAGCGTTATGCGGCCATGCTCGGCCACTCGAAGGGTGTGCTGATGAAGGCCGGGCAGGTGCTGTCCTTCGTCGCGCTCGGGAAGCTGGTCCCCCCGGAGCGCCAGCGCGTCTACCAGGCGGCGATGGCCCGGCTGCAGGCCGACGCCCCGCCGATGGCCCCCGAACTGGCCGCGGCGGTGGTGGAGGCTGAGCTCGGCGCGCCCCCGGAGAAGGTTTTCGCGGAGTTCGACCCGCATGCGTTCGCGGCGGCGTCGATCGGGC
>JBOHHF010000306.1:0-42565 GCA_050700495.1 Pseudonocardiaceae bacterium
GTTATAGAGTGCCTGATTACCCCGCTCAGCCCGCTGAATGCGGGGTGGACCTTGGAGGTGGGTGTGGGCAGGGTGGCTGCGATTGACTGCGGGACGAACTCGATCCGCTTGCTCGTGGCGGATCTGATGGGGGGCGGGCTGCGTGACGTGCACCGCGAGATGCGCATTGTCCGGCTCGGCCAGGATGTCGATGCCACCGGCCGGCTGGCCCCGGATGCCCTGGAGCGCACTCGCGTCGCGCTGGCCGGCTACGCCGCCGTCGCCCGCGGTGCCGGTGCCGAGCGGGTCCGGATGGTGGCCACCTCGGCGACCCGGGACGCTGCCAACCGGGAAGACTTCTTCGCGATGGTCCGGAAGACCCTTGGTACCGAGGCCGAGGTGATCACCGGTGACGAGGAGGCTCGACTGTCGTTCACCGGCGCGGTCGGCGGCCTGGATCCCGACGACGGGTCCTTCGTGGTCGTCGATGTGGGCGGTGGGTCCACCGAGGTGGTGCTGGGTGACTGGGACGGGACCAGCGCCGAGGTGACGGCGGCGCGGTCGGTCGATGTCGGCTGCGTGCGGATCACCGAGCGGCACCTTCGCTCCGATCCCGCGACGCCCGATGAGGTCGACGCTGCCGGGCGGTTCGCGGCGCAGACCCTGCAGGAGGCTTTCGCCGACGTGCCGGTGGACAAGGCCCGCACCTGGGTCGGGGTGGCGGGCACCATCACCACGCTGTCCGCCGTCGCGGCCGAGCTGCCCGCCTACGACCCCGAGCGCACACACCTATCCCGGCTGTCGCTGGAACAAGTGCGCTGCACGGCGGCGACCCTCCTGGCGTCGACACGTCCGCAGCGCGCCGCCAACCCTGCGATTCACCCCGGCCGCGTGGATGTCATCGCCGGTGGTGCGCTCATCGTGCGGATAATCGCTGAGGAGTTGCACACCCGAGCCGGCATCGGTGAGCTCGTGGTCAGCGAGCACGACATCCTTGACGGCATCGCCCTCGGTCTAGGTTGACGGCACCGTGCATGAGAGAGCGACACACCGTGCATGAGAGCCCGACACGCGGGGAGTTGGACGGACTCGACCGTGAGGTGACCCGCTGCCGGGCGTGCCCGCGCCTGGTGGCCTGGCGGGAGCAGGTCGCGGCTGAGAAGCGCGCCGCCTACCGCGACCAGACCTACTGGGGACGTCCGGTTCCTGGATTCGGTCCACCTGACGCCGCGCTGGCCATCGTCGGGCTCGCGCCCGCCGCGCACGGTGGCAACCGGACCGGCCGGATCTTCACCGGCGACCGTTCCGGTGATGTGCTCTACGCCGCTTTGCACGCGGTAGGCCTGGCTAACCAGCCGATCGCCACCCACCGTGGCGACGGCCTGACGCTGTACCGGACCCGGATCACGGCCCCGGTCCATTGCGCGCCGCCGGCCAACAAGCCCACCCCCGCCGAGCGCGACGCCTGCCGCCCCTGGCTGGTCCGCGAGCTCCAGCTGCTGCGCCCGACGCTGCGCGCCGTGGTCGTGCTGGGTGGTTTCGGCTGGCAGGCCCTGCTGCCGGCGTTGACCGCCGCGGGCTGGCCGGTGCCGACGCCGCGGCCGCGCTTCGGGCACGGCACCGAGGTGGCCCTGGACGGGCTGCACCTGCTGGGCTGCTACCACGTCAGCCAGCAGAACACCTTCACCGGACGGCTCACCCCGGCGATGCTCGTCGACGTGTTGAGCCGGGCCGCTGGACTGGCCGGGATCGGTCCCGTCGAGCCGGGCTGATCCGGCGACCAGGATCACCACGTGTGGCCGTGCCACGCCCCGGCTGTGGTGGGAATATTGGGGATATGGCCCAGCTCTCCTCCATACCTGACGATCCTCCCCGCATTCTCATCGTCGGCGGTGGCTACGTGGGGATGTACACCGCGCTGGGATTGCAGTCGAAGCTGCGCGCGGGCGAGGCCTCGGTCACCGTGGTGGACCCGCAGTCGCAGATGACCTACCAGCCGTTCCTCCCCGAAGCTGCGGCTGGTTCGATCGAACCGCGCCATGTGGTGGTGCCGCTGCGCCGGGTGCTACCGCGCTGTCACATCGTCTGTGGCCGGGTCATCGGTATCGATCATGCGCACAGGTTCGCCACCATCGAGAACTGCGCTGGGCATATTGAGCAGCGCGGCTATGACGTGCTGGTGATGGCGCCGGGCTCCATCGCCCGCACGTTGCCCATTCCCGGGCTCGCCGAGCATGGCATTGCGTTCAAGACCATCGGTGAGGCGATCTACCTGCGCAACCATGTGCTGTCCCGGCTGGAAGCCGCGGATGCCACGATCGACCGGCAGTTGCGCCGCAAGCAGCTGAGCTTCGTTGTGATCGGCGGGGGATACGCGGGGATCGAGGTGCTCGCCGAACTGCAGGACATGGCTCGCTACGCCTGCCGCTACTACGAGACCATCCAGCCGCAGGACATGCGCTGGGTGCTCGTCGAGGCCACCGGCCGGATCATGCCCGAGGTCAGCCCGAGAATGGGCCGCTACACCGCGAAACGGTTGATCCAACGGGGGATCGAGATCTTCCTGAACACTCGAGTCACGACGATGCAGGACGGTCACGTCGTTCTCGACAACGGCACCGAGTTCGACGCCGACACCATCGTCTGGACCGCCGGGGTGAAGGCCAACCCGGTATTGCAGCACACCGACCTGCCGCTGGACGACCGTAAACGGCTGCGCTGCCGGGCCACCCTGCAGGTGGTGGACTGCCCGGAGGTGTTCTCCGCCGGGGACTGCGCGGCCGTCCCCGATCTGACCTCCACCGACCCGAACGCCACCTGCAGCCCGTCGGCCCAGCACGCTGTCCGGCAGGCCAAGGTGTTGGCCGACAACGTGATCGCGCACCTGCGCAGCCAGCCGCTGCGGCCCTACCAGCACAGTTACGCGGGATCGGTGGCCAGCCTGGGCCTGTACCGCGGCGTCGCGGAGATCTACGGGATCAGATTCACCGGCGTCGTGGCCTGGTTCTTGCACCGCAGCTACCACCTGAGCCGGATGCCGACGTTCAACCGCAAGGTCCGCATCGTGGCTGACTGGACCGCTGCCCTGCTGTTTCGCCGCGAGGTCGTGGCGCTCGGGCAGATCAACGACCCGAAAGCCGAGTTCACCCGCGCCACCACAGCTTCTTGATCCGCCAGCTCCTTGATCCGCCCCCAGGTGGCGCAGATACGCTTCCGACGCGCCCCCGTAGCCCAACCGGCAGAGGCAGGTCCCTTAAAAGGATCCCAGTGTGGGTTCGACTCCCACCGGGGGCACCCTTTGCCTACTACCGCAATCGCCACCTGACCTGTCAGAACGAGGTCAGATGGCGATCTTGCTTTGTCCGGCATGTCCGATGTTCTACGGGTGTCTGTGCCGACATGCCCAAGTTTGCGGGACGGGATCCAGTGCGTGAACCGACGATTGGACTGTCAGCCGTACCTGTTGTGCTTCGTGATCGAGATCGATAGATCTGCTCCGCCCCTAGCGGCCCAAGATCAGCTTGTCCTCAGTGTCGCCCTCGGATGCCGACCAGGGTCCCACCCCTGACACCAACATCTGCCAGCACCTGCCATGACCTGCTGGAACTGCTCGAAGGGCCACACGCTGCGCCGCGCCGGCCACCGCAACGCCGCCAGCGCACCCTCCGCGATGTCACTGTCCGTGAGCGCCGCGGAAGGACTGTTGCATGACGCAGCAGTGCCACCAAGGGCAACTTCTCGCCCAAGTTGCGTTCTCTGGCACATCCGCAACAGATCCACCCACCCCTTCGTGGGAGAGGGGCTGATGAGACGACAGCAGCGACAACAGCCCGCCCGTGCCGCTACTGCACGACCATCTACAACAGGTGGCGCACGACTTTACCGAGGCCCTGCCTGTGCACCCAACAGCGGTAACGGCGCCCGAACACCGTACCCGGGCCACGACATGACCGGCAGAAGCTCTGCTGATCCACTGGGTGGGGCCATCAGGAGGCATGCAGTTACTTCCCAGTGTCTGACGACTTCTCGTGGAGCTTAATGTATTATCATGTCGCAGGCTTGTCACTGCTATTTCACCCACCTCCGCACCTCCTCCAAGCTTACCTGTTTCCCTACACTCTCAAACAACCGCCACCACGCCACAGCCAATTCCTGTTCCAGTGCAAGCTAAGAGTGCTGCACACCGTACATTGTGGCCGCCTGTTCCAGAACCGCCAGTTCCACGGTGCGTACCCACAGAACTTGCACCGCCCTCGTTTGTTCACCTCATGTTGCCGCAGCAACATCGTGGACATTGCCAACAACCGTACCGCCAGTTCTTTGACTTCCTCGGGTTTAGCCGATTTCTCATCACCGAATTTCTCTACCCACTGCACAAGCTGTTCAAAAATCAACTGATACCGTAACTCCTGCACATGGATCATGGCTCCCAGTCAGGCTCCACGGTATGCGCCGGAAGAGCAAGCGATGCGTCGACAAGTATCTCTCCCTCAACGACCGGGTGATTCACCCCATCTGCTCGCCGCCGCAACCGTTCCCCTGCGGCAATGAGCCGTTCACCCAGTGCGCGTTGCTCCTGGGCTGTGGCACTATCGTCCATGACCCGCATCGCTACCGGCACCACATCACTATTGACCCTGGCCAGCTCGACCAGCAACTCTCGGTCTTTGCGGATCACGGCTGAACCTTCCCGGCGCGCATAGCTCCATTCCTCGAGACCGCTATCCCATTGCTGCTGCCGTTCCCGCCGACAGCGTCGTCTATGAGATTCCCGAATGCCCCTTGCAACGCTTGTCGCAGCGGACCAGCGTCGTCCCACGTCACAAAGGCCGCCGTTCCATTCTGCGGGTAGCCCACCAACAGGTAGCTACCGTCACTCGTGACGACGACCAGCACGTTATCGGGGCAGAGCACGCCGGGACTGATGCTGTGGTCGCTACCCGATGGCTCTCCTCGATCTCGGTCCGGGCCTGTGCCGCCACCGTGACACACGCCGTCCGTGCCTGCTTGACAGCTCTCACTGTGCTCCACGCTCGCAATCCACCCAATGTTCCTCTCGTCGCCTTAGCGGCTGGATGGCACCCAGGACTGGGGAACGCCGGACTAGCGGAAGCGGGGAGGCATCCCGGATGAGGGACGCACCAGCTCAGCGTTCGATCCGACCCTGGGGGCCATGGAAGATCACCAAACCGGATAGTCGCATCTTCAGGTATCCCTGGCATCGGATGGGCGTATCTACCCAGGAAGGCAAGGCTATCCTCGCTGGTCAGGCGGTGGATCACGGGTGATCGTCGCCCGCTACACTGGCGAACGTCTGATCGGACAAAAATCGGAGTGAATTCCATGGGATCGCGGCAAGTGCGGCAGTACTATTGTCGCTGCGGCACGCATTTGGCGAAGGACAACACCGAGCGCCAGTGCGCCCGCTGCCAGCGAACCTCGCGTGACAAGCTCATCGTCCCGCCGCAGGTACCAGCCGAATTCTGGCAGACCGAACAGTTCCGGGAGGCCTTTGCTGCCCAACATATTGGCCGGGTGGCTCGTGCCTACCGTACTCATCCGTATCACTATGCGGTTTACGGCCCCGGCGGTATCTCGCAAACGCTGCTCGGCCAATGGCTCGGTCTGCGCCAACCGCAGGTTAGCAGCATCGAAACCGGCCCACCGATCCGCGATCTGGATATCTTGGTGTATTGGGCGCGGGTGCTGCGGATACCGGCTGAGCTGTTGTGGTTCGACATGCCAGGTCAGACCCGCCAGGCAGTGACGAGTCGAAGTAGTGCTTCGCTAAACGCCACAGGTGCCGACGAGAGCAGTCTTGTACTGGCAGCCCTGCTGAATGACTTGACCTCCGATCGTCTCCCGATACTCGGCACCAGCGAGGTGAGGGGCGTCGGCGTTTCAGCCCTTGAGGGGGCATCGCTCGCTGAGCGTGCGGAGGTGCTGCTCAGGCTCTTCCTGGAACTGGATGACGAGCTTGGTGGCGACACGCTCTACCTGCCGTTGTCGCGGTACGTCTCCCGCCTCGGCGCCAATGTCGAACAGGAGCCGGCGGACGGTCTGGCTGTTTTTGCACAACTGAGCCAGATGACCGGCTGGCTGGCGCTTGATGGTAACCGCCACGGAGCTGCCCGCCGTTATCTGACGACTGCGGTATACGCTGCTCACGAGGCAGAACAGCCAGCGCTCGCTGCCAGCTCCCTTGCTTACCTGAGCCTTCAAGAGACTTACCGAGGGCACCTTAAACCGGCCCTTTCCTTGGCGCAGACAGCATTCAGTGTCGGCAACGGTAGCTTGACACCGCTCACCAAGACGATGCTGGCTACTCGGCTTGCCCGTGCTCATGCTGGTCTGCATAACAGTGACGACTGTTTGCGTAGCCTCGATGAGATGCGTATGACTTTTAGCAACGCTGGCCAGGAAAAAGAGCCGTTGTGGATTTCATATGTTGACGAGGTCGAAATTATGGCTCAAGCAGGCGCGTGCTACCTCGACCTCGGCATGACGACCGAAGCGGCTGCTGCTCTTACGAGAGCCCTCGATCTCCTGGCGCAGAAGGCACCGCATCGTATACGTGATCGAGTGCACTACCTGGTACGGCTGGCTCGATGCTACTTGCTGCAACATGAGGTCGAGCGGGCCTGTGAAATAGCCACGGAGGCACTGGCACTCAGCGAAGCGATCGGCTCAGCGCGTGTGACAGAACGCCTCGGAGAATTTCATGTCGCGCTAGAGCCGTTTGCTGCGAGCAAAGCTGCTCGCAGGTTCCACGAACTCTATAAGAGCGTTATCGAGCAGCGTTTATCGGCGAACTAATTAGGGGAGAGCGACCCGACGGACCGCCCGTATAACTGCTTCGGTATCTGCCAAATCGGGAAGAACGATACTGGCTTGCGCCGCCATGAGATCTTCCACTGTGCTACTGCCAGTTGCTACACCGACAGCGCGAACCCCAACCTCGCGAGCAGCTGCCATGTCAAGTGGTGTATCCCCAATAACCACTATCCCATCAGGCTCAAAAATTCGGCCGTACTTGCGCTGCGCACGCTGCCACGCCTGACGAATGAGCGGCGGCCGGGTCTCGCCATCTGAGCCGTAGCCGCCGACCTCGAAGTCCAAACGCTTCGCAAGCTCGAACACTTCGAGCTTCGTCACTGCGATTGGTCTGATGTTGCCGGTCACGACGGTCTGTACCACGCTGTAATCCGCCAATGTAACAACTGCTTCCTTGGCGCCAGGCAGTCTGCGTCCAGCTATGCGCATACGCTCACGGAACATGTCGGCTGCTCTGCCAAGCGCTGCGTAGAAGTCCTCGAATTTACTCTCGGGGTCTGAAACACCGTGCAGTGCTAGTGTGTCAATGAGGATGGCCTTCTCGGTGCGGCCGGTCATATCAGCCAGCTCACGTAGTGGCTGACCGACCACCTCCTCAAATGCTTTCGCGTAAATCTCGCGGCTGACCTCGCCGATGGCGACGAGCGTGTGGTCTATATCCCAGAGGACGAGGGTAGGCTGATCGAGGCTCGTGGTCACAGCTCTATGGTCTCACGTTCAGTTATCCTCGGACGTCCCTGGTCCGACCAACCCGTCCGACACTCCCGGTCGGTCGTCCGTTTCTCTCAGTCCGTGGGATTTGGCGACGCTTGCAAGGACCGGGCTGTCATCGCGAACTTCCTCCGCCACGACGGCGAACTGATCCGCAGTTTGAGCAATGTGCCATAGAAGGTGAACCTGGCCAGTATCGCTCGCGCGATCGTACTTAACAAATAACACGGACATTGTCACCTCGACAGTATCATTATATAATTTGAGACAATGCAATTCTTCGAACGTCGCTCGCTGTCCGCACTGCCTTATTCTCACGAAGAGGCTTGATTAGTGTGTCGGAGCAGGCCTGTACAGTGCTGGCGACAGCCAGGAGGGGGTCTTGAGCGAGAACGAGCGGGCAACGCGAGCGCAGCGCATCGATCCCAAGCTGCGCTCCGCTGGCTGGCCGGTCATCGACCCGGACATCGACAGAGTCTGGCCGTCGCCCGCGTCACCGGCGGCCGTGGTGGAGTACGAGACAACCCACGGCCCGGCCGACTACGCTCTCTGTCAGCCGGGCAGCGTTCAGGCCGTGGTGGAGACCAAGAAGATGACGGTGGGTGAGTATCGCCGCTGCGAGCAGGCGCTGAGCCAAGCTGAGGACTGCTTCAGCCGGATTGACAGTGACGACTCCGGTGCGCAGTTCTTTTCGCCGACGCAGCTGGGGCGACTGGCCGGGTCGCGCTATCTGTTCCTTGGACATCCGGAGCGGGCGGAGCCCATCCTCAAGTCGACTGCCGAGGCCCTCCACTTTCGTCCCAAGACCCGCTCGCTGGTGTTGGGCAACCTCGCCGCAAACGGTCACCTTGCACGAGGCAATCGACTTACTCGAGCATAGCCGCGGCGGTGGCGGTCTGACGGTGGTGTTCAGCGCCGGGCGAGAGCTCTACCCGTGGCGGACCGAACCAACGGTGCAAGATGTCCATGACCGCTTGCTCGCCCTCGTGGCGCGAGCGTGAGCTGAGCATGGAAGGACATTCCCCAGTGCCGACTGGGTCCAACGCCAAGCAGACCATTCGCGACCGCGTCTGGTCACAATTGGCGCAGACGCAGGCAAGTCCTGATCCTCACGGCCGCATCCCGGACTTCGTGGGCGCTGCTATGGCGGCTGCGCGGCTCGCCGAGATGTCTGCGTGGGGTCGTGCCCGGGTTATCAAGGCCAGCCCTGGCCAGCCGCAGCTACCGGTGCGGAAACGGGCGCTGCGTGAGGGCAAGCTGGTCTACATGGCGGTGCCCAAGCTGGCCGACCCACTGCCATTCTTCCGGCTCGATCCGGCCGAGCTGGGTGACGACGCCGAGGCGCTGACCGCCCACCGCGTAGCCGCGTCGCGTGCCCCGAAGACAGCCGTGGCCGATATGCGACCGGTCGACCTGATCGTCTGCGGCACGGTGGCGGTCAATCGGCAGGGCGTGCGTATCGGCAAGGGTGCTGGCTACTCCGATATCGAAGTAGGGCTGCTCGCCGAAGCTGGGCTCATCGGGCCCACGACGACCATCGTCACGACGGTGCACCAGCTCCAAATCGTCGACGAGCCGCTACCGCACGACGAGCACGACTTCACACTGGACTACATCGTGACGCCCGACGAGGTCATCTCCTGCGGCCCTGCCTACTATCCGCGAGGATTGATGTGGCCGAACCTCGGTAAGGAGCAGATTGCCGCGATTCCGGTCTTGGCAGTGATGGCGGATCGACGCCACTATGGGTAAAATCAACGGCTCGTTACCTCTGGCTCGTTTTTGGACGTACGGCGGTGTCAGGTGGTGAGTGCACCACCAGTCTCGACCAGGAAGTTGTTAAGGATGTCGGTTGGTTTTAGTCAGCCGAGTGCGCGTTATCATCGGTTCAGTGCCTCAGTGATCCTCCGGTTACGCCTGCTGGTCGCGTGCTGCTGGATCGTCGCGGTCGCCCTCATTCTCGAGTATCTATCGGGCCAAGACGCGGCGCTGCCGCCGAAAACTGGCGTGCGTTGTATCCTCGCCTGTCCATCCGGTCTGCTCCGATTACGTACCAAGCGATGGTTGATTCAGCGTCGGTCATCCAATGCTGCGAGAATGCTCTCGGCTCGGCGACGGACGCCATTCTCGAAGTCGCCGTGTGTTAGCGTGTACGGCCGATCGGCTTCGACCGCGGCAAGGATGAGCCCGGCCGCGACCTGCGGCTCCATCATGGTGTCGATCCCCCGCTGAAGTCCCGCCCGCAGCTGTTGCATCTGGTCTGGCGACAGGTCCACCGGCAGGTGTTCGGCCACCGCATCGTCATCGGCCTGAGCCAAGGTGACTAGACGCTCGGTCAAAGGTGTGCGCACGAAACCTGGGCAGACCACGGTCACCCCGATGGGCAGCCCCATCATCTCCAACTCGTGGCGCAACGTTTCGGAGATCGCGACCACCGCGTGCTTGCTGGCGCCGTAGGCGCCCCCGAACGGTGTCACCATCAGCCCGGCCAACGAGGCGATATTTACTACGTGTCCGGCGCCGGCCTTCACCAGATGCGGCACGAACGCCTGAATTCCGTGCACTACGCCGAGCAGGTTTACCGCCAGTACGTGCTGCCACTCCTGGGGGTCGGTCTGCCACAGCGGCTGGCCGCTACCGGGTGCGATGCCGGCGTTGTTGACGACCACGTCGACCCGGCCGTAGTGGTCAAGGGTGCGGGAGGCGAGCGCGACGAGAGCTGCCGCATCGCTGACATCGGTGATCACCGGCAGTACTTGTGCGCCGTTGGTGGTGAATGCCTCGGCGGTGGTGTGCAGCCGTTCCGTCGCGGTGTCCGCCAGGACAACGGACACGCCACGGTCGATGAGCTCGGCCGCCAGAGCACGACCCAGTCCCTGCGCCGCCCCGGTCACGACCGCGACCTGACCCGCTTTAATGATCATGTGGTTTCCTTTCCTCGTTGTGGTTGACCCGGCCTGATCACAAATTGACTGCGGTGCAGTGGTACGGCTTGGCGGGTTGTAGCGGCTTGGCGTTCGTCATCTTCGGTACGAAGATCATGCAGAGAACGCCCGATTCCACGTGTGCCTGACCCATCGCGGGCGGGCCCGGATGCGCTTAAAATCGGTCGCTCTCCGACAACGTCGGGGCGCACATCAGATGTCGAAAATGGCGAATCCGTGACCTTTAGGTCATCGTGAGGCGCGCTAGATTCAACTTTCTTACACGTTCATATGGTCCCACAGGGACATGCGAAATTGCAGCGTTCCCAGGACTGTCTCTGGGGCACATTTGCGTTGTCGCGATGGAAGATCGAGGCTAGCCCGCCAGTGAGGACCGTCGCAACTGCGAAAACACCCAGCCAACGTTTCCAGTCATATTCCATAATAATCTCCTTGGCTTTGTCGCAGTCATGATCACTGTCCGAGACTTGTCATTAGTTGTCTTCCTGTATCCTGATCGGCAGCTGAGGCCCTTACGCGGGCTACGTGGACGAGCCCGAGGGACGCATGTCAGATACCGCAGCGCAGCGATACCACTCGTTTAGGTGGCAACGGTCCCTGCCCCGATGGCGGCAACTGGGTGTGACTTGTGGGTGAACAGGCGGGGCCACAGAGCTATCTCGATGGGCTGCCGGACCCGCAGCGTGCCCAGCTGGCGACGGTGAACGGGTCTGGTTGGGCGCTGTTACGGGAAATCCTCGACGACGGGCAGGGGTTGGCGTTCCTCGGTGCCGGGGCGTCTGCTCCGCTCTACCCACTGTGGACCGAGGTGATCTCCAAGCTGATCGACGGCGCTGATCGGCTCACTGAGGAACATGCGCGCACCTGCCGCGCGTTGGCGATGAGCAACCCGGATGCGGTGGTCGACATCGTGCGGGACCGGATGGGCGCTGGGGACTACCAGGAGATGCTGCGCAAGCTCTTCGCACCGCGGAAGGACCCGGCGACGCAGCGCAGCTGGACGCGGGCCCATGAGCTGGTGGCGCGGTGCAACTTGGCTGGAGTGGTCACGACCAACTACGACCCCGGTATCGCCAACGCCCGGATGGCGGTGCGGACCCAGGCCTCAGCGACGGGGTTCGCCTCGTGGGATGACGAGGAGCTGATGGTCCGGTGGCGCCAGGGCACGGTGTTCGGCGGCGACGAGCTCCCAGTGCTGTTCGCGCATGGCCACCACAACCGGCCGGAGTCGATCGTGCTGGCGACCACGGAGTACCGCCGGGCGTACCGCGGCATGCTCGGCGCGGTTCTCGGCCAGCTGCTGGACACCAGACCGGCCATGTGGATCGGGTTCAGCTTCACCGACCGGCGGATCGAGACCATCCTGCGAGAGATCGGTGACCGGTCCAGCACGTCGGTCACAACAAGGCCGGCGACCCGGCACGTCGCGATCATGCCCTGGGCTCCGGCCTCGGGGCAGGACCCCAGCACGATCCGCTCGGTGATGGAGATCCAGTTCGGCTGCCGGGTGGTGCTCTATCCGGCGCCAGAGGGGAATCACCGCGCGCTCGGCATGTTGCTGGCCGAGCTCACTGATCCGCGTTACCCGGCGGCCGCGGTGGCTGCGGTGGCGGCAACACCCGACCGGGACGGCGGGACCGCTGTGGTACAGCAGTGGGTGCATGGCGGCGACCGGGTGGCGCATTTCACCGGGCGGGCTGAGGAACTGGCCCGGCTTACCCGGTGGGCCCGCGACCCGGAGGTGCGGCTGGTGGGCGTGACGGCCTGGGGTGGGGCTGGCAAGACCGCCCTGGTTACCGAATGGCTTGCCGGACGCAACGGGGCGCAGCAGCGGCCGGCGATCCGCGGAGTGTTCGCCTGGGGTTTCTACCAGCGCAACTCGGTCGAAGAGTGGGCCACCGAGCTGCTGTCCTGGGTCGCGCAGAAGTTCAGCGTCGTCCCCACGCCGGGCCCGCTGGCCGGCCAGGTGCTGGCCGTACTGCGTGCAGTGCCGCTGGTACTCGTGCTGGACGGGCTGGAAGTCATCCAGGAGGGGCCGGCTGGTGGCCAGTTCGGGCGTCTGTTGGACGGCACATTGCGCGCCGTGCTCACCGGGGTTTGCCAGCAGGAACACGCCGGTCTGGTGGTGCTGACCAGCCGGTTTCCGTTCGCCGACCTGGAGCAGTTCGACGGCGGCGCGGCCCGGATGATGGATGTGCCACCGTTCACCCCGGCCGAGGGAGCCACCGTGCTCGCCGCGGCCGGCGGGGGCTGGCTGTCCGAGGCTGAGCGGCTCGATCTGGTGCGGGCGGTGGATGGGCATGCGCTGGCCGTCGGTGTGCTGGCCGGTGCGCTGGCCGACCGGCCCCCAGCGGACGACCTGCAGGGGTTGCGAGCGGAATTGCTGGCGGCGAGCCGCACCGACATCCGCGTGGGCAAGGTGCTGCGGTTCTACGCCGATCGGTTGACCGAGGCCGACCGCGTGCTGGTCGCGGTCGTCGGCCTGTTCCAGCGGCCGGTGCCGGTCGCGACCGTTCTCGCGCTCGGCAGTCACGACACGATCGGTGCCCGGCTCGCGGGCTGGACCTCGGCGCAGGTCGAGACCGCTGTCCGGCAGTGGCTGTCCGGCCTGCTCAGCTGGCATCCCGGCGGGACGCTCTCGGCGCATCCTCTGGTGCGAGATGCCTTCCGCCCGCTGATTCTGACTAGCGATTCGGCCCAGCTCGCGGCGGACGCCGCGCTGTCCGACCTCCCGACCGGCCGCGTCACCTCCCGCGACGACGCGCTCCGAGTGGTCGAGATGATCGAGTTGCTGGTGGACGCCGACGATTGGCAAGCGGCGGATCGGCTATGTGACGACCGTGTCGGCCGCTCAGTACTGCAGACCCTGCCAGCCGCCCAGTTGGGCCAGCGATGCGCTGCGGCGTTCGCCGGCACGCCATCTCGCCGCAGCGCCTGCTGGGAAAAGCTCTACTCTAAATTCGGGTACTACCTGAACCAGGTTGGGCTCATGGGCATGAACGCAGGCAACCTGTCCGTCGCAGCCACGTACCTCAACACGGCAGCGGAATACCAAAGTGGAGGCAACACCAGATCTCTGTCGATCATCTTGCGAAACATCTCCAAACTTACGATCCATCTCGGTGACGCGGAGGCCGGAATCCAGGCCGGGGTTCAGGCGTGCGAGGCCGCTGCCGTCACCGATGACCAGCAGGGGATCAGAAACTCTCATGCGTGCCTGGGCTGGGCGAATGACCTCGCGGGCGCGACCAGGCTGGCGGACGACCACTTCGTGGCCGCGGACCTGATTGAGTTCACCGACGGGCCCGACTGCCACCTCTATTCGTTCCGCGGAACCACGTGGGCGGCCCACCTCACCCGAACCGGTCGTGCGTCGATCGCCCGGCGCCTCACTGAGCGGAACCGTGAGATCTGCAACTCGAACGGCTGGCGTCAGCACCGTGCGTACTGCGATCGGGAATTGGGGCGATGCGATCTGATCGAGGGTGATCTCGACTCAGCTGGGCACCGGTTGCAGGCCGCTGCGGACGTCCTCCGGGATGGCGAATACCTGGTGGAGTGGGCGGCGACGCTGGCCGATCTCGCCGAGCACCGTCGTCGCACCGCGCAGTTAGACGAAGCGGAGCGGATCTGCACCGAGGCCATCACCGCCGCCGGACCGCGCAGGCTGGTGCCCACCCACGCTCGGGCACTCGCGACCCGCGCGTTGATCCGTGGCGACCAGTTCGGCAACACCGGAGACCGTGACCAGCTGGCCAGAGCCCGCGACGACGCCGAGCACGCCCTGCGGCTGGCCACCCGAACCCGAAGGCTGCCCTGGCAGGAACTTGACGCGTTCCAGGCCCACGCGCACCTCGACCAACTCGAAGCCCGGGACCATGGCTGGCAGATCAAGGCAGAAAATCTGCATGCCGAGCTCGTCCCACCAGGTCGGGATCCCGATCCGCTGGCTACCGTCGAGGCGCAGGTGCGCGAGCTGAGGAGCAGGGATGGCTAGCGCCAGCTGGACCAGCTTGGAGATCGTCAAGCTGGTGGTGTCGGCGCTGATCCCGATCGCTGTGGTCGGCGTCGGTTACATGGTCGCTCGCGCCACGAGCCGGCTGGAGTCGGTGCAGTGGGCGAACCAGACTGTCATCCAGCGGCGGCTGGACATCTTCCAGCAGGTGGCACCGAAACTGAACCGCCTGCTGTGCTTCGCAGCCTTCGTCGGCAGCTGGAAGGAGGTCACACCGGCCGATGCGATCCGCCTCAAGCGGGAGGCCGACGAGATCATGTACGTCAACCGCGTGCTGTTCTCCCCGGAGTTGTTCGACGCCTATCTGGCCTTCACCCGGATCCTTTTCGAGCTCTACGCACGAGCCGACGACAACGCGCCGCTCCGGGTCGCCATCAGCAGCTCGCTCGGCAACCGGCGCAATCTCGAGTGGTGGGACGACGCGATGGAGCGGGAGTTCTCGACCGGCGACGTTCCCTCGTTCGACGAGGTCCAAGCCGCTCACGACGCTCTCAGCGAGCGCTTCCGCCGCGACCTGTACATAACCCGCCGGGAACTGTCCCTGCCGGGGAGCTGAGCGGCGGTGGGTACGTGCTCAGCCGCAGGCCAACAGATAATTCATCTTTGGCAGCCGGATGGTAGCCACGCTGCGTAGTCGAGCCATGTCTCCCGGATCGCACAAACGCCGCGTATCGTCGCGGGGGAGGGGTCCCACGCAGACGGGGGACATGTCATGATCTGGATCGCCGACGTCGAGGCGTACCGCGCGGAGGTGTGGGAAACTTGGTCTCGGCCGAGGTCGTCAGCGCCGACGGGCGTCGGCTGCTGTCCGTCGGCGACGAGAACCTGATGCGAAGAGGACCCCGTCATGACGATCACTGACGATATCCGACGTCTGTTCCACCGATTCCCCTGGACCTGGCGCTCCTCGGGGGCGCCTCGTGCCACCTGGGTGAGCCACGATGCAGCTCCCGGCGAGTCCGGCGGCAAGCATCGTCAAACCAACCCTGGGCGCCCACCCGCACCCGTTGGACGCACGGGTGCCCGGTTCTACCGCCCACCCCCCTCACATCGCGCGGACTGACGGGGGCGGCAGTTTTCAGATCGAGACCACGACGGCGTAGCCACCGAGGCCGATCAGCCGTTCTCCGGCGATGGTCTCGGTCTTGGTGATCAGCGTGGTAACCGCACCCGTCTCTGGATCGAAGTCCACGTCGGTGACCGTGCCGAGCTCCATCCCGCGCTCGGTGAGTACCCGCTTGCCCAGGATTTCCAGGTCGTTGTCCTCGGCCCGCTGCTCCAAGGCGTCGCGGGCCGGACGGATCACTGCGTCGGTGGCCACCGTCACCGCGTCGGGGCCGTAACCCTGCAAATCTTCCCAAGCGAGCAGGGTGCCGGCACCGCTGACCTTGCCCAAGCGCAGCAGTGCCACCCGAGCCGGGCCGGGAAGCACCACGAAGCCGTCGACCCTGGCTACCTTGGTCGCGGTGGCGGTGTTCACCACGTCGCGCTTGCGCGCCTGGCTGAACAGCATCAGCTGCTTCCCTCTCGCAACCGAGCCCGGAAGGCATCCACGGCCGCACCGAACCCGGCCAGGTCCTCGGAGACGAACTCGGTGGCCGCGGCAGGCACGATGAGGTTCTCCCCGGACACCGCCACGGTGTCGGGCAGGGGGATGAGCACCCGCCGTCCCGCCGTGCCGAGCGCCTCGCTGGCTTCCACCTCGTAGCCCACGACCTCCAGCCTGGTTCCACTGTGCAGCACGACATCCACCACGCGCCCGAGTTCCCGCCCGTTATCGGTGAGCACCCGATCCTCCAGCACGTCGGCTTTGCGAGCCTGTTTGCGCGGGGCGAGCTCCTTGGCAGCCAGCAGCACCGTCTCGTCGAAAACCATCACGGCGTCCCGGCCCACCCCGTGCACACCACCCCAGGGCAGCGAATCCTTACGGGCTCGGCTGAACAGCCCAGGGTTACGCAGAGTGAAACCAGCGATACGACCGCCGGTTCGTTCGAACACGACGTCCTTGATCTCA
This sequence comes from Pseudonocardiaceae bacterium, assembly GCA_050700495.1. Classification (GTDB taxonomy): domain Bacteria; phylum Actinomycetota; class Actinomycetes; order Mycobacteriales; family Pseudonocardiaceae. The sequence goes on from JBOHHF010000306.1 coordinate 16,499, forward strand.
GCGATCAGTTCACCGCCGAGGGTGACCACGGGACGGCCGATCAGCTCGCTGGCCCGCAGCAGTAACTCGGGCGTCGGCGTAGTCACGGTGAGTCGCTCCGGCCGGGGTCGCCGAGCCCGATCACACCGCCACGCCGTCTCCTGCGCTGCATGACGGCAGCGAGCACAACCAGCAACACCACAACGACCAGCGCGAGGATCACCCAGCCCCACCACTCCATCGCCGCCTCCTCACCGTTGCAGGCCGGGGGTGCTGTCTTCGCGCACAGTAACGTCAAGCATTGTGCTCCCTTGCCGTGACCTCACCAGGCGAGGGTAAAGTCCGTTTCACGGACCGGGAACCGGATCCGCGGCAGGCGCGTTGAACCCGGTGACGGCCTGCAATGCCCACCAGGAGAGGAACACGGTGCGCTCCACCAGTAACCCCGCATTCCGCAATCTTCCCGTAGGGGGCGGCGGTTACGCGGGTTTCAACTCAGCCCCCGCCGATTTCCCGGGCGTTGCACCGAGCTATGCCGGCGCATCGCCTGTCATCACCCGGCCGATGACCATCGACGACGTGGTCACCAAGACCGGCATCACGCTCGCGGTCCTGGTCGCCACCGGCGTGGCGACCTACCTCACCGGCGCCTATGCGCTGGCCTTGCCGGCCGCGTTGATCGGCTTCGTGCTCGCGCTGGTGATCGTCTTCAAGAAGGTGGTCAGCCCGCCACTGATCCTTGCCTACGCCGCTGTCGAGGGCGTCTTCCTCGGTGGTATCAGCGGCCTGTTCGGCGCACGGTTCGGTGAGGGGCTTATCCTCCAGGCCATCACGGGTACCGTGATGGTGTTCGGCGGCATGCTCGTGGTCTACAAGACCGGCGCGGTCAAGGTGACCCCGCGGTTCACCAAGTGGCTGATCGGCGCCATGATCGGTGTCGTCGGCCTCATGCTGGTCAACCTCATCGCAAGCTTCTTCACCGCCGGTGGCCTCGGCCTTCGCGATGGTGGGACGCTCGCGATCGTCTTCAGCCTGGTCTGCATCGGGATCGCGGCGTTCAGCTTCCTGCTCGATTTCGACGCCGCCGACCAAGCGATCCGGGCCGGCGCACCGGAGAAGACCGCGTGGTACATCGCCTTCGGCCTCACGGTGACTCTGGTCTGGCTGTACCTGGAGATCCTGCGGTTGCTGTCCTACTTCCAAGGCGATTAGCCAGCGCTACTTTCACCCATGGGCCCGGTCCACCACGGACCGGGCCCATGGCTTTGTTCAAGCGCTGAGCACAGTGCGGGCAGCAGCACCGAGCAGGCGGCGTAGTAGCCGGCAGCTGACGGGTGGAAGCGGTCCCGGCTGAACAGCGCGTCGGGTTGGATCAGCAACTCGCGGGCCAGCACATCGGACAGCGGCACGGGCAGGCCGTCTGCCCGGCGTACCGCGTCGCGCTGCTGCCGGGCCAGTTCCTAGGCTGACGGCCCGCGCGAGGGCTCGCAGCGGCTGCAGAATCGATCGGACCGCGCCGAGGTCCGGGCAGGTGCCGACGACCACAGCGGCGCCTGCGGTTCGCAGTCTCGACACCGCCTCGCCGAGCAGTTTGGCTGACTCCCAGGGTGGCAGCCGCCGGGCCACGTCGTTGGCGTCGATCATGATCATCACAGCCTGCGGGGGATCGATCAGCACCGCGTCGACCTGGTCGCTCAGGCGTCGGCTGGTGCAGCCGCAGATCGCCAGGGTGTCCAGCTGGACTGCCCGGCCGGCCCGTTGCGCCAGCCCGCGGGACAGCACCACGCCGGGCAGCTGCTCGGGCCGCTCCACGCCGAGGCCGGCGGCCGAGGAATCGCCCGGCACGGCGAATCGGAGCACCTCGCCGGCAGGCGTCGACGGCGGGTATGGGCCGGTCCCGTCGGGCAGGTACACCCCGTCGGCCCGGAAGGGGAACCAGCCCGGGATCAGGATGTCGCGATGAGCCCGCCGTCCCTGTTGGCTGAGCATCCCGTATGCGGCCCCGACCGTCGCGCTGGTGGCACCGATCAGCACCGCGGTCGTTCGCAAGAGCCGTCGCATCGATCCGACCTCCTCGATGCCGCGCTGCGCAGGGTTGCCCTCATACTTTGATATACGCCTGAAGCTCGGCGCATGCTGCGCGGCCGCGATCCGCCCGATCCCGAGGAGACCCGGTGCACTACGCCGAGCACATCGTCGATCTGGTCGGCAATACCCCCCTGGTGCGGCTGAACGTCGTCGCCGAGCACGTCGCATCGCTGGTCCTGGCGAAAGTGGAATACCTCAACCCGGGTGGCAGTGTGAAGGATCGGATCGCGCTTCGGATGGTCGAGGCCGCAGAGCGATCCGGTGAGCTGCATCCGGGGGGCACGATCGTGGAGCCGACGTCGGGAAACACCGGCGTCGGGCTGGCGCTGGTCGCCCAGCGCAAGGGATACCGCTGCCTTTTCGTCTGCCCCGACAAGGTCGGCGAGGACAAGCGTGACGTACTCAAGGCATACGGTGCCGAGATCGTGATGTGCCCCACCGCGGTTCCCGCCGGCCACCCCGACTCGTACTACTCGGTGTCCGATCGGTTGGCCAGGGAGATCGACGGTGCTTGGAAGCCTGATCAGTACTCCAACCCGGAGAACCCGGCCAGCCACTACCACAGCACCGGTCCGGAACTGTGGGCCCAGACTCAGGGACGGATCACGCACTTCGTGGCCGGCATCGGAACCGGCGGGACGATCTCCGGGACCGGGCGCTACCTCAAGGAGGTCAGCGACGGCCGGGTGCGGGTCGTCGGCGTTGATCCGGAGGGCTCGGTGTACTCGGGTGGCACCGGCCGGCCCTACCTGGTCGAAGGTGTCGGGGAGGACTTCTGGCCCCGCACTTATGACCGGGAGATCTGTGACGAGATCGTGCCGGTCTCGGATACCGACTCCTTCATCATGACCCGGCGGCTGGCCCGTGAGGAGGGGTTGCTGCTGGGGGGATCCTGCGGGATGGCCGTCGTGGGGGCCCTGCGGGTCGCGTGCCGGGCAGGCCCCGATTCAGTGGTCGTCGTGTTGCTTCCCGACGGTGGGCGGGGCTATCTGGGCAAGGTCTTCAACGACGCGTGGATGGCCTCCTACGGCTTCCTGCCGCCGGACTCCTCCGGAGCGACCGTCGCCGATGTGCTGATCGGCAAGGATGGCGCCTTACCGAAGCTGGTGCACACCCATCCGAATGAGACGCTCGCCGACGCCGTGGCGATCCTGCGCGAGTTCGGGGTCTCCCAGCTGCCCGTGGTCGCCGCCGAGCCACCGGTAATGGCGGCCGAGGTGATCGGTGCCGTCAATGAGCGCACCCTGCTGCAGGCCTTGTTCGCCGGTGATGCGCAACTCGCGGACCGGATCGAGGGTCACATGGCTGCGCCGCTGCCGACGATCGGCGGCGGTGAATCGATCGGATCGCTGATGCAGGCATTGGCCGCCGCCGACGGCGCAATGATCCTTATTGACGGCAAACCGGCCGGGGTGGTCACCCGCCAAGACGTGCTCGGGTTCCTGGCCCAGCGCTGAGGTCACGGCGGATCCGCTAGACAAGATCGTCGGCACGGTGGTGATCCGGTCGAGGGTGCAGCCGAAGATCGCAGCGGCAACAGCCCACCGTAGGCTGACGAGGTGACAGGCTTCTCCACCCGTGCCATCCATGCCGGCCAAGATCCAGATCCGCATACCGGGTCGGTGATCGTGCCCATCTACGCCACGTCCACCTTTGTCCAGGACGGCGTGGGGGGGCGGCGCGAGGGATACGAGTACGCCCGCACCGGCAACCCCACCCGCACCGCGCTGGAGACCTGTCTGGCCGCGTTGGAGGGCGGTCGGTACGGGCGAGCCTTCGCGTCCGGGATGGCCGCCACCGATGCGCTGCTGCGCGCGACCTGCCGGCCCGGTGACCACGTCGTCATCCCCGATGATGCCTACGGCGGCACGTTTCGGCTGATCGACAAGGTGTTCCGGCACTGGGGGATCGAGCACACCGCCGTCGGGCTGTCCGATGTGGACGCGGTGCGCGCCGCGGTACGGCCGACCACCCGGTTGGTGTGGTGCGAGACACCGACCAACCCGCTGCTGTCCATCGCCGACATCGGGGCCCTGGCCGCGGTCGCGCACGAGACCGGTGGCCGCCTGGTGGTGGACAACACCTTTGCCTCGCCCTACCTGCAGACCCCCCTCGGGCTCGGCGCGGACGTGGTGCTGCATTCGACCACCAAGTATCTCGGCGGGCACTCCGACGTCATCGGCGGTGCCCTGGTCACCGACGATGGCGAACTTGATGAGCAGGTGGCCTTCCTGCAGAACGGCGCAGGTGCGGTGCCCGGGCCGTTCGACGCCTGGCTGACCCTGCGCGGGATCAAGACCCTCGCAGTGCGTATGGAGCGGCATTGCGACAACGCCGAGCGGGTCGTCGCCGCGTTGCAGGCGCACCCTGAGGTCCTCGGCGTCCGTTACCCCGGGTTGGACACCCATCCCGGTCATGAGGTCGCCGCCAAGCAGATGCGCCGGTTCGGCGGGATGGTCTCGTTCACCGTCCGCGGTGGTACTCAAGCGGCGCTGGCCGTGTGCGCCCGGACCCGGGTGTTCACCCTGGCCGAGTCGCTGGGCGGAGTGGAATCCCTCATCGAGCACCCGGGACGGATGACGCACGCCTCCACTGCGGGATCACAGCTGGAAGTCCCCGCCGAGCTGATCCGGCTGTCGGTGGGCATCGAAGACGTCGAAGACCTCATCGAGGATCTCCTGGCCGCGCTGGGCTAGCGCGAGTTCTCGTTACCCGATCCTGATGCGCGGCCACGTCGAATGACCGTGTTCGGCGGCCAGTGGGGTCAGCTCGGCAGCGTCCCGATATGATCCTAATAACCGAATCGTACCGATCTGCGCTCGTGGCGTGGCAGTGACAGTCGAGTAACGCGCTGCTTCCGTCTCGCGAACTCCTTGGTGCGGGCAATGCGGTTTGGCGACGGCCGGGAGCGAGGATGAGTATGACACGGGGTGGTAGCCCTGCTGTTCGAATGCGATGCCGCACCGGCCGGTATCGTCACCGTTCGCTAGGCCTGTTCATCGTTCTGGCTCTGGTGTCGGCGATCTCCGCGGCGGCCATGGGGCCATCGGTCGTCTGGCTTCGGTTACTGGCCGACGAGCCCCCGGAACTGCCGCCGGTACAGATCGTCCTGCTGGTCGACGAGTCCGGAAGCTTGAGCGCCGACGGTGTTGCCCACGAGAAGGAGGCGGCCCGAACGATTGGACTCGGAGCTGTAGCCCGGGACACGACTGTCTCGGTGGTCGGATTCGGCAGCTCTGACGGCTCGCCCGGCCAGACCGCCGCGATCACCCGCTGCCCGCCGACCAAGGTCGACTCTGGACAGAGCCGCGACATCCTGGCACGTTGCATCGACGGCGTTCATGCTCGCAAGCCAAGCGAGGGCTCGCACACCGACCACGTAGCGGCGCTGCGACAGGCGGTGGGCTTCCTCTCCAACAGCACCCAGGCAGCCAAGATCGTGTTCCTGCTGACCGACGGCAACCTCGACGTCCAGGACAGCCCGGCCTACGGTCGTGACCTCGGCCCGGAGGCCCGGGACCAAGCGGCTCGGGACCAGATCCCCGGCGTGTTGGAAGACCTCCGCAAGATCGGCGCGCAGGTCTGGCCACTCGGCTTCGGTCGTGAGGTGTCTCTGGACAAGCTCCAGGCTTTTGAGGCGGGTACCCCGTGCACGCCCACAGCTGCCAAGCCCGCCGCCAGAGTGATCGAGAACCTGGCGACGCTGACAGCGCTGACCAGCGCGATTATCGAGGCGTACAAGTCCGCAGGCTGCGTGGGTGGGGGCGCCATCGACACCCAGTCACTGCCTAAGGCAGGCATCGTCGACCTCACCGTGGACATCCCGGCAATTGCCAGCGACAGCTCGATTCTGGTCTACAAGCGCCACCCCGGGGTTCAGGTGGAGTACATCGACCCGAATAACAAGACAGCCTCGGGCACTGAATCGGGCGACTCGACCTTCCAGTTCGCCGGCCAGGGTACCGAGACCGAATCGCTGCATATCGTCGATCCGGTACCTGGGCGGTGGACCGTTCGGCTGAAGTCGACATCAGACATCCCGCCGCGTGATGTGGCAGCTACCGTGCTCTTCCAGGGCGCGGTGAACGCCGTGCTCACGGTGACCCCACCGCAACCTGCCGCTGGGCAGGAGGTCGAAGTCGCGATGCAGGTGCGCGCGCGGCGCACCGCGATTACCGATGCCAGCCTGCTCAGCGGTCTTGATTTCCGGTTGTCTCTGACCGAATCGAACGGCGTTAGCGAGCAGGTCGCCGCACTCACCGACGACGACCGCGACGGCACGTTCACCGCCCGGCTCAGGGTGCCCGAGAGCGCGGCCGGCAGCCTCACGTTCACCGGCACCGTGACCGGCATCGGCGTCGGCGGCGACACTCGCGTGTTGGCGACGACGGTGCGGGCGAAACCTGCGGATCTACAGGGTCAGCTCCGGCTCACCGGAACTGACGCGACGGTCGTGCCGGGTGGGTCGGTACCGGGTGAGGCATCGATCGACAACAAGTCCGGCCAGGAGCGCACGCTGCGCCTGCAGCTCGTCGAGTTCGGCCCCGGCACGGTCGCCAGGGTAAACCCGCCGACGATCAAGGTTCCCGCTTCCGGCACGGCGAAAGTTCCCTTCTCGGTCGAGTTCGGCACCGACACCCTGACCGGTGGAAACCAGGTGCTGCTGCAGGCGGTCGACGACAGTGACACGTCGTTCGTGGTGGCCCAGCAGCTGATTGCCAGGGACGTGGCGCCGCCACCCACGTTCTTCATGCGGTTCCTGTGGCTGTGGATCGTTCTCGCGTCGCTGGCGGTGCTGGGCGTGCTGGTTTTCCTCACCCGACTTCGGGCCGCCCGCAAGCGCCGGACTGTCGCCGGGCTCCGGGTTGAGCTGCAGTGCGGTGGGATGGCGTTGCACGAGCTCACGCCGCTCAACGCCAATGCGAACGTGTTCCGGTTTGTCATCCACGATGACGGGTTCACCGCGCCGCGGTTGCAACACGCCGATCACTCGGATGTGAGCGCTCATGAACTGAGTCGTGCCGGCGGTGAGCTGACTCTCACGCCGGCCTACGGTCCGTCTCCCGCCATCCGGCCGGGCGAGGCGCGCCCAGTACGATCCGATCTCGCCCTCGTGGTGTACGACGACAGGACCCGGTCCGCCAACGGACGAGGAGCGGCGGCGGGCGTCGGAGCGGTGCCCCCGGTGGCGGGCAGCTGGGATGCATTCAGCGGCGCAGGCGGTTCGGCGCAGCCGGCCGGCGGCCCCGGTGTGAGCAGTGCCTTCGGCGGCGAGGTGCCGCGGTCCGACACCACCCAGCGCAACGCCGTACCGCCGCTCGCCCCGCCGGGTGACCCACCGTCGTTGCCTGACCACCCGTCGCGGTCGAGCCCCAACCGGACCGGCTACGGCAGCTGGGAAGACCCCAACGACCCCTGGCGCAACCTGTGACAGTAAGGATCATGCCACGATGAGGATCTATCAGCCGATGCTGTTCGTCGGACTTGGGGGAACTGGCTGCAAGGTCGGTGCCGAGTTCGAGCGGCGGCTGCGCGAGGAGTTATGCGGTCCGGACGGGACCAGGCTGCTGGAGCGCATGCGGGGGCGCGATTACCTGCCCTACCAGCTGCCCTCGTGCCTGCAATTCGTCTATGCCGACCTCAGCTCAGCGGAGTTGGCCCGGGTGCGTCGCGAGGTCATTCCCGGCATCGAGCATGAGGTGGCGGCGCAGCGCACCATGCGGACGGTCACTGACCTCGTGCCGGCTCGACTGGCCAACTCCGCCGAGGTGGCGCAGAGTCTGCGGCTCAACCTCCGTGACGAGGAGATCGCCTGGCTGCCGCCCAAGGTGAGTGATCCCCGCATCGGTCCGCTGCATGCGGGTGCCGGTCAGTTGCCGACGGTCGGCCGGGCCGTGTTATTCGAGACGCTACGGCGCAATGCCGACACAGCGGTCAAAGGCATCAAGGACGCTCTCGCCGATATCAACGAGTCGGCCGGCGATCTGTATATCGTCAGCGACAACCGTAGTCAGCGAGTCGACCCGGTCACCGTGTTCGTGGTGTTCTCGGTTGCCGGTGGCACGGGCAGCGGGATCTTCTACGACTACCTCCACCTGATCGGGGCCGTGCTACAGGACGGTCACAAGCAGTTCCAGATCTATCCGCTCGTGCTCATGCCATCGGCCTTCGACGACGGCAAGGGGGGGGGCCGTCCCGCCGAGCTTAACGCAGGCTCGGCGTTGGTCGACCTGTTCCGGCTTATCGACGACCAGAACGCGCAGGGCTCACCCGAGCGGGTCAGTACCAGTAGCGGCTACGACAATGCCGTGGCAGTGCGTTACCCCCCGCCGAGGGAGTCAGTCAAGCTCAACCCCAACACTGTGCAGACCGCTTTTCTGTTCGGCCGACCGGTCGGTGGAGTGAAACGCGACGATCTCACCCGTTCCATGGTGTCGCTGATGTTGTCGCTCGTCGGGGCCGGCGTGACCGACGAGGATCAGGACGAGGTGTCGAGTAGCAACACCTACCAGTCCTTCGCCGATGGTTTCATCAACAAGTCCGTCGAGAGATATCAGACGGCGGAAACCGGCGTCGGACGGCGCGGCGTTTCGGCTAGTTCGGTGGCGGCGCTGACCACGCCGCTGTTCGAGCTCACCGACATTGTCAGCTCACGACTGCTGGCCAGGGCGGTGACCCAGTTGACTGAGCCGTTCGGACCGGCGGAGAAGAACGCACAGCACCTGCTGCGGTTCCTTGTCGGATCAGGCCTGGAGCGGCTGCGACACGCCGAACCGGTGGCTCGCGTTCCTGAGGGCCAAGGCTCGATCGGTCGGGAAGCAGTGATCCGCCGGCTCAGCGAGCGCGCCCGGGCAATCGACGCCAACATCGTCGCGATGCCCGCGCAGCTGGCCGAACCCGTTGCCGAGCGGGCGCAGAACTTCGATCCCGTGAGCGCAAGCCGCCAGCTCCTGCAGCATGTCGACCTGTTCCACCTGCAACGGATCCTCTTCGGTCACCGCGAGCTCGTCGACCAGTTGGACAAGGATGGTTTCGGTAATCTGCTGGAGAACTACCGCATTCCGCCTCCCGCCCCGTCCGGCTTTAACGTCGCCGGGCCGCCGCAGCCGCAAAACCTGCCCAAACGCTTCGTCTCCCGACTGAAATGGGATGATCCGGCTGTCCAGGAAGTGTGCAGGGCGCAGGACGACTGGTATGCATGGCGCTCTCGCCAGATCTGGAATATGGCCTGGGGGGACAGCTACCGACTGTGGAAACGGGTGTGGGACGAGTTCGGGGCAGAGTTTCGCGCGGTGTCGGAGGCGTTCGACGCATATGCGCGAAGCGAACCGCAGCAGTTCGATGTCCGCTCCAAGGAGCTGTACAAGCCAAGGGTCGGAGTCTCGTACCTGCTGCCACCCCAGGACAAAGGCGTCGCGGGTTTCTACGACGTCGTCTTCGAAAGGTTGAAGCAAGATTATAGCGCCCGCCTCGGTGTGAATGCCCGCGAAGGGGAGATGTTGCGGGAGATCCTCGGTCAGGAGGGCTGGTCGGTCGCCTATGACGCGGGTCGCAAGAGCCCAGAGGCGGCGGTCGCCGTCGTCCGGCAGAAGATCAAGGAAGCGGTGGCGGAGCGGATCCGGCCGCGCAACCGCGACCGAGTCGCGCTGATCCCGCGCATGGAGGACCTGCTGGCCAGCGCCGCGCAGCGGCGCGACAGCAGCGTCTCCGACGTCGACCTGCGCCAGTTCAGGCAGAAGCTGGCCGAGCTGGTGCCCGGCGGATTTGCCCCCGAAGGTCATGCCAAGCTGAAGGTGCTGTTCACCTACCCAGCGCTGGAGGAGGATCGTGAGTTACAGGACTTCCTCCGTCGCGAGGTCCCGTTGCCCGTCGACTTGATCGACGAGCCTGAGTTCCGTGCTATCCAGGCGGACTCCATGGTCGTCGTGCTGATGCGCACGTCGATGGGGATCACCGAGGTGCCCGAGGTCCGGGGCGTGATGAAGCTGTGGTCGGAGGCGCTGCGCCACGACAAGGCCACCGACGCCCTGCCGTGGCGCCAGCGTCTTGGGCCCTACTCGGACTACCTGGTGATGACTGATCGCGACTGCGCGGAGGTCTTGCACCGGCTGTTGTGCGCGGCCTGGAACGGGCAGCTGCAGGTTGTCGGCGCACCATCCAGCCCGATCTCGGTCTCGGTCGATCTCGGTTCCCTGGAGGCGGTGAAGATGGAGCTCGATCTTTCGCCGCTGGGAGAGCTGTCCTCGTGGGCGAGCCTGCTGCAGGCGTACGAACGCTGGCTGCTGGCCGATGACCGAGCGGTCCGTCGAAACCTCGCCAAACGGCTGATGGAAGCCCTGCCGGATCATCTCACCACCTCGCCCAGCCCGCCGGCCGAGGAGTTCAACATGATCGTGTGCTTGGACGACAACGAGCTGAACAAGATCCGTAAGGCACAGCGCGATCCGGTGTTGAGCAACGACCCGCAGCTACGAATCTTCTCGAAGTTCTGGGGGACGGACCTGCCGGCGGCCCTGGGGCGCAGGCTTGACGGTACGGCGAAGACCCTCGAGCTGTTGCCGCGCGCGGTACGGGCACTTGACGGCGTCGAGCGTGCGGACGGCATGTCCCGCTCGGAGGGTGATGGGCGGGTTGATGTGACCAAGCGAGCGAACCAGTGACCACAGGTTCGCTGTCCGATGTCGGGCTGCTGGACCTGCGTGGTTGGTCCGGTGGTGAGCCCCCGGCGATGGTGGGTCGGGTGATCGTGCTGGACAACGCTGCGTTCCTGCTCGACCACTGGGATGTCTACCTGTCCCTGGTGGGGGATCGGCAAGTCACAGGGGTGATCTGCCTCGCTGTCGGCGAGGCGGCGGTGGCACCGGAGGGGAACGGGGCGCGGGACCCGGTTGTCCTGCGCATCCCGGGTGTGTTGCCCAACGGCGGCGGGGTCGTGCTCTGGATCGGTGACGTCCACGGGGTGATGTGGGGCTCAGCCAGGGACCAGCCGCGTCCCATCGGCTCCGGCCGACGGATCAGCCTCGACCAGCTCCTGCTCGCGCTGCAGGTCCCGGAGGTCTTCGACGCCGTTCGGCATCAGGTTCGCGAGTTGCCGGGCCGCGCGGCGAACCCCGGGCTTGTGCTGTTCTCCGGCGCGACGAGCCCCGACGAGCTTGCCGAGGCGAGAGCCTCGGCGGTACGTGAGCTGACCACGGTGTGGCCGGAACAACCGATGCCTGTCGATCTCCGGGAGTCGATCGCCCGGCTAGGGGTGGACCCACGGCAGCCGGCCGGCGCGGTACTGATGCCGTCCTCGCCGGTAGACATCGCAAGGAAGCAGGCGAATCAGCAGCTCGGTGAGGCCGACCAGCTTACCCGTGCGCTCGGTTCCCCTCGGCTGTTGATCGGATCGGACCACTCCCGCCCGTCACTCGCCTCCGCGGTTGCCGGGGCGGGACAGGCGGCCGAGCAGTACCGCAACGCGCTCGGCGAGCTGCTGTATCGGATCGACGGCCAGCTGCGCAGGGGCGACACCTCAGTGGCCCGAGTCGTTGAGATGGGTGTCCAGCAGCCGTTTCCACTGTCGCCGCCCGCCGTTGCGGAAGGGTTGCGCGCCGCGGTGCATGGGCGGCTCTCACAGGAGCCGTCGCTGCCTCAACTCGGCACCCAGTTGCGCCGCGAAGCGACCGCGAAGCAACCCCAGGGTTGCCCGAACGAACTGGAACAACTGCGCCTGATGGGTCCGTTGCAGCGGGAGTTCCCCGCGTCGCGGCGTTGGCCGATTCCGGTGATTGCTCTTCCTCTGGTCGCCCTGACCTGTGCCGTCGTGGCCTTCGCCGCGCCGAGTGGCCCGCTGGCCTGGGTGCTCGGCGCGGCGGTCGCGCTCGCGTGGGCATTGCCTGGCTGGCTGTTGCTCGCCCACTGGCCACGCCCGCAGGGCGAGCGTGGGCTCGACGGGGCTGCGCCGGCCTTCGTGGTCTACTTCCTGATCGGGCTGTTGGGCGTTGCTGGGGGGGTGGCCGCCACGCGCGTCGTTGGCTCGTTGTCGCAGTCCTCTCTGACAAGACAGGTGCTCATCGCCGTGGCGGTCGTGGTGGTCGTGGTGGTCGTGGTCCTGAGCTGGCGGAGATCCGCCAAACGCCTGGTCAACGCACTTGCACTGCCCGCGCTGAGCGCCGCCGTCCAGCAGATGAGCGATCTCGCGCACGGGGTCGTCAGCAGAGAGTGGCAGCCCTCCGAGCGCAACCGGGTTGTCGCCAGGGCGCTGAACGAAGCGGCCGACGGCCTGTTGGAGATTTCCCAAGCGGTGCAGCACGCCAGCACGCGGCAGCCCGCACAACCCCACCCAGCCCCTCCGGACGACTCGGAGATCGTACCCGGCGGGATTCCGCGTGCGTTGCCAGCCGAGCTGCTCGCCGTCGTGCGAGAGGACCTGGTTTCGTTGTCCGCATCCGCGCTTGCGCCGGCCTGGCAAGCCATGGAGCTGGGCCGCCGCACCGACACCGGGACCTACACTCGGCGCACCCAGCGCCTGCTGGCCGAGTATGACGCGCACATCCTGCGCGCGGGGCTGATGTCGCTACCGACCCCCGAGACCGACAGCGGTCTCCGCTCCCAGCTGCTGGTCAGGATGTGGTCGGAGTCGCCCGCCGCCCGCGAGGCGGTGCGGGTTCGGGGCGCCGACGACATGGTGCAGCTGTGCAGCGGTCACCAATTGGGCGACCTCAGCAGCTACGGCGAGCCGAGCATGGTCCGGTTCGCGCCGGAGCCAGTGCGCCCGATCCTTGAGCCCGACCATTCACATCGTGGCGATGGCCCCCAGAGCCTGCAGGTGGTGTGGGTAAACAGTGCGGAGCTGGCCGGGGCGCTGCGACTGCTGCCGCTGCGGTCGGCAGCGATGTGCACCGAGCAAGGTGGGGGCTTTTCATGAGCGCATGGGAGGCGGTGCGGTACCGCGACCTCGGCGGTGTTTTACGGAAAATCGAGTTGGAAATCGGCAACGAGCTGCATTTGCCCGGCGCGGCCTTGCCAGCACGTATCGTCACCGATCCCGCCAACGTCAGTATGATCCAGAAATGGGTGCCGGAGCATGTCGGTGAGCGCGACGCGTGCTCGTATGACCTGCTGGACGCCGAGATCCGAGCCAGCACCAGGCTCGGGCAGATGTACGGCGGCTCGGGCAATCCCGGCCGCCTCGCCGCCGCGGTCGGGTACAACGTCGATGTCGCCGAGCCGTTCGTGTTGCTCGAGCCCTACTGCGGGGTGCCGCTCGTCTTCCGACGACTCGAGCTCGATGAGCTGCGTGAGTTCGCGATCTCCCTGCTGTGGACGCTGCAGCAGACCGCGGCCGCCGGCGTGGTGCACGGAGCGGTGCGGCTTGCCTCGCTGCGGTGGGACAGCCAAGCCCGGACCCTGCAATTGGTCGACTTCGAGCGCGCGCTGCGACAGGGCGATCCGCGCCGCCCGGTGAGCACGATTTATGGCCTGTCGCGTGAACAGGTCGAAGGCGCCGGACAGGCCGACGTGCGCGACGATATGTGGGGCGCTGGAATGGTCATCCGCCAGTTGTCGGTCGGCCCTTACACCAATGGATCAGAGAATCTTCCCACCCAGGTCCAGGTTCTGTTGCAGGGTGTGTTCGCAGACACGGCTACCGCCCGGCCACACGCAACGGACCTGTTGGCGCGGCTGGGCATCGCGGATTCCGTCAGCAACGCTCGCGATCCGGATGCCGCGCTCGCACCAGGACGCCACTTCTTCGACCAGATCATCGCGCGTAAGCATCTGGTGACATCTCCGCAAGATCACGAGGTATTGTCGCCGGGTTCGGCGGCCTCGGCGAATGGTGCCCGCACACCGATGCCGGTTGTGGTCGGCGTATTTCTGCTGCTGGTCGTCGCGGTCGTGGTGCTGCTGGTGGTGTTCCGGTGACGGCCAGCGGTGCGGGGTGCATGGTCCGTTGCCCGACCTGCATGGACACGTTCGAATGGATCGACATCGGCGAGGTGTGGCTGTACGACGATGCGGAAAGGCAGTACGAACTGATCGACATCAGCGGTCTGGACTCGGCGAAGCAGGCCGCCGCGCGGCGCAACGGGTATCATCGTTGTCCGAATCCATCCGGGGATGCACCGGAGCATTACCTTCCGGCGAGTTATGCCACCTACGGGGATCCCTTGGTCGTGGGCCTGATTGGCGCGCCCGAATCGGGCAAGACCCACCTGCTCACCGCGATGATTCGGGAGGCGCACGCCGGTGGGCTTGCGCCCTACGGACTGACCGTGTCGGCCCTGGACTTCCTACGCCATCAGGAGTTCCGCAGCAAGTTCATCGACCGATTCGAACAAGGTCTCCAGCTTCCCGCCACCGACTGGAACGTACTGGAGTACGCAGACGGATTGCTCCTGCGCGGTAGCGGTGGCCTGGTACGTCCTGTGACGTTCTTCGACGTGGCGGGAGAGGACTTGCAGAGCGCTGCCAGCAGCGGCCGGGGTGGGCGGTTTCTCATTGGAGCAAACGCGTTGATCTTCGCCCATGCCATGGAGGATCCGCTCGACCTCGAAGAACGGGCGAACGTGAAGCGGAACAGCTTGACGCAGGGCGAAAACCGGGCATTCACCCTAGCACTGGAACGGGTCCGAGCGGTTCACACCGAAGCGGAAGCCGCCGCAATACCCGCCGCCGTCGCGCTGACCAAGGCTGACCGGCTGCGTTATTTGTCTCCGGCCGACAAGTGGCTTCGTCGTACCGAGCGGACGCTCGACGCTTCGTTGATACGTGCCGAGAGCCGCGATGCCTTCGCGTACTTGTACCAGCAGGGCACGACCGCGTCACTGGCGCCGTTCGAGATATTCTCGCGGTGCACCTTGCATTTCGTGTCCGCCAGTGGCGGTGACGTGTCCGTGGGCAAGTCCGAGTTTCCTCGGGGCGTGCGGCCGATGCGTGTCATGCAGCCGCTCGTGACAATACTCGCGATGGTCGGAGTGATCAGCGGACCTGAAGCTGGGAAAGTAGGGTTCTAGATGAACGACGGTGAACCCAGTCTTGTCCACCAGATCTTGCTCGGCTTGAAGGGCGGCGAGGGTGTTGCGGTCGTGGCGCACTCGATGACGTCTGACGGCGAAGCTTCATCGTGGCAGAGGAAGCTTGAGAAGCACGTGCGACTGCTTCCCTGGGAAGCGGAGACAACCCTGCCGGGAAAGGCGCTGTCCTACTATCGGTTCGGCAGCCATGCAGTTGTCTTGCGGAGATGGGCGGCCGGCGGATCACTGGGGCGTAGCGACGCTCATGCGCTCATCGGTTCGATTGACGTGCTGACCGCGCCAGTGGCACTTGGTCTGGACAGCGGCTTCGACTGGCAGCGCGCAGCGGATACCGTTCCGACGCCCATCATCGGCCGCGAACTGGCGAGCCTCGCCGGGGACGCCTGCGCTGAGCTGCGAGACCAAGCTACGGGCAAGCCTGAGCTACTTCGACGGACTCTCGGCAAGCTTATCGACGCCCGCGACAAGCCACTTACGATTATCGGTTGCCCGGACGACCACAGGGTGGCACTCACCTGGGCACTTGTGTACATCGGGGACGAGTACCTGACGAAGAAATGTGAAATAAGCCGAAGATGGACATTCTCGACCTACGAGATCGAAGACGCTGACAGCATCCCCAATGTTCCGGAGATTCTCTTCATGCCAGGAAGGCCCACCGGAAGGGGGGTTGCGACGCGGGTAATCGTCGATGTCCGCCGCGATGACGCTGTTATTCCAGGCGCCAATGAATGGTCGGAGCTGCTCGTTCAGCGCTTTATTGCTCGTGAACCGCTGGTCCCTGAGTTCAATAATTCGATCTCCGTGTCGGTGTCGAAGACGGCGGTGTCCGCTACGGGGCAACCCGAACAACGAGAACGGGAGTGCACGTCGGACCAGCCTATGTCGGATCAGCTTATGTCGGACCATCGGCAACACCAGGCTGGCTCCAATGGGTATCCGCAAGAGCGGCGACAAGGAACAGTGGGACATTCCCCGACACCGCAAGCGCCGGCTGGTCACAGATCCGGCTCGAAATGGCTCGAGAGGGAAATCGACCTGCTTCGCGCCGAAGATGAGCATGGATTCGACTGGCGACTGGACACGCTCGGGCGGCTCGGGCGGACGCTCGAGGAACGCGCCGAGATTCGAAGACTCCTCGGAGTCGATGACTATCTGAGAATAGTCGTCATGATCACGGGATGGCGCCCGGTGATTGAAAATGGGCTCGATCGTTTGCAGCGGTTTCGCGTCGTCACTTTTGGCCTGGACGGTCGTGACCTCTCTGATCGCGATGCTGCGGCGTTCGCTGTTCAGATTGTCGCGCATCCGGCTGCGCCCGCCTTCTTTGTCAATGGCTTGGTTCAAGAGATTGACGCGCATGGCCAGTCGGATCTCGTCGATCCAGCACTGGCGGCCCGGTGGCGGGAGCAAAAAAAATCGACGCGCGACCTCGCCGGCACATCACCTTATGGGTATCCTCCGCGAGAGCCGGCGGAGGCTGGCCCGCTCGGCGCAGTGATGTCGGTTCTGGCCCAACGTCGATGGCCGCTCGCGGCGGCCGTCGGGCTCGTGCTGCTGGTGCCACTATTCTTCGTATTAGGCAGGTATTCCGTCGATGCAGAAACCGCCGTGGCGAGATCGAACAGCGCTGGGAATCAGGCCGCGCCAGCCACGTCATCTGATCCGGCAAGTGCCCCCGCAGGGCAGGATCCCGCTAAGCGCGGCATTACCGAGGTGTCCGGTGGTGTCACTACGAATGACCTGGTAATTCGTGCGCCTTCGTGGGCTGTCGAGGGTTCGTCGGTGTTTCTGCTACTTCGGGCGGTTGGTAAAGATGAGATTTATCCACAAGGGGAGTGTAAAGTCGACGCACATGAGTGGATCTGTGCAAAGATACCGCTGACTCAACCTGTGGCCAGCCTGCAAAGATTCGAGATTCTTGTCGTCGAGGTCGACCCACAGGTGAAGCAGAGCTACTACATGGCCCTGGATACGAAAAAGGCGCTCCAGAATCCGCCGGATGCCAAGGCTGTCATCTTCAAGATCACCGGATGACCTGAGGTCCCTCAGTGCACTTAAGGGCTGTGGAGCGGTAAGCGCGAGATTATCTGCATGACTGGGGCGCGTCCGAGACGGGCAAGCTGTTTGTAACACTCTTGGCCTAAGCGGCGACGATCCGGATGAGCGGCTCACGTCGACCATTGACCGGACGCGGCCGTATCCCCAGCGAGATGAACCCTCTCCTGGGAGGTGCGTCGTCCCGGCAGGGCAGAGGGGGGATCTGGGGTGGACAGGGAAGCCGGTAGCTCGGGCGCGCAAGCGTCGGGCGGTGGGCCGGATCGTGCCGTAGACGGGAGTGGCCCACGCGGCAAGGAGTCCTGGCTCGCCTCGGCCCCGCGAGCCGTCATGCAGGTCGACTTCAAGAAGCGTTGGTTAGTTTCACGCTCGTACGCCGTCATACTGGTCATCTTCGCGGGTGTCACAGCGGTGGCGCTGGCTTATGGGCTGAATCAGGCGTTCGACGTTGCGGTGCTGTGGGCCATCCTAGGTGGAATCGTTGCCGGTGTCGTCACATTGCTCGCGAATCTAATGTATGTCACGAGAGTGCCTGGCCAAGACAAGATTCTTCGTAGGCTGATCGACCTCTATCCGGTGGTGGCGCTGGCGGTGATCTTCGGTGTCATACTTTCCGCTGCGGCCACCATGAAGGAGTTTCGCGGAGATTTTCTCGTGAAGCAGGAAAAGGCGCTTAAAGAAGAGCTAATCGCCTCGGAAAAAGCGGAGATTCGCGGTCTCGGGGAGAGAGTAACGGAACTCCAGGATAGGGTGGACGCCTCAGTCAGATCGAATGTTGACGAAGACCTCGCTGTGTCTCCGCTTCTCGAGTCTTACCGGCGCGCGAGGGATGAGTTCGATAAATCGGAGAAGGAGTATTTATGTGAACTTGATGGCAGTTGTGGCACCAAAGACAAGGGCGTGGGTTATGCGTCGGAGCCCAAGCGGCAGAGGCGCGATGATTTGAAAGGAGAACGGGACGCGGCGACGCGTGAATTGGACAACGCCAGGCAGGGGGCAAGGACGCGCATCGATCGAGTGGTGGCTGCTGACCAGGCAGAGCTCGACGAAACGAGGAGGGAACTCGCCAAACTGAAGGATGAATTAAGTCGGATTGAGAGCAGTCCGATAGATGATAGGCCGGTGGCTCGACCGGGTGCATTTGTGAGATATATTCTTCATGAAATCACATCTTTCGTCCTATTGGTACTTCTCTACGTTGCCTTCCATATGGTGCCTGTCGTGCTTCCGAAGGCAGATGTGCGCCGGAGGGTCAAGAGAAACGCGAACCGGGAGGCGGTTAGCGACATGCTCGAGGATGCAAACCGTGATCGGGTCGACGTCGATCTTCCCCGCCGGCCTGCTGAAAATCTTCGAGTGGGACTCAATGGCTCGAAAGTGGATGAGTCCAAAGGTGGGGACTGCGGACCGGCCGACAAGAATCGGGGGAGCAAGAGCATGGGTGGATCATATGGCGCCTACATGTTGAGGTGGTTGTATCGTGACTAGGTTGCCAACTGCCCGTCCGGTCGATAATCACGCGATCAAGTAAGGTCGACAAAATGACGCTGTCCAACTACGCGAAGGAGAATCGTCGGCTCCCGTCCGGCGCTGGCGACGAGGAGGAACTGGAGAATGTGGGGGCAGCGGTGTTGGATGATGTGTGTCGCGTGCTGGCCCAGCCGGGTTCGGAGTCGGATTCGGCCGAGCTTCGGAACGCCAAGGAGCTGAGCCGGGTTGTAGAGGGATTTTTTTCCAAGACTAAGACGGAAGCGTTCCCGCAGCTCGTGAGCGTCCTCGAGACCCGGCGTGAGTATGTACATAAGGTTGTCGTGCTCAAAGAGGTGATGACTGTGTTCCGGCGGGACTTCGTCGCGATCAGTCGTGTTGGAAGTGGCGACTTCGCTGACGGTAGGTTACGGACGTCGGCGGCTGGCGTCTTGCAGCAGATGAAGGAAGTTATCGAAGTCTACGAAAGAATTGTAGCCGATGACTGTGAAGGGGATGTGTGGCAGCGTGCGCGCGACATCCTGCGCGAGGTGGACGACGGGCTGGCTGGATACGATCTCGTCTATGCTGAGCGTGTTGAAGAAGCATCCGTAAAACCTGGCGAAAAGACGGGATCGGTAGCGCTCGGAGAGTTCTTCATCAGCCGCGGAGTATCCGAACGGAAGTTCGCTAATTGGCTGCGGGCCGGGGCCGCATTTTTGCTCGTGCTGATCACGGTTCTGGCGGCATGGATTCTGTTTCTCTCACCGCCGGACTCCGACACCCTCGGGAGGGAGTTTGCGCGGTTGTCGACAACCGTGCCGCTCGCCGTGCTGGCAGGTTACCTCAGCCGGGAAGCCTCCCGGCATCGCAACACAGCGGACCGGTCGGGGGAGCTCGGTGCACACCTGAAGCACCTCGACGACTACATAGTGAAGCTGTCTGAGGAGGAAGGGCGACGGTATCGCTACGAGCTGGGTCAGAGCGCCTATGCTCCGGACAAACACGGCGTAAGTACCGCCGACTCTCCAAACTCTCCCGGTCTCGTCGAGGAAGTCGCACGGCTCGCCGAGGCCATCAAGGGCCTTGCGCCCCGATAGGCGCCGTTTGAGTTCACGATGTCTCCGGCGAAACACTCCGCCCCCGTACCAGCGATTCGCCAGTCATTTCGGACTAAGCCGTGCCCTCTGGATCGCTCGGCGGGGCAAGACAGCCGGATCCTTGACTGCACGCAGCCTCCCGAACCGCAGTCAAGGGACGGGCCAAGATCTGTGGGACAGACCTTAATCACCCAGGGGCTTCCCTGGCGGCGCGGGTCGCTGGACAGGCGGCGGCGCCACCGGCAGGTCGGCGCTGTTGATGCACCCGCCCACCAACTGCACGCCACCCGGCGCGGACACATACCTGCCCGGCTCGTCGCAACCCGCCTGGTCGGCCGTGATGACGGCGGCGCAGGCCAGCAATGCGGCCACACCAGCCGTGATCGCGACCGGCACCCAGCGGCCACTGAGACCCATTCCACCTCCCGAGATTTAACTGTGACCTTACCCCGCGCAATGCCGGTCCCGTCGAGGTGTCATACGGGTCGGTGATCGAGCGGTGGGAACTGGCAGGATCGCCGACCATGGAGCTGGTCGGCGTCGAGAAGATCAGAGCCGCCCGCGAGACGCTGAACGGCGTCGTCCGGCGCACGCCGCTGAAGCGCTGCCGAGCGCTCGAACAGCGCCGCGGGGTCGAAGTCCACCTCAAATGTGAGAACCTGCAGCGCACCGGTTCGTTCAAGATCCGAGGCGCCTACGTCCGGATCCGGGCCCTGTCCACCGTCCAGCGGTCCCGTGGCGTGGTGGCGGCCAGCGCAGGCAACCACGGGCAAGGCGTGGCGCTGGCGGCCGCCATGCTGGGGACGACGGCGACGGTCTATATGCCGGTGACCGCGGCGCTGCCCAAGCTCGCCGCGACCCGCGGTTACGGCGCGCGGGTGCGCCTGGTCGGCGACGTTGTGGAGGAGTCGATCGCTGCGGCGCGCGAGTTCGCCGACGGCACCGGGGCGGTGTTCATCCACCCCTTCGACCACCCGGACGTGCTCGCCGGCCAGGGCACGGTGGGGCTCGAGGTGCTCGAACAGCTGCCCGACGTCGGGACCGTCCTGGTCCCCACCGGCGGCGGCGGGTTGGTCGGCGGGATCGCCGCCGCCGTGAAGGGCGTCAAACCCGAAGTGAGAGTGATCGGTGTGCAGGCCGAGCGTGCCGCTGTCTGGCCCGCATCGCTGGCCGCCGGGGCGCCGGTCCGGCTGCGGCAGCGACACACCATGGCCGACGGCATCGCCGTCGCCGAAGTGGGGCCGGTGAGCTTCGCGCATGTGTCCGCTCTGGTCGACGAGGTGCTGACGGTAGGGGAGGAGGCGTTGTCCCAGGCCCTGCTGCTGTGCCTGGAGCGGACCAAGATGGTCGTCGAGCCGGCCGGCGCCGCGGCCGTCGCAGCGCTGCTGCAACCGTCCGCGCGGCTCCCGGGCCCGGTCTGCGCAGTGTTGTCTGGGGGCAACATCGACCCGCTGCTGCTGATGCACGTCATCCGGCACGGCCTGGGCGCAGCCGGCCGGTTCCTGACCCTGCGGGTGACCGTGCCCGATCGGCCAGGAGAGCTCGCCGCGTTGCTGGGGAGGGTGGGCCAGTCGGGCGCCAACGTGGTGGACGTGGCGCATTCCCGGATCGCCGGTAGCCTCGCGATCGGCGAGGTGGCGGTCGCACTGAGCCTGGAGACTCAGGGGCCACCACACCAAGCGGAGCTGCTCGCTGATCTGGACGCTGCCGGCTATCAGGTGACGCGCTGACTCGCTCCCCTCGTTGAGCAGCCGCCGGTTCACTTGGCTGGCCGCGAGGCTCCCATGAAGTCGCGGAGGCGCCGGTAGTCTTGGATCTTGACGTTCTGCCCGAAGGTAGGCGCGTTGATCATGCTGGTGCCGCCGAGAAAGATACCGACGTGGTGAATCTTGCGGGGGGTCCCGAAGAACAGGAGATCTCCGGGCTGCAGCGCGGCACTGGCCGCCAGTCGTGGTCCGTGGTTGTACTGGGTTTGAGCGGTGCGCGGCAGTTTGATCCCGGCGGCGGCGTAGGCGGCCGTGGTCAGCCCTGAGCAATCGTAGCCGGGATTACCGTTGCCTCCCCACACGTAGGGTTTTCCGATCTGGTTGCGAGCGAACGCCACCGCAGCCAGTGCGGCGGAGGACCCACGGTGGTCGTCTTTTCGCGGCGCAACGGGTGGCGGGGAGGGACGGGCCGCAGGCGTCGGGCTCGGTGACGGACTGGCCGCCGGCGACGGGCTGGCGGGTGCTGCGGAGCTCGGTGTAGCGCGAGCATAAGCCCGGGCGGCGTCCAGGACCTTATTGACGTAGGCGCGGCTATGGTTGTAGGTGAAGATTGCGTCATTGAGGTTTCGGTTCCCGCGGGCGCCGTTGTCGCAGAGATAGGCGGCGGCGGTGTGGACGGCGTCGTGGGGATTATGCGCTGACGGCGGGGTCGCCCCACCGGCCGGGACCGGATTCCGGGCGATCACGGCGTCGAAGGTGCTTTGGAGAAACTGCATCGGCCCCTTGGCTCCGTGCGGATTGGCTCCCGTGCGCACGCCGGGCAGGGTGGATCGGCCGTGATTCGATTCGAGCTTTCCGATCGCCGCGAGTACGGACCAGTGCAGGCCCGGGCATGTCGCGGCGGCGTCGCGGTAAAGGCTGAGGTAGTTGGCGGGAATGTCAGCGACCACGGTGGGGGAGGGGTCTGCGGGAGGACCGTTGCTGCCGGTCCGGTTCAGCGCGGATGACTCAACGGCTCCCGCCACGCCGGTCTCCGCCTGGTTGACCCCCGGTTGGTTGGCCCCCGCTTGGTTCGTCTCCGCTTGGTCCGTCTCGGACTGGATGACGTGAACCGGGCTGGGCTGGGCGACAAGCGTGTTCAAGTGTCCCTGCGTCGACTTGAGCGTTGCCTCGGCTCGCCCGTCCAGCGGGGTCGATCGGTCGTAGAGGCTGGGCAGCGTCAGGGCCACTGCGAAGGGCCCAGATCCCATCGTGATCACCGCCGCGATCACCGTCACTCGACGCCTGCCGGTACCCACGGGCTCCGCACGGTGGCGTGCCGGGCGCCGTCGAGCACCATCGGCGACCGCCATCGACCAGCTGGTCTCCGCTGCCCATGAATCGCGGTGCAGCCCCGGTGCGAACCGAGGGAGTCGACAGCGGGATACGCCGTTCGAGTGATCTAAGTGCGACGATATGCTCTCCATTTGCGCAATGATGCGTACTCAAATGTCCCATATACTCCCTACAGAGGGTGAACAAGCGGTGAAGCAGCCCCCGATAGAGTGAGTATTTGGCTACTCTCAGTCGCACATTGCAACCCTCAAGGTGTGCTGCGATGCCGCTGGTAGCACCGGGACATCCGGAGCGGATGACGAGAACTCAGGGGATGCTGGGCGGCCTGCCCCGGAGCGGGCTCAGCTCCGAAAGGGCTCGGCCTTGACCACAGCGACGGTCATCAAACCGCCATTAGGTAGCTCATAGTGGCGGTCCTCGCCCTCGTGCGCGCCGATGATCGCCTTACCTAGCGGTGAGTTCGGCGAGTAGACCTCCAGATCGCCGTGTGCGCCTTCCTCGAGCGAGCCAAGCAGGAAAGTCTCAGTCTCCGCGTCGTTCTCGAACCGCACCGTGACGATCATTCCGGGTGCAGCGACACCGGACTCGGCTGTGGCCGCTCCGACCTTGGCGACCCGCAGCAGCTCCTGCAGCTGGCGGATCCGAGCCTCAAGCTGGCCCTGCTCTTCGCGGGCGGCGTGGTAGCCACCGTTCTCCTTGAGATCGCCCTCCTCGCGAGCGTCGTTGATCTTCGCGGCGATGATCGGGCGATTGGCGATCAGCTCATCGAGCTCCTGCTTGAGCCGGTCGTGCGCTACCTGGGTCAGCCAGGTTACGGTTTCGCTCACGGTCATCACTCCTCGTCTGATCCGACGTCCGCGGTTGCGGGGGCGGAGCGCTCCGAGCTGCTGTCGTGGCAGGCCAGCAGCCGGAACGGAAAAACACGGCCCTGCCCCGGGGCCGTGCGTGTCCTCCACGGTAACACGATGTGCGCTTCCCGGCCTCAGCCTTACGGGTGACGGAGTCTGGATCGTGCCTGCTCAGCAAGGCTTTTATGGATCAGTAACCTGGGGTCGGCGCTAGGTAGGGTGGCACCGCAAGAGAGCAGCCGAAGACATCGGCGGTGACCGCTGGTCGGGAGGTGCGCACCACGGTGGTGAGGACGATCGGGCCGGCGGCGGGAGGCACGTAGGCCTCCTTGCGTCCGGTTTCGTCCCCGTCCCGAGAGCGGGCCCGAACGATGCACACGGCGGGTCGGGAAGGGTCGTCCCGCATCACGTTCAGACGCAGTTCCACTCCGAAGGACTCTGGATAGGTACCGGGCGTGACGGCCAGCAGGGTGAAGCCCAGCGCCTCACCTTGTACCGGCGTGGCGCCGAGGTTGCGGTAGCTGATCACCGCCACCACCAGGCCGGCGAGCATCGCGAGCAGCAGCCCTACCGGCGCGGCCCAACGGCGGCGCCGATCGACTCGACGCGATCCGTAGCGACCGTCGGGAAGCTGGCGGGCTGCCACGGTGTTCCACCTCCTGCACGGATCTGTCGGCCCTCTGGGGACAATAGTTACCCAGGGGGTCCACCAGGGCCCGACAAGGGCTCAGCAAGTCGTATCCGGTGATCGACCGGCAGCATTCTCACCGCCTGGGCCGCAGACCCGACAGGCGGTGGAGGAAGGATGAGCAGGCGTCCATGGCGGAGCAGCTGCGAATGATGGCGGTGCATGCGCACCCCGACGACGAGTCCAGCAAGGGTGCCGCGACGATGGCCCGGTACGTTGCAGAGAGTCACGAGGTGATGGTGGTCACCTGCACTGGCGGGGAGCGCGGCAGCATCCTGAACCCGTCGTTCACACCGGCCGATCTGGCCCAGCACCTTGAAGAGATGACCGCGGTCCGCCGGCAGGAGATGGCCCGCGCCGCGCAGATCCTGGGTGTGCAACACCGCTGGCTGGGCTACGTCGACTCCGGTTTGCCCGAGGGTGACCCGAAGCCGCCGCTACCACCGGGGTGTTTCGCGGCGGTTTCCCTGGAGGGTCCGACCCGTGATCTGGTCCGGGTGATCCGCGAGTTCCGGCCGCACGTGGTGGTGACCTACGACGAGAACGGCGGCTACCCGCACCCTGACCACATCCGTTGTCATGAGGTGTCGGTCTTGGCGTTCGACGCCGCAGGTGATCCCGATCGCTTTCCCGATGCCGGGGAGCCGTGGCAGCCGCTGAAGCTCTATTACACGCATGGCTTCTCGCGCAGGAGGATGCAACTGCTGCATGACGCGCTGCTCGCTGCCGATGCGGAGTCGCCGTTCGGCGAGTGGCTGGTGAAGTGGGACCCGTCGGTGCCGGACGTCATGGAGCGGGTCACCACTCAGGTGGAGTGTGGCGAGTACTTCGGAGTGCGGGACAACGCGCTGCGAGCGCACGCCACCCAGATCGACCCGGCCAGCCGGTGGTTCGCGGTGCCGCACACCATGCAGCGGGAGCTGTGGCCGACGGAGGAGTACGAGTTGGCTCGCTCGCTGGTCGACACCACGGTGCCCGAGGACGATCTGTTCTCCGGAGTCCGGGAGCGGGTACACGCGTGACCCTGCTGCTGACGACCGCCGACGCACTTCTTCCCGCGGAGGCGGCATTGTCAACCGCCGACGCACTTCACTGCGCTATCTCAACCCCATCGGCGGAGGTGGCATTGTGGACTCCCTTTTCGGCCGTGACCGGGTTGGAGCTGGTCCAATCCCCCTCCCCGGCGCCGGATCCCGGTGGACAGGGCGAGGACTTCGGTAAGGCCGCACCGGTCGGCTTGGTGGTCCTGCTGCTGTTCTTCCTGGCCGTGGCACTGTTGGTGCGTTCGATGAACAAGCACCTGCGCCGGGTCCCGAAGTCCTTCGACGACGGTGGCAAGTCCGGTGACAGGCCACCGTCGCAGTAAGGGGGGTTCTGCGCCGCAGGTAGGACAGGGAAGATAGCCGACATGGCGAACCGGCTCGAGACCTCGACCAGTCCATACCTGTTGCAGCACGCGACCAACCCGGTCGACTGGTGGCCGTGGTGCGACGAGGCGTTCGCTGAGGCCGCCAGGCGCGATGTGCCGGTGCTGCTGTCCATCGGCTACGCAGCCTGTCACTGGTGCCACGTGATGGCGCACGAGTCCTTCGAGGACGAGAACATCGCTGCCGCGATGAACGCCAACTTCGTCAACGTCAAGGTGGACCGCGAGGAGCGGCCCGACGTCGACTCCATCTACATGGAGGCGACCGTTGCGATGACCGGCCACGGTGGGTGGCCGATGACGTGTTTCCTCACCCCCGCCGGCGAGCCGTTCCACTGTGGAACCTACTA
>JBOHHF010000307.1:0-1312 GCA_050700495.1 Pseudonocardiaceae bacterium
CGTTTCGCGGGCGGCCCGGCCCCGGACCAACCACCCAAACGCGGGCCGCAACGGGTACGCTACGAGTGGCAGCAATGGGCTCGCTTCGCGCTGGCCTGGGCCATCACCTGCGGGCTGATCCTGGCCATGATCGCGATGGTGGATTCGCCAGAGCGCACCGAGCAGCTGTGGACCTGGCTGTGGCGGATGACGACCGTACTGGTCATCTGGTTCGTCGGCTGGCCACTGTGGACATCGCTGGCGCAACCCGTTCGTGGTGACAGGTCCCGATGAGCCAGCGTATCGAGGTTCTCGACCTAAGGGACCGGCCCGCTCTGGGCTCTTGATGCGCTGAAAGCCCGGGTCACCGAGCCGGGGGCGGTGCTGTACACCGGCTCGGTCGTGGACGGTACGAGGTGCCCGCCGAGCGGGTAATCGCACTGCTCGTCGTGGTCGCTGCGGGGACGTCGTGACCTGAAAGGAGACCCATGAACGTGCTGATCGCCCGGGTGCGGGTAGCGCTCCCGATGCTCGGGGTGCTCCTGGTCCTCGTAGGGTTGCTCGCGGATGTCGGCCCGCTGGAGCTGGTCGGCTTCGTGGTACTGATCGTCGGGCTGGCCTGTTACTTCGTGCTTGGCACAATCCGCACGCAACCGGCGCAGGTGCGGCTGCCGGTCATCGGCCGGTGGGTGGCGCTGAACAGCCCAGCGAACCGGGTGCCCAGCCACGGACTGCACGCCTACGGCCAGACTTACGCGCTGGACCTGGTGCACGAACCCCCGGACAGACCTCGCCCTTCCTTCGGCTCGGGATCCGGGTTCCTTCGGAGTTTCCCGCGTTCGGCCAGCCAGTACTGGCGCCCGCCGACGGCGTGGTCGTGCGGGTACGCGACCGGGCCCGCGACCACCGCAGCCGCAACTCCTGGGCCGGGATCGGCTACCTGCTCATCGAGGGGACGGTACGCGAGCTGCTCGGCCCGGGCCGGATCCTCGGCAACCACATCGTGCTCGATCTCGGCAACGGGGTGTATGCGGCGCTCGCGCACCTGCGACGCGATTCCGTACGGGTCAAGGCCGGTGCCTCCGTGCGGGCCGGCCAGCACATCGCCGACTGCGGCAACTCCGGCAACTCCACCGAGCCGCACCTGCACGTGCAGCTGATGGATCATCCCCGGGTGGCCGTCGCCGCCGGGTTGCCGGTCGAGTTTGACAACTTCGAGGTCGACGGACAGCGCCGGTCCGGGGTACCCCACAACGGAGAACCGTTCGTGGTGACGTCGCCCCGTGGTGGAGGGCCATTGCCGCCGGATGTGGACTGACGAACTCCCATCGGT
>JBOHHF010000308.1:0-4457 GCA_050700495.1 Pseudonocardiaceae bacterium
ATAATCCGGCAACACCCGGTGAAGGAACTCCCGCAAAACCCCAGCACCCGGCGCAACCAATCCCGGTCCCGCCACCACATAAGCCACCAGCCGTTTCACCTCTGGCTGGTCCTGGCGAGCGATCACCGCAACGTTCCCGATCGCCGGGTGCGAGGCGAGTATGGCCTCGATCTCACCCAACTCGATTCGGAACCCACGAATCTTGACCTGGTCATCAGTACGACCGATGAACTCCAGCTCGCCGTTAATCGTCCAACGAACCACATCCCCCGTGCGATACATCCGCTCGCTCGCCGGCCCGAACGGGCAGGCCATAAACCGCTCCGCGGTCAGACCGGGCCGGTTGAGATATCCACGGGCCAGCCCGACACCTGCGATGAACAGTTCGCCGGGCA
This sequence comes from Pseudonocardiaceae bacterium, assembly GCA_050700495.1. GTDB lineage: Bacteria > Actinomycetota > Actinomycetes > Mycobacteriales > Pseudonocardiaceae. Next base: position 396 of record JBOHHF010000308.1, read on the forward strand.
CTCCCGGCGGCACCGGACGCAGATCAGCACCCAGCACATAGACCTGCATGTTGTCCAACGGGGCACCGATCGGCACCAGCTCCGGCACCGACTCGACATCCGACATCCGGTATGAGGTGGCGAACGTGGTGGTCTCGGTTGGCCCGTAACCATCGACCACCACCAGGCCCGGGCAAGCCTGCAGCACCCGACGCACGGCTGCGGCCGGCACCACGTCCCCACCGGTCCACACCTCGCACAGCCCTGCCAGACACTCCGGTGCGTCCTGCGCGATGATCCGGAACAGCCCGGCGGTCAACCACAGCCCGGTCACACCATGCTCGCTGATCACCCGCGTCAGCGTGTTCCCATCAAGCTCAATCGGTGGGGCCACCACCACCTGGCCCCCGTTAAGCAACGGCACCCACAATTCATAGGTCGAGGCATCAAACGCCAACGGCGAATGCACCAACACCCGCCGGTGAGCATCACCGGCAAAGCGCCGGTCGAAGGCCAGTGCCACCACGTCGCGATGCCGTACCGCCACACCCTTAGGCACACCAGTCGAGCCCGAGGTGTACTCGGCATAAACCAGACTGTCCGGCCAGACTCCCACCACGGGCGCCCCAACCGACTCCTCCATCAAAGACGCATCAGCGTCCACCACGACAAGCTGTCCGCCGTGAGCTTCTCGGGCGATCTGCTCCCGCACCACGTCGGTGATCAGCACCGACGCGCCCGCCTCGGCCAGCACCAGCCGCATACGCTCCACTGGCGCACGCGCATCCACCGGCAGATACGCGCCACCCGCCTTGACCACCGCCAAAACCGCGACCACCAATTCGACCGAGCGCTCCATCAACACCCCGACCCGACCCTCCGGGCCGACACCCAGCCGAATCAACCGATGTGCCAACCGGTTCGCCCGAGCATCCAACTCCGCGTAGGAAAGCTCGACCCCACCACAGACCACTGCGATGGCCTGCGGGGCGCGCCCTACCTGCTCGACGAACAGGCTCGACACCGTGCCGACCGGCACCACCACATCAGTGTCATTCCAGGCATGCAGCACCAGATCCCGCTCGGTCTCAGACAGTATTGATAGTTGCGATACTGGCTGGTGGGGGTTCTCGATGATTCTGGTGAGGAGTAGCTGTAGGCGTTGGGTTATGTGGGTGATGGTGGCCGGGTCGAACAGGTCGGGGTCATAGCCCAGTTGCAGGGACAGGTGTGGGCCTGGGGCGGCGACCAGGGTCAGGGGGTAGTTGGTGGTCTCGATGGCGTGGTGCTCGCGGAGGTGCAGGCCGTGGGTGGTGGCGACCTCGTTGTTGATGGGGTAGTTCTCAAAGACCACGATGCTGTGGAACAGCGGGGTGGCGGGGGGCAGGTCGGTGAGGGTGTGTAGGTGGGCCAGGGACACGAAGTCAAACCGGCGGGCCTCGACCTGGGTGGTCTGTAGGTGTTGTAGCCAGGACAGCGTGGTGTGCTGGTCGGGGATCGTGACGCGGACGGGCAGGGTGTTGATGAAGATCCCGGTGATCTCCTCGGCGCCGGGCAGATCGGCCGGGCGCCCGGACACGGTGGCACCGAAGCACACATCGCGCTGGGCGCTGTGGCGTGACAGCAACAGCGCCCAGGCGCCCTGGATGATGGTGTTGAGGGTCAGTCCGTTGTGTTGGGCGAGCTGGTGCAGGTGTTGGGACTGCAGGTCGGTGAGCTCACAGGCCGACCAGGCAGCCGAGCGGGTGGCATGGGTCTGGGTTGGGGTCTGGTCATAGGGCAACAAGGTCGGCGCGTCAAACCCGGACAGGGCGTGGCGCCAGTAGGTGTGGGCCTGGGTGTGGTCTTGCTCAGACAGCCAGGAAAGGTAGTCCCGAAACGGGCGCCGGGCCAGCAGTGCTGGGGGCTGGCCGCTGGCCAGCGCGGCGTGGGCGGCGAACACATCAGACAGCACCTGAAACACGCTCCACCCATCCAGCAGCACGTGGTGGAAGGTCCAGACCATCGCCACCGCGGTGTCAGACAGGGTGGCGATCACCAGCCGGAGCAACGGCGCGGTGTCCAACTCCAGGCCCTGAGCCCGGTCGGCGTGAAGCAACCGGGTCAGCTCGTCATCGCGGGCGGTGTCAGACAACGCGGTCCAGTCCAGGTAGGTGACCGCCACGCTGGCCTGGTGGGCCACGACCTGCAGGGGCACCGCCACGCCTTCCCAGACCACCCCAGAGCGCAGCACCGGGGTGTGGTCGACCACGTGTTGCCAGGCCGCGCCCAGCACCCGGGGATCGGCCACCCCGTCTAGCACCGAGCTGGCCTGCTCCAGATACACCCCCTGATCCCCCTGGGACAGGGCGTGGAACACCATCCCGGCCTGCATCGGGGTCAGCGGGTAGACATCATCGATCCCGCGCCCGTCCCCGACCAGCCGATCCACCCCAGCCTGATCCAGACCCGCCAGCGGGAAGTCCGACGGGCTGCGCCCCCCCGCACCCGGCGCCGCGCAATGCTCGATGATCTGCCGTAACACCGTGAGCATGTCGGTGGCCAACACCCGGATGGTGTCCTGGGAATGCAAGCCCGCCGAGTAAAACCAGGTGAACTCCAGACACTGCTGCTCCACACTGCCCACCACATCCAGCACATGCGCCCGGGTCTCTGCCGGGCTGGCATCACCCCCCAACCCACCCCGCATCCCCCGAAACAGCCCCTGCTCATCCCCACCACCAGACCAGTCGAACTGACCCAGATAGTTGAAGCTGACCTGCGCACCGGCCTGCTCACCCAACCCAGCAGCAGAGGTCAGATACCGCAGCGCCCCATACCCCAGACCCCGCCCGGGCACCGCACGCAACTGCTCCTTGACCGACCGCAGCAAGACCCCCAACGGCGCCCCAACAGCAATATCCACATCCAACGCGACCGGGAACATCGTGGTGAACCAGCCCACCGTGCGCGACAGGTCCACCTCCGGGAAGATCTCCTCCCGGCCATGACCCTCCAGATCGACCAGCACCCGCGACCGCCCGATCCACCGACCCAACACCACACCCAACGCAGCCAACAACACATCATTGACCTGGGTGCGATACACCCCCGGCACGTCCTGTAACAACGCTCGGGTCTCCCACCGATCCAGCCCCACCGTGACCGCACCCACCGAGGCCACCGTGTTAGCCCCTGCCCCTTCCACCGGCAACACCGGATCACAACCCTGGGTCACCCCGGCCCAATACCCACGCTCACTATCAAACCCACCCCCACCAGCATGGGCAGACAACCGATGCGCCCACTGCTGAAACGACGTCGTCTTGGACCCCAACCGGGCGTTCTCACCGGCCGCAGCCTGCCGATAAGCACCCTCCAAATCCTCCAACAAAATCCGCCACGACACCCCATCAACCACCAAATGATGCACCGCCACGAACAACACCGGCCGCTGCCCCACACCCAGATCGAACAACACCGCCCGCAACAACCGGCCACTACCCAGATCGAAACCAGCATCAACACCCCCGATAACCTCTTCCACCGCCAGACCCTGCCCACCAGAATCAAGACCCGACAGATCACACAACTGCAACGCATCCACCGGACCCACCGGCATATTAACCTGACGCCAACACCCCTCAACACACTCAAACCGCATCCGCAACGCATCATGATGCTCCACCACCACACCAAACGCACACCGCAAAGCCTGCTCATCCACACCCTCAGCCAACTCCACCAACACCGACTGATTAAAACGCTCCGGACACACCCGGCTCGACTCAAACAACCAATGCTGAATCGGAGTCAACACCACACCACCACTCACCGCGCCCTGCTCCACCACCACCGGCGCCACCCCCACCACACCCACCACCAACCCCGCCACCGTCGGACACCGAAAGACATCCCTAGGCAACAACCCCAACCCAGCCTGCCGAGCCCGCGACACCACCTGAATACTCAGAATCGAGTCCCCACCCAACTCGAAGAAATTATCCTCGACACCAACTTGTTCCACACCCAACACATCAGCCCAGATCCCGGCCAGTACCCGCTCGGTGTCGGTTCGGGGGGCGAGGTAACCGCCCGCCGCGG
>JBOHHF010000309.1:0-7074 GCA_050700495.1 Pseudonocardiaceae bacterium
GCGTTGACGTGATGCTCCACCACCCGCCAGATCCTCGTGTCGTGCTCCCGGGTCATCGCAGCGACCTTCGCGATCGGCATCGCCGCGGCGAAGGTCAGTACCAGCGCCTCGAACAACAACGTGAACCCCGACCCCGGGCGCGCCCACGGCACGTCCACCTGGCGCACCCCGTGCTCGGGGCAGCGCACCCGCGGCAGCCGGGCATGCAACAACGCCTTGTGCTAGAAGAAGTCCAAATGCCGCCACGTCTTGTCCACCGTGTCATGTACCGGACAGCCACCGTGCGCACAGTCCTTGGCAGGACAACCGAACCGGGCACCCCGGTCGAAACCCAGGTACAGATCCAGCGGGGTGGCCTCGGCGTCGAACTCGCTGCGGATCACCCGCCACGGCCCGCTCAACCCCAACGCCGCTGTGAACAACCCCAGCTCATCCATACCCTCATAACCCCCTGCTACACGACCATCACGGACAGTCACACAGCCAACGAAACCATCACCCCCTCGTCAACCCGCCACGCCGAGACCACCCCCACTTGATCACCAAACCCACTCGATACAGCGAGGAGCCGTGCACCGCACCACGATCACCTCGGGCGGGAACCGGAACTCCGCCAACCCGGCCTGCGACAGAGGTACTTGACGAGGGAGATGGCGCGTCAATCCACCGCCGACCTTTGTCCTCACCGGTGCAGCAGCCCCTCACGGAGGCACCGATGTACGGTTTGGCTGTGGCGACTCTCAGCCTCAACGTTGTTGATAAGCAGCACGCGAGGCTGCTCCAGCACATCGCCGATGCCTGGGACCTACGGCAGACGATCCAGATTCCTCACGCGGTCTGGCCGGATGCCATCGTTCGTGGCGGGCAGGGTGTGATCGATGACTCCGAAACGGCTGTCCATCGCGCCTTGGACGAGGCGCTGTGGGATCGGCTCGTCGTCAGACGCCGCGTCACGTGGTGGCAGTCTCCCGAGCGCCACCTCAGCGATGCCGAGGTGGCCGAGGTTGACTGGAGCCGGATGCATCTGCTCGACCGGACCATTCTCCGCAGCCAGGCCGAGCAGGTCGTGGCGGCAGGCCCTCCCAGGGTTATCCGGTTCGTGGTGCGCGTTGAGGCACTTGTGCTGCCGCCCTTCGCAGATGAGCCGTAGTCCTCCCGGCGGGTAGGTGGTGATAAACCGGTCCGCGGCCGCCCGGGCCGCGTCCAGCGTTGGCGCGTCGCGGACCGCATAGACGTGGGCGAGGACCTCGCCGGCGGTCTCCTCGGGCAGCTTGGCGCGGATGTTGCCCAGCCGGTGAAGTCAGCACTGAATCCGGATGGAGGCCGGGAAGCAGGCTGTGGTGGCGTTGATCAGCCAGCGTAGCCGTATGCATCGTGCTCACCGCGTACTTCCTGGTCAAGCGCCCTACAGCCGCGGAGCATCTACCGCCCACTGCCGCAGTGATCCTCGCTGTCGTGTTGGCCGGCTGCCTGTGGCTTGCGCTGACCCCCGCGCGGGCTGACCACCAACCGACTCGCGCGTGACTCGGCGCCGGCGCGGCCTTGGCTCTCGGTCTTGGGTTCCTCGTGACGTCGCGCTTGACCATCAACACGGAAGACGGACCGGTGGTCTGGATGATGTTCACCCCAGTCGTGATCTTCTTCGCCGCCTCGGCGGAGGCCGCCGCGGTCGGTCGGTCCTTCCTTCCACGCTGGTGTCCAAGCGGCGGGGTGGACCGCGCTGGTTGGCACGCTGCTGGTCTTCGCCAGGTGGCTTCCGGAAGCCTGGTACCGGTACGGGATCGATGCGCGGCTACTTCTCGACGACGAAAAGAGTTACTCCATCGGCGAGAATCTCACCGATGCCATCTGGATCCTCGTCGTGGTTCCGGTCTTGGATGCCCTTCGGAGTGATCGGTGCGGCCGTCGGCAACGCGAGGCGGCCTACCAGGAGAAAGCCGCCGGCAGAACAGCACGCCAGCTACCGAGACTTGCTCACGGAATACATCCGGGAGTTGCCGCAGGAAGGACACCGACGGCTCGGCGGCGTGGGTGAGCGCAAGCTCACGGCCGAAATCGCCTCGGTCAGCGGTGCGTGATCACCCTGGTGATCTCACATGCCAGGTCGCAGCCCTGCATCGCGTATTGGCATGGTAGACCGCCGACGCCGAGAAGATCAAGAGCGGCCTACACCCACAGCAGATCTGCTGCGATATCGGCATGTCCAACGATCCGTGTCAGTGCCGACGGCTACCTTGGCCGCCATGCTGCCCCCAGCCTTGCATGACGTCGATCCCACCGGGGTCGAGGACGCCGTCGGGACCGCCTCCTACGAGAGGGGTGCCCAGTACGCACGGCAACACGCGGTTGTCCGGATGCGGTGGGATCCTTCGGAGCACGCACTTCACGGGACGGTGTGCGGGAGGGGCGGCGACGTCTACGCGACGACGGCGTTCTTCTCGTCCTTCGACGCGTTATCCCCAGAGTTCGAGCTGGGGCAGTGCAGCTGCCCTGTCGGATTCAACTGCAAGCATGTCGCGGCGCTGGTGCTGGCGGCGATGGACGCCGAGCATTCACAGGCCGCACCCGGCCGGAGTCCACGACCCGTGACATGGGAGCAGTCCTTGGGATCGCTGCTCGGGTCCGGGCCGGTCGCTTCCGCGAGTCAGCCAAGCGCGACACCGTTGGCTATCGAGCTCACGTTGTCCGCGGACGCACGACCGGCGCGGCCACGCGGTTCGGCGGCGACCGGGCCAGCGCTGAGGCCGCTGGCCCGACTGGTGAAGCCGGGCAAGAGCGGCTGGGTCAGCGCCGGCCTGAGCTGGACCAAGCTGAGTTCCCGGCACTATTACGGCGGCTACCTTGTTTCGCACGTGCGGTTGCTCCAGGAGATGTACGCCGTCTACCGGTCGCGCGACAGCTATCGCGACAGCTATCCGGCCTACTACTCCTACGGCGAGGAGAAGTCGATCGACCTGTCCGCGTTCGAGAGTTGTCAACTCTGGTCGATGCTGGACGAGGCCGAAGCGATTGGCGTGCGGCTGGTTCACGGAAGGAAGCGGCTCGGCCCGCTGGACCGGTACGGCTCAGCGCAGGTCTGCCTTGATGCCACTCGCGGCGAACGGTCCGGTGCGCTCGTTATCGCCCCCGTGATCCGCGTCGATGGGACAGACATGGACGCCGTGCCGATCCGGTTCATCGGGACTGAAGGACATGGTGTGATCTACGTTGACCGCGCGCAAGCGCAGGGAAGCGCCGATCACGGCGACTGGTTCCTCCGGCTGGCCAAGCTCTCCAAGGCCGTGTCGCAGCAACTGCAACGAATGGCGCTGGAGAACCAGCGTTTCGAGATTCCTGCTGCTGAGCAGTCCCGTTTTTGCGACGAGTACTATCCGCGGCTGCGACACATGGCCACGGTCATCTCGTCCGACAAGTCCTTCACGCCACCAGTGGTCTCGGATCCCACGCTGGTGTTGCGCGCGTCATACGCTGGTGACCACGGCCTTAATGTCAGCTGGGAGTGGGCGTACGAGGTCGGTGATTCGCGGCTGCATGCACCGCTGTATCCGGATCCGTCGGATGCTGGATTCCGGGATGTAGACCAGGAGCAGGCCATCCTGGCCAACCTCGACATTCTGCCTGATCGGTTCGGGCTGTTCTGCGCCGATCCGGAGCGGACCCTGGCCCCGCGCGCTGAGCTCGGCGGCATCGACACGATGCGTTTCACCACGGAGGTGTTGCCGCTGCTGACGGACCAGCCCGGGGTCGCCATTAAGGTCAACGGGAACCCTGCCGACTATCGTGAAGTGGGCGACTCGCTCAGCATCGGCGTGTCGACCGACGACCTGGCGGGCGAGACGGATTGGTTCGACCTCGGGGTCACCATTGCCGTTGAGGGACGTCAGGTTCCGTTCACCGACGTGTTCTCGGCCCTCAGCAGGGACGAGCCGCACATGATGCTCGCCGACGGTGCCTACTTCTCCCTGCAGAAACCCGAACTGCAGGCGTTGCGGAGACTGATCGAGGAGGCGCGAGCGCTGCAGGACTCGCCCGCCGGTCCGCTCAAGATTAGCCGGTTTCAGGCCGGACTGTGGGACGAGCTGACCGAGTTGGGAGTAGTCAACCACCAGGCGAGGGCATGGAAACAGCAGGTACAAGGACTGCTGTCGATGGACTCCCTCGGCTTGAAGGAGCCACCGGCGACCTTTGCGGCGCGGCTGCGCCCGTATCAGCTGGACGGGTTCCGCTGGCTCACGTTTCTGTGGGAGTGTCGGCTCGGCGGCATCCTCGCCGACGACATGGGGCTCGGCAAGACGCTGCAGTCATTGGCGCTGATCTGCCATGCCAAGCAGGTCGAACCCGCCCTCTCGCCGTTTCTCATCGTCGCGCCGACGAGCGTTGTGTCGAACTGGGCGGTCGAATCCGCGCGCTTCGCGCCGGAATTGAACGTTGTGTTGATCTCTGACACGCTGCGGTGCCGCGGCCAGGCCCTCGACGAGATCATCGCGGGTGCCGATGTGTTAGTCACCTCGTACACGCTGTTCCGGCTCGACTTCGACGCATACTCGGCAATTCCTTGGTCAGGACTGCTTCTGGACGAAGCCCAGTTCACCAAGAATCACCAGTCGAAGATCTACCAGTGCGCGCGGCGGCTCCCGACGCCGTTCAAACTCGCAATCACCGGCACACCGATGGAGAACAACCTGATGGAGCTGTGGTCGCTGCTGTCGATCACCGCGCCTGGGTTGTTTCCCAACCCGACTCGTTTCAGTTACTACTACGCTCGCCCGATCGAAAAGCAGGGAGATGTCGAGCTTCTCGCGCAGCTACGGCGGCGGGTCAAGCCACTTATCAAACGTCGCACTAAGGAACAAGTGGTCGTCGATCTTCCCGCAAAGCAGGAGCAGGTCCTCGAGGTGGAACTGCATCCGCGGCACCGGAAGATTTATCAGACCCATCTGCAACGGGAGCGGCAGAAGGTTCTCGGTTTGGTCGACGACATGAACAAGAACCGGTTCACGATCCTGCGCTCGCTGACGCTGCTGCGCCAGCTGAGCCTGCACGCCGCGCTTGTCGACGACGCGCATCAGGATGTCCCCTGCGCCAAGATCGATGCATTATTCGAGCAGCTTCGTGAAGTGACCGACGGCGGACACCGAGCCCTGGTATTCAGTCAGTTCACCGGGTTTCTCGAGAAGGTGCGTGGGTGGCTGGACGCCGCGGGTGTCGAGTATTGCTATCTTGACGGCAAGACGCGGAACAGGGCCACGGTGTTGAAGCGCTTCAAGGATTCTTCGGTTCCGGTGTTCCTGATCAGCCTCAAGGCCGGCGGATTCGGTCTGAACCTGACCGAGGCGGACTACTGCTTCCTGCTCGACCCGTGGTGGAATCCTGCGACGGAGTCGCAGGCGGTGGACCGGACCCACCGCATCGGGCAGACACGGAACGTCATGGTGTACCGCCTTATCGCCAAGGACACGATCGAAGAGAAGGTGATGGCACTGCAGGCGAGGAAGGCCGAGCTGTTCTCCAGCGTCATGGACGACGGCAACGTTTTCGGTGCGAGCCTGAACGCCGACGACATTCGTGGGCTCTTCGCCTAGCGTTTCGCCAGTCGCCGGACGCACCGATCGGTAGGATTCGGTCAACTCCGTGATGCTGATTTGCGGGGGCCGGGGAAGCCGCGGCTCGTGTAGCCCGGCGCCCGTTTGGCCAGGGACGAGGCAATCCCCTCGGTGTCGATGTCGTGATAGTCGTGTACCTCCGCGGTGGTCTTTCCCGAATGTGGGCGCAGGACTCGTCCCACGTACTGCACGAGACGCCCTTTGAAAGCGATCGGCGCCGCGAGGAACAGGGTATCCAGGACCGCGCAGTCCAATCCCCGCTACGAACGGCCCCGTAGCCACGACCAGCAACGGTGACCCGCCCATGGGTGGTTGCAGACGGGCCAGGGCGATGCGCCGGGCTTTGGCGCTCATTCCACCGCGCAGTACGACCGGATAGAGCCCACGTCGCCGGAGTTCCTCGGCGAATCGCTCGATGTGCGCTGTCCACTGGGTGACCTTGTGCGGGCCTACCGGGTTTTGTCGACCGCACCTGCGATGATCGCGGCGGCTCCGGCGAGGGCGAGGCCGAGCAGTGCCTGCGCTACCGGCGCGGGCCCGCCGGTGGTGAGGGCCCGGACAGCGCTTCCGACCGGTGGTAGCCATGACTGGACGGACGTGATCGTCACGACAGAGACCGCGATGACGAACGACCAACCGACCCGTGTGACCAGGGGGCGGGCGCAGAGCAGACCCACGGCTGTGCCGGTTGTCGCGGCTGCGATGTGGACGAGCGCGCCGGAGAGCAGCGCCTGGGGCGGGTAGGAGCCGGTGGCGCGGAGGGCAGACACGGTCACCGAGAGGGCGATGAGGACGGTGTCTGCGGCGAGCGCGACGAATAGCGTACCCGCGGCCAGCCGGCCTGGTCCTCCGGCGGCGATCGTGGTGACAATGCGTTGGGCCGGGTCCTCGGTGTTCGCGACGATCAACGCAAGCCAGGTCGCGGTCGGGTACAACGCGAGAGCGGTTACAGGCCACACGCCGGGTGGCGGGCCGGGGTTGTCGCTGAGCAGGAGTCCGATCACGATCGTGTAGAGGAACAGCGGGATCAGGATCCGTTGGGATCTGAACACGTCGGCAGCCAGGTACTGGGCAACGGCTGTTGTTCGCGCGGTCACCGGGTCTGCTCCCTGTGCACGTTCAGGATGGAGCAGCCGGTGGTGATGGCGGTCGTGATCAGGGTGTCTCCGTGATGGGCGGGGACTCGCACGGTCAGCGTCTCGGGTCCGGTCCACGACGAGGCGACCGTGGGAAGGAGTCGGAGTGCGGCATCGGGGTCACCGGGCAGAGCAGTTCGATCACGGTGTGCTCGGACGGCGCTGCCGGCAGCGGCTGTTCGGGGGTGAGCACCCCGTCCCGGAGCCGCCACCCGAGCGCCTCGCCGCCGTGAGTAGCCGTGCCACTTCCGGTACCCCTGCCGAGATCGCCGCGCTGCCCGAGCCCGTCCACACCGCCGTCATCACCGGCTTCGCCGAGGCCATGCAGACCGCAT
>JBOHHF010000310.1:0-1600 GCA_050700495.1 Pseudonocardiaceae bacterium
GGGTCGGAGACCGCGACCGCGCCCCAGATGCCCTTGAGCAGAGATGCGTTGCTCGGCCACAGTTCCCCGGCCGCACGGACCGCCGCGCGCAGGCCGTCAGACGCATCCTTCTTCGTCCACCACACGGTGCCCAGCAACCCGCGCAGGGCCGTGACCAGCGTGTCCCGTCCCTCCCACTTGGCTAGCGAGCGAGCGTTTTCCAGCGCGGCGAATGTGTCCTCGGTGATCTCGAAGCGCTGTTTCAGCGGTCGCTCGACGGTGACGCGGTGGTAGCCGAAGTCGCGGGTGCCGAAGACCTTCACCTTCGCGTGGTCGGGATGCGCGGCGTCTGCGGCGACGTCGACGGCCTTCGCGTACAGCGCGGTGATGTGCGCGATCTGCGGGTCGCTGATCTGCTTGCGCTTGTCGCCGAGGGACTTGCGCATCTTCTCCCACTGGTCGCGGGCGTCGAGGAGGATCACCTTGGTGCGCAGCGCTGGCGCTTTGCGGTTGGACAGGATCCAGAAGTACGTGGAGATGCCGGTGTTGTAGAAGAGCTGGTCGGGCAGGGCGACGATGCCTTCCAGCAGGTCGTTCTCCAGGATCCACTGGCGGATTCGCGACTCTCCCGACCCGGCGGCCCCGGTGAACAGCGGGGAACCATTGAAGACGATCGCCAGCCGGGCACCCTTGCCCTCCACCGGCTCCATTTTGTCGATCATGTGCTGCAGGAACAGGAACGAGCCGTCGTTGATGCGCGGCAGGCCGGCGCCGAAGCGGCCGCCGTAGCCGAGCTCGGCCTCGGCCTCGATCTCGTCCTTGACCTTCTTCCACTCCACGCCGAACGGCGGGTTGGCCAGCATGTAGTCGAACTTCCGGCCCCCGTGGCCGTCGTCGCTGAACGAGTTGCCGAAGACGATGCGGCCGCGGTGCCTGCTCATGACCATGTCCGACTGGCAGACCGCCCACGACTCCGCGTTGACCTCCTGCCCGAACAGGTAGACCTCGGCCTTCGGGTTGATCGACTTGATGTGGTTGTCGGCCGCGGTCAGCATGCCGCCGGTGCCGCACGCCGGGTCGAGGATGTTGATGACCTGGCCCTCCCCGGCGACCGTGTCGGCGTCCGGCGCGATCAGCAGGTTCACCATCAGCTTGATGACCTCGCGCGGGGTGAAGTGCTCACCGGCCGTCTCGTTCGAGTCCTCGGCGAACCTGCGGATCAGGTGCTCGAAGACATAGCCCATGTCGTGGTTGCTGAGCTTGTCCAGGTCGCGCATCGCGGCGAACCGGCCGACCACCTTGTAGAGGATCTTCGCGCTCGCCAGCCGGGTGATCTCGGTGTCCAGGTCGAAGCGGGCCAGGATCTCCCGGACGTTCGCGGAGAAGCCGTTGACGTAGTCGCGCAGGTTCTTCGCCACGCGCGGTGAGTCGCCCGCGACCGACGCGAAGTCCTGGGCTGAGGTGTTGTAGAACGGCAGCTTCGCCGCGATCTCAAGCAGGCGCTGCTTGTTCTGGATGTCGAGCTGGGCGCCCCGCGTGCGGACGGCGTCACGGGTCGGGGCCATCACCGCGTCGAGGCGGCGCAGCAGCGTGAAGGGCAGGATCACCTGGCCGTACTCGT
>JBOHHF010000311.1:0-13658 GCA_050700495.1 Pseudonocardiaceae bacterium
ATCAGGCCAGCATCCGAACTCTGGAGGCGCAAGCAACTCGGGTGGCTGAGTTCCAGCCAGCCATGGTGCCCGGATTGGCGCAAACCGCCGAGTATGCCCGCGAAGTCCTGTCCCTTCCTGTCGGGCCAGCAGCCTTCGGAGCCAGTGCGGCTGACATTGAGGCGATGGTTTCAGAGCGGATCCGCCGCCAAGAGATCCTGTACCAGCCAGGCAAGCAGGTGCAGCTTGTCATGGGTGAAGCTGCCCTGCACCACCACTTCGGACCCCTGCAGACCCTGATCGGGCAGCTGGACCGATTGGCGGCGATTGCCGGCCTAGCCACGGTTGAGCTCAGTGTGCTGCCGTTCACCACTCCACTGCCGGTGTTCCCGCTCGGCACGTTCGACCTGCACGACAACAACATGGTGTTCATCGAAACGTTGACCGGTGAGCAACGCCTTGATGAGCCGGAAGAGGTCTCGCTGTATGTGCGGTTTCTCGACTTGCTCCGCGACACTGCTGCCACTGGTCGGGACGCGGTGACGCTGATTCGGCGCGTCATGGCCGAGTTGCGGGGCTGACCTGTGCTAGAGGAGTGATCGATGCGCTGCCGCCGGATCTCCGATAATCCCTGCGACACCTGGGACTGCCCTGCGGTGTTCAGTGACCGTGATGATGATCGCCGCGCAATCGTGCGTGGTGACCTGCTGCCCGCTACCGAGGAGATCGCCTTGGAGGAGCAGGAGCTCGCGGTCGTCGTCCCCGCTCTGCACATAGTCGCCGCAGCGGCCGAGCTCGGTGGTGGGTTCAGCCGGGTGTGTGGATCTTCGACGATGCGGTCGGAGTGAAGATGTGGCAGCTGACCGCGGACGGGGTGAACAACGGTGTTGCTCGCGCCGGAGCCAAGCTCGACGCCTACCGTGGATGGCAGGCCGACGCCTGGCGAGTGGCGGTTCCGCTACCGGAGTTCGTCGACAAGATCGGGAAGGCTGCGTAACGAGTGACCCCAGCGAAGCCCGCTGACGGGCTGGCGGCTCGTCGGCGGCTCGCGGAGCAGCTGCGCGCACTTCGCGTCGGCGCAGGATTGTCGACCACCCAGCTTGCGCACCAGCTGGGCTGGTCGCAGGCGAAGGTATCGCGGATCGAGACAGCCACCCATGGCGTGTCCCCCGGTGATGTGCGTGCCTGGGCGCAGGCGCTGGATGCGCCCGCCGCGCAGGTGGAGCAGCTGGTGGAGCTGGGGTGGACGACGAGTATCGAGGTGCGCAGCTTGCGCCGCGAGCTGGCCGCCGGCCACGCCGGCAAGCAAGCCGCGGTCGGGCAACTGGAACAGCAGGCGACGCTGCTGCGCAGTATCCAGCACCTGGTGGTCCCGGGACTGTTGCAGACCCGTCCCTACGCACTCGCCTTGTTCCAGCGCGCGCACCCGGCCGGACGGGACGCCGAGCAGGCGGCCGATGCCAGGCTGGGCCCGCCAGCGGATCCTCGACGACCAGGAGCACCGGTTCGAATGGGTGATCACCGAGGCAGCGCTGTGGTGGCGGCCCGCTGACTGGGCGGTGCAGGCCGAGCAGCTCCGCGCCGTAGCCACCGCTGCCACCCGCCCCAACGTCGACCTGCGAGTCCTGCCGCTCGACGTCCAAGCGTCGACGTTCTACCACTCGTTCACCCTGCTCGATGAACACTTGGTGACCGCCGACAGCATCGGCGAAATCCTGCTCAGCGATCCCGACGACATCGCCTGGCAAATCGAGGTGTTCACCCGCATGCAGCAAGCCGCGCTGGACCCGGCCGCCAGCCGAGCCGTGCTCGACGGGCTCGCGGCCCGCTTCGCCGCCCGCTGAACTGCCGTTCTCCGTCGCCACACCCCCCTCGGTATCCTCGGAGGCGCATCTGTGATCAAGGAGGTACCTCCGTGCCCGACATGCCCACCGGCCAGCTTATTAGGCTTTACCGCATCGACCGGAAGAAGAGCACGGTCAACGTCGCCACCCTCGCCGGTATTACCGTGCGCTACCTGGAAATGATCGAAGCCGGTACTAAGACGCCGTCGCTGCACGTGCTGCGCAAGCTCGCCAAGGTGCTGGGATACGCACCTCTGCCCTGATCGGCGGGGTGCCCAGCGAGGACCACGAGGGGCCGGTTAATCCGCGTCTGGCTGAGATGGAACGGGCGCTGTTTACCTATCAGTCTGTATCACTCAGCGATCAGGGCGATACCCCACCTGAATTACCGGACTTGGCGCAGCGCACCAAGACAGCATGGGACACATGGACTGTCTCTCCCAACAAATATACGGACACGCTGAGCGTCCTGCCTGAGTTGATCGTGGATGTCGAGCGGGCGGTGAACGCCTATGAGCGTTCCCCAGAAGCCTGCCGTCAAGCCTCTGAGGTGTACCAGTTGACGCGAGCAGTGCTGAAGCATGCCGGACGGATTGATCTCGTGCCGTTTGTGTGTGACCGCGTGATGCATTATGCCGAGGAAACCGGCGATCCACTGCTCATCCGCGCGGCGACGTGGTATGTCGGCCAAGCAATCCTGTCGAACGACATGCCGCAGGGTGCGCTCGACATGCCATGATGACCGCCGAGAGGTTTGAGCGGTTATTGCCTGACGGTACACCTGAGCACTTCTATGTTTACGGCAGCCTCTTGCAGCTGGCTGCCATTGCGTCGGTTCGTACCGGTGATCCCTGGCGGGCGCGTGACATACTGCGCGGCCCGGCTCGGCAGGCGGCTCAGCGCATTGGTGACGGCAAGAATTACCATCACATCTTCTTTGGCCCCACGAACCTCGGTATCCATCGGGTAAGCGTTGAGCTGGAAACCGGTGAGGTCTCCGAAGCGCTGCGCATGGCCAACGATGTGGACATCTCTCAAATTGCCTACTCGGAGCGCCAGACAGCACATCTCTACCAGGTCGCACGGTGCCACGAATGCCGTAACAACGACGCCGCCGTGTTCGTTCACCTGAAGATGGCAGCGAAAATCTGTCCGCAGGATTTCTTGTATACCCAAAAGGCGCGCAGCATGGTGAACACACTGGTCAAGCGCGCTAAGCCGTCCTACGCCTCCGAGGTGCGTGAATTCGCGGGCCAGATCGGGCTGCTGGACTAGTAGCAACATCAACGAACTGACGGTTCGCCCGAACCGATAGGCGGTCAGTTCGCTAAAACGACGGCTTCGCTTCCGTCCACCTACAGACCGTTAACGTCCCTCCTGCCCCTCGTGGCTGACAGGGGTGACGGCCGTACCGGTGGCGCCCCGACGGCTTAGGCTCCGTCATCGGTATGACCGTTCCAGTTATTCAACTTCTTGGCTGGTACGGACTCCTGAAATCGGCATTCGTAACCGGAACTTGGGTCATCTACACCACTAAGGACGGGCCCAGAGTGCGCGGCCAAGTTGTCGGTCCCGATTTCGAGACGGGCCAACCAGTTGGCGAGTCACAAGGCCCCAGCTACTACCGCCCGCTCATCACCATTCCCTCCAAGCAGCCACACCAAAGCTGATCACGGACTCGTGATCGCGGTGCACGACGGTCGGGGTGACCCAGCCCTAGCGTTTACGGTGATCGCTGCCGAGTGGCGGGTCGCCGGGTGGGGAGTCGCCCAGCGCGGTACGCAACCCCCCAAAAAGATCGATCTCGCGGCACAGCTGCAGCGAGTTCTCCTGCGGGGGCTGTATCCAGGTGATCGGACCGCGTGAAGTGACGGTGGGAGGCAGCAGCAGGAAGCCGCTGATCTGGTGCACCTGGTGGGGCCAGGGCAGTGTCACCCCGTAGCGTTCCCCGGTGAGCACGATGCGGTGGTCAGGGGCGTAGGGGTGGGCCAGCACCGGCGGGGCGCACCGTCGCCGGGCCAGGATCTCCGTGACCTCGGTGCCGAGCGGGACCGGGATCGCCAGGGCCGACACGTCATGGTGCAGGCTCAGCCGCACCTGATCACGATGCAACGCCACCGGCCAGCTCCACTGCTGGTAGCAGGCTCCGTCGGCCGCGAGCCCCGCACCGTCAGCGTCGCCCGCGCCTGGTTCCCCGGCCGGCGAGGTGCCCAACGCCTGGGTAACGACACAGACGGTGCAGGGCATGCCCTGGCCGGGGGTGACAGTCTCGATGTCATGGACCATCAGGGCAGCGCCGCACAACGCGCCGACCGCACCCACCTGCCCGTCGGTGGGCAGCGGGACCACGTGCACGGTGCGCGCGGTCTCCCCGACCACCCCAGGGCGGTAGCGGACCAACACCACCGGCCGGGCCACGGCCACCGGAGCACCGGCACCGCGCCACCCTCGGGTTGTGGTGCACGTAGGGGCGGCTGGACCAGCATGCACGGCGCCGCAGTGCCCGGGCCCGCTGTGCCCGGGTCATCCCCGACGCCACCGTGATCTGGATCCGGCTGGCCCGGTAACCGCTAGTCCCAACTCGCTGGCCAGTTGCGACAGCAGGAATGGGACGTCGGGATGGTGCAGCCAGTGGCGCGCCTTGAGGTACACCCGGCAACGGCGACGCGGTCGCCCGAGCACCGCACCAGTGCGTCGGCAGGACCGGCAGCGGCCCCGCCGATCGATCGGATGGTCCAGCAGCAGTTCGTACAGCGTGGCACTGGCCCTGAACTGAATCGACCCGATTCCACCCTCAGCATCAGGTCCGTCCTGCACGCCGTCTCGCAGGACACCACGCACCACCCGGCACATGAGGTCATAGCTCGTCTGACAGACGCTCGTACTCATGCCGGATCCTCCAGTGTGAGCGCGTCCCATAACCTGCCCACCGTCTGACCCGGTCTCTGGGGTGCCCGCGTTATGCGTCGTCATCGCCCGTTCCTATCCAGTCGTCTCCAAGCGCGGGACCGGCGACGGGTGTACGCCAGGGAGCCGTAGTCGTCGGCCCGCTGGTAGTAGCCTTTGGCAACCGGGTCGCAAAGGGAAGTGGCTCAGGGTCTACAAGCGTCTACAGATGGGATGGAATGACCGATCTCGGTGCGGCACTGCGAGCGGCCCGCGAAGCAGCAGGAGTCAGTTTGGCTGCGATGGCTATCCGAACGCACTACAGCAAGCCATTTCTCGGTCTGCTGGAGACGGGGAAGCGAACCATCAAACCGGAACACGTCGAGGCGTACGGTCGGGCGCTCAATGTTCCTACCGACATCCTGCAGGGGCCGCCAGATGACCCGCTGCGGGTTGCCCACGAGTGGCTGGTGAGCGATTCGCCCACTGTTGTGCAGTTGCGTGCTGGGCGGCGGGTCGGCGCGATGTTCGCAGCGGAGCTAGAAACCCGAACAATCGAGCTGCGCCATCTAGATGACGTGATTGGCGGAGGCGATCTGTTTCCTGTAGTGAGTGCGGAATTATCAGAGGTTTACGGGGTTGTCCAGTCCGCCAGCTACACTGAAAAGATCGGGCGGCGGCTGTTGACTGTGGTGGGAGAACTTGCTCAGCTTGCCGGATGGGTCGCCAGCGACGCGGGACGGTACACCGAGGCCCAGCGGATCTACCTTAATGGGGTCTCTGCCGCACAGAGCGCGGATGACCGCCCGCTCGCGGCTCAACTCCTGTCTTCGCTGAGCTACCAGATAGCCAATGTGGGAAAGGCGCATGACGCAGCTTTGCTGGCACGCTCTGCCGTGAAAGGCGCTGGGGCTACCTCACCGGTCGTCCGGGCTTTGTTGTGGGAACGGGTAGCTTGGGCGAGCGCCAGAAGTCGAGATTACGCAAGCACGCGACGCGGTTTGGACGCGGTAGACGACGCATACGAGAATCGGTCGCCCGGAGTTACCGAGCCGGAGTGGGTTTACTGGCTAGACAGAAACGAGATCGACGTGATGGCGGGCCGATGCCTGATCGAGCTCGGCAGTCCACACGCTGCGGAACCGTTGCTCACTAACGCCATCGGTTCGTACGACACCGATCACCCCAGAGAAGTAGCGTTGTACCTGTCGTGGCTTGCCGAGGCATACGCAAGAGCAGGCACTGTTGATGCCGCGCGCGATACGCTCGCTCGGGCTCGCCGGGCCGCGCGAGGAATAAACTCTGCGAGGCTTGATCTTCGTATTAATCAAGTTGGCAGCCTGCTTTCTTGTGAGAGCTAGCCACAAAGAAATTCCTCCCGAACGTATCGCGGGACGCACATCACTCGCCACCTATCGAGGAGTTGTGACCACGGTGCCCCGGGTGCCCACGCTCCTAGTGTCATCCGCGCCACCATTGGGTGCGGTCTTGGGCTGATGTACGGTGTCGTCCTCGTAACCACGCTCCACTATGACGTCCAGTTAGCCGAACGCTGCTTGGTGGCAGGCTTGTCGGGTGACGATCAACGGGCGGATCGGAGCGGGGCGGCGACAGCGCTGGGTTGTGGCGCGGGGTGTCGCGAGCGGCGTGACGGCTGGCGCAGGCCGAACGGGAACAGATATGGGCACGCACTGGCCTCGGTGCTGCCCCAGGGAAGTCTCGATCCGGACGTGGCCGCAGCGGCCGGATTGTTAGCCTCGCGGGGTGCACTAACTAGTCACCGGGCCGGGGCTGGACGAGCCCGGCTTGGTAGGCGGCGATCACCGCGTGCGCTTTCTCCCGGACCCCGAGTTTCGTCATCACGCGGGCAAGGTGCGTTTTCACCGTGGCTTCGCTGACAAACAGCTGTCCGGCGACTTTTGTGCTTCTGAGACGCGTTCGAGAAGGTAGTCGGAGAAACGCTGGCTCTTCGGCACCGTTTCTAACGCGTTGTGCTCTCTTTCAAGGAATGCCTTGTACCAACTTCGCAGGCCATCAAAGACCCTGCGTAGATTTTCGTCGTCACACTCGTGCTCCGCGCTAGCCAGTGAGTGGCGCTGTTGCGGTCGACGCGCGGCAGCACCGAGCGCTGCCTCTATAGCGTTGAGCAACTGGGCGAACTGGGCCAACACGGGGATGGTGGGAAGCTTTTTGCCGCGTTCGATCTGGTACAGGTAGTCGGTAGTGATGCCGCTCAAGCCGGCCACAACCACCCGCGGCTGGTGGTTGGCCACGCGAGCGACACGCACCCGCGCACCAATCGCCAAGGCAAGCCGCTCATCCATCTATTCATCCCCTCCCTCGGAGCGTGAGCAACGCAGATGCTATGGAGCCCATCACTCATCGTGAACGATGGCAGACTGCGCTCATGTCCGCCGCGTCCACCTGCCGGCCTGCGCCACGCCTGCTCGTGCTGTGGGACATCGACCACACCCTGATCGAAACACGGGGCGTCGGCCGCGCCATCTACGAGCGAGCCTTCCCTGCCGCCACCGGCACACCGCTCGCCACCCTGGCGATGATCTCTGGCCGGACCGAGCTGGACATCATGGCGGAAAGCTTGCGGCTCAATGACATCGAGCCCACCGACGAGATGGTCACGCAGTTGGCGAGCCTTGGTACGGGTTTACCAGGATGCGCGGGAGGAGCTGCGCACGACCGGCCGCGCACTGCCCGGCGTGGAAGACACACTCGTCAGCCTGGCGCGCAGTCCAATCGTTTACCAGAGCGTGTTGACCGGCAACCTGCGCGACATGGCCCGCATCAAGCTCGAAGTCTTCGACCTGGACCACTACCTCGATCTCAACGCCGGAGCATACGGCGACGACGATCCCGAACGACCCACACTGGTCACGATCGCCCAGCAGCGAGCAGCCGAACGGACTGGCGTGATGTTCGGCAACGATGCCACAGTGATAATCGGAGACACGCCACACGACGTCGAAGCAGGGCTAATCGCCGGTGTGCGGGTAATCGGAGTAGCAACCGGGAAGACAAGCACCCAGGAACTGCGAGACGTCGGCGCGCAACAGGTCGCGACCAACATAGTCGAGTGTCAAATCATACTCAACCGGTTGATTCAGGACGTCAGGAATGCGTGACGGTATCGGAATCGCTCGGACAAGCCGTAGACCGCTGTTGTCGAGTGGAACATGGCGAGACCGGAGGCCATCAGGACGGAACGTGACCGCGTCCCGCTCTGCGCGGCGCTGTGTCAGCGTCTCCGGACCTTGACCAGGGGACCCGGTTCCCCCACGGTGGCCGTATTCCACAACTCTACCTGCAAGCGATGGTCCGTCTGCGCAAGTGGTGAGAGATCGACCGGCTCGTTCATGTCCTTCAGTGTCAGCTCACGCAGCTGCGGCAGCGAGGCCAGCGGCGCGAGGTTCAGGCCGGCAAGGCGGTGCAAACCCACTTTTGTCAAGGACTGCAGTGTGCCCAATGGCTCAAGATCGGTGACCGGGCAGTCATCAAGCCTGAGGTGAATCAGTGTGCTTCCGGCGAGCGCGTCGAGCGACGTGACTGTAGGTACCGACCACACTGAAAGCACTTTGAGCTGGTCGAGGAGAGGTGTCACAGCAGCAAGACCACCGGTGAGCGGAGCACCTTCGATATACAACGACGTGAGATCGGAGAGTTCGGTGAGGGCACCTAGATGTCGGAGACGCTTGGCGTGCCGGAAGGATACGTATCTCAGACGGGAGACTGACACCAGCGCCGAGAGATCCGACAGCTCGGTGCAACCGCTCAACAGCACATCCGTCAGTGTTGGGTGATTGGCCAAGAAGGACAGATCCTGCCCCCCAGCCGGAGGTTCGATAAGCAGTGCCCTCAGCTTTGGCAGCGTGGCAAGTACTTCCAATCCCGCGCCGACCCAACCACCGGACACATTCACTATCTCCAACGCAAGAAAGTTGGCAAGAGGTGAAAGATCGACCGGCTCTCGAACCCGGACTTGTATCCAGGCCGTAGCCGGTGGAGCATCACGGAGGAACGCAAGGTTATCGAACTTATCCAAGTCGGACAGGTTCAACCGGGCACTCTGGAGACTGTGCAGGGTGCGCAGGTGTGCAATGTGCTCGACCAGTGTGACTGAGATGATGCCGTGGTCGAGCGGAGCATCTTGCAGCACTGCCTTGGCGTAGTCAGCGGGTTCGAAGTAGCCCCACACCTCGGCGAGGGCGCGCTGCACCGCGCCGCGCGGGTCGGGCGCCCACCGGGCAAGCAGCCGGAGCGCCTCGGGGCCACCGACCAGAGCGGCGGTCTTCACGGACGCCGCGGCCGAGGCGTCGCTTAGCCCGTCCAGCGTGGAGGGCAGCCGCGGCAGCACCCGGCCACCGGCAAGCGCCAGGGAGCGGGTCTCATTCTGTCCGCGCGGCGGCACCAGCTCGTCAACCGCCGCCTCGACTCGACTGGTGACCTCGGAGTCGACCACCTGTGCGGTGTCCAGGCAGGCGGCGGCCAGCAGGCGCAGCCGTCGGCAGTGTTTCGGTTCGGTGTCGGCCCGGTCCAGCACACCGCTCAGCAGCACTGCCCGGCGTTCTGGGGTGGCGTGCCCGACGGCCATCACGGTGGTCTCCCACCACTGGTCGAGGTGAGCGCGGGTGACGAGTGCGTCGACCGCCTGGTCCTCGACGGCTTCCTTGGCTGCCAGGTACTCCTGGAAGGTGCGGTGCACGAAGTCGACCCGGCCGAGCACCGGCTCGCGGATCACGCCGCTGCGGTCCAGCAGGTGTTGCAACACGTCCTGCGCGGAGTACTCGACATTGGGCATCCGTGCCACCGCGCGCACCACCATGTCCAGCACATCGTCGCGGGGTAGCTCCGCGCGCCCGGCCAGGCTCAGCCGCCAGGCCACGTGCTGCAGGATCGCGAGCTTGCTGCCGGCGTCGAGCACCACGGCGCGGCTTGCGGGCACCTCGCGCTCGGCGTCGCGGCGCTCCAGCAGCAGCGCCAAGGCGTCCCGGTAGAGCGCCATCCGGTCCGGAGGAAGCTGCTGGCGGCGGTCGAGATTGAGGGCACAGAGCATTGCGCACAGCAGCGGGCTACTCGCCAGACCGCGCAGATGCCTGCGTCCGTCGAGCTGGCGCAGCAGCGCCCGCTCATACTCGGGCAGCTCATCGATGAGGCACGGCAGCGTGACGGCCGAGCGCTGAGCCGCGTCGCGCATGGCGTCGTGCCAGCGGCGGCAGAATGCCGCCACGTCCAGCGGGGACATCCGCTCCAGCAGCACCGGCGCGAAGCCCTCACCCACCAGCCAGCCACGGTCGGCTGCCCCGGGGCGGGAAGTCACCACCACTCGAAGCTGCGGGTACTCGGTAAGCAGGCCCCGCAACCATCGGCGGACGGCTGGCCGCTGGGCGGTGACCAGTTCGTCTACACCGTCAACGAGCAGCAACGCTCGGCCGGTGCCGAGCTGCCGGTGCACCCATCCCGCTGGCAGGACGTCCACCAGTGGATCGGCCACCCCGGTGAGGAACTGATCCGGTCGGGGCAACGACTGGCCGGCATAACTGCGCAACCGGACCAGGAACGGCACGGACCCGTTCCAGTCCGCCAGCGGTCCGGAGAACCCGCTGCGCGCGGCCGTCACCGCCAGCCACTGCAGCAGCGTCGTCTTGCCCGAGCCCGCGTCACCCCGCAATAAGGTCCGCGGGCTCTCGGCGAGCGCCGCCTCGGCCCGCAGGCTGCTGCTGCCGCCCGTCACGGTGCGGCGTTCGTCTATGAACCAGCGCTCGTCGGGTCGGTCACCGCGACCCCGGCGGCTGGGATCGGTGCTGACCTGCAGGCTCAGGTACGCGACGCTGACCAGCGTGCGTGGCTTGTAGCGCCGGACATCGATGCCGAACTGTTCCAGTTCGTCCAGCGTCTCGCTGACATGGGTGAGGTAGCGGGCTCGGAACTCCTCGTCATGCTCACTACCTGACGGAGCATCGAGGGTGGTGCGCGGCAACCGGTGCAGCACCTCGCCGATGCCCTCGACCACCTGGGAGAACCGGCCCAGCAGCTCGGTCAACGCGCGCGGCTCGAAGGCGGGCCGGTGCTTGACCACCTGCACCAGCGCCATGCAGCTCTCATCAAGAACGGCGTCGTAGAGCCGTTCGGCGGGCTCGGCCAAGCCCACCCGCCGGACGGGGACGCGCTCCCGCACCAACCGCGCCAGTTTGCGGGCATCGACGTCCACCGCGAACAGCGTGTCGTCGGTCAGCTCGGCGGCCTCCAGCGCGTCGACCACCGCCAGCAACGCGGCGACCCGCTCGTTCTCGTCCACAGTGCGGAAGTCGTGCTCGTAGACCGGTCGCAGCCGCTCAGCGATCTGATCGGCCAGCTCCTCCAGTTGACGAACCAATCTGCGCTGCCGGAAGTGGTCCGGCACGCTGATCCGCACCAGATCGATCAGCTCCGCATCCCGCTCAGCACGTGCCCGCCTGGCACCCAACCACGTTCGCACCGCGTGGGTAACCACCTGCTTGCCGATCCCGGTCGCGGCTGTGCCCAGCGGCATGTGGTCTCCTCAGACCCGTGAGTGGCGATGCGAGTGATAGCTAGTATCGCCACTCACGGGCCGCGTAGGGCGTAGCAGCGCAGGTTGCGGATGTCGTAGGTGAAGACGTCCAGGTCGATGAACCCGCAGCGGGAGACCAGCGCGCCCAGCGACTCGGCGTCGAACATCGTGTGGTGGGCGTTCCAGATCCAGCGTGGCACGCCGCGCGCGTCGACGCCTTGGTGGGCGGCCCGGTCGGAGTGGCCACCGAGGATCCAGTGGTTCGCCTCGGCGGTGTCGATCTCGCCGCGCACCCACTGACCGGCGACGAACCGGGCGTCCGGCACCCCGATGTCCAGCCGAGCGCCGGGCCGCATCACCCGGGCCCACTCGCGCAGGGTCGGCTCAACGAGCTCGTAACTCTGGTGCTCGAGCACGTGGTTGGCGCGCAGTGCGTCGACCGAGGCGGTGGCGAACGGCAACCGGTCGATCCAGCTGATCACTTCGATGTCGGGCAGCGGGAGGATGTCGACGTGCACGTCATAGTCCGGGTGCGGCTTCTCACCCGCCCCGAGCTCTACCTTCACGGCGGATCGATCTTCTTGAGCACCTTTGCGGGGCGGCCGGCGACGACGGTGTAGGACGGGACATCGTCTAACACCAGCGAGCCGGCGGCGACCACCGCGTGCGCACCGATCCACACCGGCCCGAGGATCATCGCGTGGCTGGCCACCCAGACACCCTCCTCGATCACCACGTCACGGCCCGACCGCGGGAAGGTGGTCTGCCGCTCCCGGCCGAACCTGGTGATGTCGTGAGTGCCGGTCAGCACCGCGACCTCATGACCGAAGAAGGCGTACTCGCCGATGGTGATCTCCCCACCGGACACGTTGAACAGCGCATTGTTCACTATCGCAGTGGGGTCGATGTGTAGTCGCTCCAGGGAGCCGTGCACCTGGTATCGGTAGAGCGGGTCGTCGCTGTCACCGGAACCACAGCACAGCCTCGCGGCGTCGGCCACACTGATCGGCGTGGATCGGAGCAGATTGAAGCCGGTGGCCGAGGTCTCGGTGGGCGCGTGGATCGCGCCCCGTCTTGGACCGTTCGGTGGGTGGGTCGGCTCCGTCGCACCCCGCGGTTACGCCGCCTACGCCCGGGTTCTGCACCCGGTACCCGACGATCACGATGCGGCCCGACCTCCGATCCGCTGGGTGGACGTCTGCGCCGCGACGGGCAGGCAGCCCTACGCGCTGATGCAGTGGCACGCGATCGCCGGCGTCGTCGAGACGCGCAACCGCAGGACCGTGACGCGCACGATGGCCTGGCCGGGCGACGAACCCGACCAGGGAAACCTCAAGCGGGACACGCTGCTCACCCTGTGCCGCGTGCTGACCGCCCACACCGCGCCGGACCAGGACTGTTCTTCGCGCCCTGGGAGGGCTTCGGGTGGATCCACGGCAGCCCAGCCGTCGCGATGTTGGGCAGCAACTCGCCGGTCCCGCCGGCGTTTCCCCAGAGGTCCTCAACGGTCCCCGGCTGCGCCAGCGGAAGTGGCCGGGTTGAGGTTGGCGTAGTTGCCAGCCGCCCTCGTGCTTCAACCGATGATCATGACGGCACGCGTCGCCGAGGTTGGGTGCCGGGGTCGGGCCGCCGCGGATGTGGTCGACGGTGTGATCTTTGTCGGCGGTGTGGGCGGGGGCTCGGCAGCCGATCGTCGTCCAGCCCGGTATAGGTACCATCGATCATTCCGAGAAACAGGTCCGCCCGAATATGATCCAAGGGACGGGCGTCACCAGCGCGTTTCGCGGCTTTCGCGAGCGCGTCGATGTGCCCGCTGGCCGCAGCCACCCGATCCAACGGTAAGTTGTATCCGGAGACGTTCGCCGACCCGTCCGCATTGCGGTACCCGACCAGCTTGCGGTCGGCGATAGCCTGCTCGTAACGTCGCCGGGCCCACTCCGGATCAACGGTGATAGCCAGCTTCTTGATCAGCTCGATCAGACGACTGCGGTTCCGACACCTGGGCGGGGTCCCGAGACGGCCCTCTGACCGGCGATGATGGTTGTTGGCACCTGTCAACGTTGGGCGCTGCTGCTCGGCCTGGGACGGCTCACACACGGCATGATCTCGGCCAGAGTGCTGCGGCGAGGGCAGCTGAGGTCGTCTGCGGTGACAGCTCGATCGGTGGTGTCGCGCGGCCGGCGGCAGCCGGCCTGCCGGGGCGCGCCGGAGGCGTGCGCCCCGGCCGTGGCGAGGGCCGAACCGGCCTCCTGCCTTCCCCGGTGAGAGCCTCGGAGTCCGGGGGGCTTGTTCCATGTGCCATAACTGTCCGCGATGACGACCGGTTGGCCGGGTGGGGCATCGGCGGGCTGTGGCGGCCGGCGTTCCCGGGGCCGGAGTTGGTGGGCGCTGCTGCCGATGTGCTG
>JBOHHF010000312.1:0-16738 GCA_050700495.1 Pseudonocardiaceae bacterium
ACACTCAGCGACGACCCGGCCGCAGCCGCGGACCTAACCCGCCGAGCACTCGCCGCTACCAACCCCCCACTACCGCCCCATCAGCGCGAGGCGGCGCTAGCCCTTCTGAACCAGGAGGGCCTTCTGAACCAGGAGGGCAGATGACCGGCTGACCTACTGACGCAGCAGCAAAGATATTGTGACAACAGCACGGTTCACTTCTCTGTCCTGAGGTCCCGAGCCGCCGCCTCGGAGAAAGCTATAAAGCACCCATCGAACTCCGTGAAGTCAACTGAAGGGGTTATTTGCCCGCCCTCGTCTCCCATGTCGGTGTGCTTCGCGGTGGTGGCGGCCAACTTGACCGCGGCTGATGCAAGCGCACGGGCAGCCCCGTCCGTTTCCGGTGAGAGCAGCCCAACGAGCTCCGCATGCGGGCCGGCGGATACCGCGTGCCGCTGAATTGTGGCCAGCCTGACATTCATGTCCTTCCAATGCCGCTGTTCGGTAATCTCGATCTCGGCCCTGAGCTGGATGGCCGTGTTCAGCAGTTCGGCGTACGCCTCTCGGCGTGCCTGCATCCGCTGCTCCTCCTGTTGTCGATTGAATTGGGCCTCTTCACGTCTGAATTGGGCCTCCTCACGTCGAACGTTGGCCCGATGGGTCAACGCAACTCCACCGAGAGCCCCCAGAAGCGCACCAGTCGTAGAGATCACGGTCACGACAACCGAGAAGTCGGGCATGGAGGAAGTCTGTAGGTCACTGACCGTCTGTGTCACTGACCGTCTGTGTCACTGCTCGGGTGCCCCGCGGGTACCCGAGCCCGCGAGCCCGCCCGCAGACAGTCCGGGGAAGGTACGCTGGCGGCCATCTTGAGCCGGTCGAACCGAGCAGTGTCCTAGCTTGCGTCGCGAGCTGTCTGGCTACTGGGCAGTAACCCGTCGTAGTCTGCGACCAGAGAACTCTTCCGGTCTCCGGCTACGGAGGTGAACGCCGTGATGGCATCGCGACTTGCGATCGGCCTGGGGCTCACAGTTTTGACGATCATCTTCGCTGTTCGACGGGTGCGATGGCTCTACGCCTTGATCCGCTCGGGGCAGCCGGCGTCCGGCCGGATCGAGAACTTGGGAGAGCGGTTACGGGCTCAGCTGGTCGAGGTGTTCGGGCAGCGGCGGCTTTTGAAGTGGACGATCCCGGGGCTGGCGCACTTCTTCACCTTCTGGGGCTTCGTGATCCTCATCACGGTCTACGTCGAGGCCTACGGGGCGCTGTTCGACGAGAACTTCGCCATCCCGCTGATCGGGCGCTCACCGGTGCTGGGTTTTCTGCAGGACTTCATCGCCCTCGCGGTACTCGCGTCGATCATCACCTTCGCGGTCATGCGGATACGACAGGCCCCGGAGCGCCAGCAGCGGGCGTCGCGCTTCTACGGCTCGCACACCGGCGGCGCGTGGCTCATCCTGTTCATGATCTTCAACGTGATCGCGACGATGTTCCTGTTCCGCGGGACCGCGGTGAACACCGGCACCTTTCCCTACGCTGAAGGCGCGTTCGCCTCGGAGGCGGCCGGCGCACTGCTGGCACCGCTGGGCGCGGGTGCCAACGAGGTGCTGGAGACGGTCGGGCTGCTGCTGCACATCGGCGTCATGCTGGGCTTTCTGATCATCGTGCTGTACTCCAAGCACCTGCACATCTTCGTCGCGCCGATCAACGTCTCCGCCAAGCGGATGCCCACGGCGCTCGGCCCGCTGCTGCCGATGGAGTCGGGCGGCAAGGAGATCGACTTCGAGGATCCCGGTGAGGACGACGTCTTCGGCCGCGGCAAGATCGAGGACTTCACCTGGAAGGGCATGCTGGATTTCGCGACCTGCACCGAGTGCGGTCGCTGCCAGAGCCAGTGCCCGGCGTGGAACACCGGCAAGCCGCTGTCCCCCAAGCTCGTGATCATGGACCTGCGCGACCACCTGTTCGCCAAGGCGCCCTATCTGATCGGTGGCCAGGCCATACCTGATGGACACGGTCCCGATCACAGCGACGTCGACGTGCTGGCGCTGGCTGCCGGAAACGGTCATCACGTGCCCGAGTCGGGCTTCGGCCGGGTTCCCGGATCGGGTCCGGAGCAGGCCGCTCGCCCGCTGGTGGGCAGCGCCGAGGTAGGCGGCGTGATCGATCCGGACGTGCTGTGGTCGTGCACCACCTGCGGGGCCTGCGTGGAGCAGTGCCCGGTGGACATCGAGCACGTCGACCATATTGTGGATATGCGCCGCTACCAGGTGCTGATCGAGGCGGAGTTCCCCACCGAGCTGGGCACGCTGTTCCGCAATCTGGAGAACAAGGGCAACCCGTGGGGGCAGAACCAGTCAGCCCGGATGGACTGGACGAAGGGTCTGGACTTCGAGGTCCCGCAGCTGGCCGAAGAGACGCTGCCCGACGACGTCGAGTACCTGTTCTGGATCGGCTGCGCCGGCGCCTTTGACGACAATGCGCGGCGGACGGTGCGGGCCACCGCCGAACTGCTGCACGTTGCCGGCGTCAACTACGTGGTCCTGGGGGACGGCGAGACGTGCACGGGTGATCCGGCCCGCCGATCGGGCAATGAATTCGTCTTCCAGATGCTCGCGCAGCAGAACGTCGAGACCCTCAACACGGCGTTTGACGGGCGCGAACCGGGTCGCCGCAAGATCGTGGCGACCTGCCCGCACTGCTTCAATACCCTGGGCAGGGAGTACCCGCAGCTTGACGGGCACTACGAGGTGGTGCACCACACCCAGCTGCTCAACCAGCTGGTGCGGGACAAGCGGCTCGTGCCCGTGCCCGCCCCCGACGCCGGTACCGTCACCTATCACGATCCGTGCTATTTGGGCAGGCACAACGAGGTGTACTCGCCGCCACGCGAGCTGGTCGGCGCGTCCGGTGCGCAGCTGACCGAGATGCCGCGCCACGCCGACCGTTCGATGTGCTGCGGCGCCGGTGGCGCCCGGATGTGGATGGAGGAGCGCATCGGCAAGCGGGTCAACCTGGATCGGGTCGACGAGGCGATCGCCACCAAGACCTCCGCGATCGCCACCGGGTGCCCGTTCTGCCGGGTGATGCTCACCGACGGCCTCACCACCCGCGAGTCCGAAGGCACCGCCGGCACGACCCGAGAGGTACTCGACGTCGCCCAGCTCCTCCTCGCGAGCGTCAAACGGGGCGAGCCGAAACCGCCAATCGGCTCCGAATAGCACCCAACACGGAGGCCGAAACCGCCATTCGACTCCGAATGGCGACCCGGCAGCTACTGCTTGAGCAGGGTGAGGACGTTGTTGCGGAGGTCCCTGAGCTGCCCACCTTGAGCGATGATGACCTGCGCGCCGACGCCCTCCCCCTCACGCAGGAGGCCGAGCAGGATGTGCTCCGTGCCGATGTAGTTGTGATTGAGATGGTGTGACTCACGCAGTGCCAGCTCAAGCACCTTCTTGGACCTGGGGGTGAACGGTATGTGGCCCTTGCTCGGCGTTTCCTGACCGCAGCCGATGATCTCCTCGATCTCGGCGCGGGCCGCGTCCAGCGTCACGCCGGCGCCGTGGAGGGCCTGTGCACCGACGCCCTCGACCTCGGTCAGCACGCCAAGCAGGAGGTGCTCGGTGCCGATGTAGTTGTGACGTAGCCGCCGAGCCTCCTCCTGGGCCAGCACGACCACCCGCCGTGCCGGAGGGGTGAAGCGGGTGAACATCCCACCCACGGTGGACTCCACGCCGCCCTTGAACTTGCCGATCAGCGAGCGCAATGCGGAGTGGCGCTGCTGGGCCGCCTGCTTGGTGACACCGAGCGCGGTGCCGATCTGGGACCACGAGCACCCGGCGGTCCGGGCCTCCTGGACGAAGTGGTCGAGCAGTTTCTCCCCGAGATCGGACAGCTCCTGCTGCCGGCGCGCCGCGCTGGCCAGCACCTCAAGCGGTTCGGAGCTGCACGCCAGCCCCCGGGTCTGGGTAATGAGTTCATCGAGTGTCATCCGTCAACTATCGCTTGACGCGGGCGATTCGTCAATGACGTCTTGACGACGATCAGCGGCGGGTGTCGACGCGCTGGAAGTTGAGATAGGCCCGAGACGGCGTGGGCCCCCGCTGGCCCTGGTAGCGGGACCCCACGCCGGCGCTGCCGTACGGGTGCTCGGCGGGGCTGGACAGCCGGAACAGGCACAGCTGCCCGATCTTCATTCCCGGCCACAGTGTGATCGGCAGGTTGGCCACATTGGACAGCTCCAGAGTGATGTGGCCGGTGAACCCAGGGTCGATGAAACCTGCCGTGGAGTGCGTCAGCAACCCGAGCCGGCCCAGGCTGGAATTGTGGGTGGGGATGAAGGTCGGCCCCGCCAGGAAGAGACCGTCCTCGGCATCGACCTCGATGCAGCGGACGGGGCGTGTCGGTACTGGGCGAACGTCGACGACAGCCCGGAATCGCTGCACCGGCCCGTTCTTGATCCTGGAGATCTTCCGCTCGAGCCGGAACACGTCCAGGTGCGGGGTGAACTTCACTTGGTACGCCACCCCGTGATCGATGCCGCGGAGGGTCACCTTCTTCTTCCGCTTCACCGGTCGCAGTCCGAGGCTTGCCGCCAACTCGAGCACCGCGTCGGCGAGATTCTCGCGGGTACTCACGAACTCGCAGCGTCCGTAAGTGTCCACGTACCCGTCAGAGTCCATCAGTCCCTGCAGCAACGCCAAACGCTGCGGTACCGACGATCGTAGATAGATCTCGGGAACGTGTTTGCTGCTCTGCTCGTCGCCTGCACCGCACGTGGTCTCAGCGCAGCTACGTGTGCCATCCCCGAGCCAGATACCGAGCACGTACGGGTCGATCGGCAACGGTTGTTCCGGGTATCGCACCGCGTCAGCCATTGCGACCTGGTGGTTGTACTCCTTTCCCGAGCGCAGGGAGCCGGCGAGTTCGCCCGTGGTACGTACTTCAGCGCAGCCACCGTGCTTGCGGGCAGACTTGGTCGTGGTCAGCCAGCGGTGGCTGACATCCGCGACGATGCTCTGGCCGTCCGAGAACAGCACCTCGTAGCAGGGGCGGCCAACCATGGTCCCGGTCGCGTTCATGACCGGGTACGCCCTGCCGTCAGCGCCGAACACCTCATCACCGACCTGAAGTTGGCCCATCGTCCGCCATCCCTGTGGGGTGGGAATCGGGGTATCGACCGCGAGTGCCTTACCCTCAAGCCGGCCGGCAAGGTCATCAGGCAGCGTGAGCTGCTCGAAAGTGGAACCGAGCACGAACTCACCAGGATGCAAGACAAACGGCTCGTCACCCTCCGGCTCAACCAGCGACGTGAGCTCATCCTGTTGCTGGGCCGGATCGATGTGGGTGTACTTCGTGTTGACGAAGACCCGGAAGAAGCGGTCCAGCCGCACGTCGATGCTGGAAGGCTGGAGCATCTTCAGGTCGAAGGGGTCGACGCCCAGGCGCCCGGCGTCGATCTCGGCCCGCAGGTCGCGGTCGGACAGCAGCACGGCGTCACCCTAGCGACGTCCACCGACGTTTCGGCGTGCGAGCACGCGGTGCGGTCCCCACTCTGCCGGACCCAAACGCCACCTCGGAGACCCGCTCCGGGCCCGACCCATGTTAGGCTCAGCGGCGCTGCGGGTGTAGTTCAATGGTAGAATGAGAGCTTCCCAAGCTCTAGACGCGGGTTCGATTCCCGTCACCCGCTCCAATTACAAAAGCCCAGTTCACAGGTTGTCTTCTGTGGATATGCGCTTTTGTGATTGGTGGTCATCATTTCCCGCCGTGCTGTCCACGTGCTGTTAGCCAGTCGGCACGAGCACGCCGCTAGCCCCATTCTCATCGTCGTCATCCGGGCCGTCCGGCGTGCGGTCTGCGTCGCCAGCCAGCCACTCGCACCCAGCTGCCGTCGGGCGCGAGGTCCCGTCGCCGCAATGCAGTCACCTCGCCCCACCGCAGCGTCCCGAACACCGACAGCAGGATCAGTGCCCGGTAGCGCGGATGCTTCATCCGGTCGGCCAGGTCGAACACTTCCGCCAGCGACAAGACCGGCCGTTCCTCCGGGTTCTCCAGACCGGCGCCCCGGACCGCAGCAGGTCTGCGCGCCATGTGCGAACCATCGGCGTATCGATCGCGCTCAGCTGGGCGCCCCCGATCTTCGGCGAAACGTAGCGGTCGAGCAGTCGGCGATAGAGCGCCCTCGTGCTCGGCCGCAGGCCCGGACGCTGCTCGATCCAGGTTTCTGCGTAGTCGCGGAGTTGCACCGTCGCCCGCTCGGGATCGAACCACTCCCGCCGCAGGATCGTCGTCTCAACCTGGACCAGCCACCGATCGGCGGACGTTGCCGAGTCGAACGTGCGCGGCGCGGCGTGTCGTTGACCATCCGGCCCCAGGTAGCTCGCTTGGTGCCGACCGGACGGCAGCTTGCGGACCCAGCCGAACCGGCGGCGACGCCCTCTCTTCGCCATCACGCCACCCCCCGCAGGCTGCGCCACGCGGTGGTGGCGGTGATCGGCTCGACTCGACCAGCAGCTAGCCACTCATCGAGATCGGATAGCGCGAAGCGGACGTGTCGGCCGACGTGGTGAAAGGCGATCCGCCGCTCAGCGACAAGCCGCCGCACGAACCGCTCGGAGGTGTTCAGATAGACGGCCGTCTCTGGGACAGTCAGGTACTTCTGCATGGTTCTTCCCCCTCTCTCAGGCGGCTTGATCACTGGTTGCCGAAAGGTTCTGACCGGGTGGTTCGCCGACTGCGAGTTGGGCGGCGGTGTATTCGGCTTTCCATCGCTGTCGTTCGGCGATGGCGTGCAAGAGCAGGACGGGCCGCAGTGGCACGTCGGGATCGGCGGGACTGGGGCGTTCCCACTGGTATGGCCCGTCTTCGGGGCCGTGCGCGGGCTGGATTCCGGCCTGTTCGAGGAGTTGCCGGACGAATTCGCCGCGTTCGGCACGGTGCAACTGGCTCAAACCAGTTTTAGAGTAGGTGGCATGAACCTGGACCCGGCCGACAAACAGCTGCCGAGCCGCCGGATCGCCGACGCGGTACGCGCCCTGATCACCGACGGCGAGCTGGCACCCGGCGACAAGCTGCCCTCCGAGCGCGAGCTGGCCCGGCGCTTCAACACCGCCCGCAACACCGCCCGCGAGGCCATCCGCATGCTCAGCGAAGAAGGCCTCGTCACCGCCCAGCACGGGCGCGGAGTGTTCGTCCGCGAGAAACAGCGCATGGCCCGCTGGGGCAACGAGCGCTACTCCCGGCGCACCTACCGCGAGACCGGGCTCACCCCGTTCCGGCTGGAAATGCAGCGCCAGGGCAAGACCCCCCGCGTCGAGGTAACCTCCATCGAGCAGGTCACCCCACCCCTCGACGTTGCCGAACGGCTCAAGGCGTCACCCGAGGAGCCCTCGGTGCTGCGCCGGTGCAACACCTACTACGCCGACGACGAACCCGTGCAGGTGGTCACCACCTACATCCGCTGGGCCGACGCCGAAGGCACCCTGTTGTTACAGCCCAAGACCGGACCGGGCGGCATCTACGGTCGACTGGAAGAACGCGGCCACACCATGACCAGCGGCCAAGACGAGATCACCGCCCGAATGGCCAGCCACCACGAAGCCCAGCTCCTCGATCTACCCCCCGGCGTGCCAGTACTCGACGTCCTGCACACCAGCCTCGACCAGCACGGCGAACCCTTCGAGGTGTCCCGGTTCGTCCACCGAGCCGACCGCGCCGGACTCGTCTATCACTTCCCCGTCGAGAGCTGACCACCCATGTGGCCCGCCACGCGGGGACCAGCACTGATCGTCGCGCTGGCGCTGCTGTGGGGCTCCAACTTCGCCTGGATCAAAATCTCACTGGATTCGTTCAGCCCCATCCAAGTGACGTTCGGTCGCATGCTGCTCGGCGCTCTCATCCTCTTGGGGGTCGTCGCGATCACCCATGACCAGCTACCCCACGGCCGCAGCATCTGGGCACACCTCACCGTCGCCGCGCTGGTCGCCAACGCCGCCCCCTACCTGCTCTTCGCCCTCGGCGAAACCCGCGTCGACTCCAGCATCGCGGGAGTCATGAACGCCACCACACCCCTGTGGACCCTCGCCCTCGTGGCCGCCGCCCGCACCACGGAACCCATCCGGCCCACGCAGGTCGCCGGGTTCGTCCTCGGCCTGACCGGCTGCATCGTCATCTTCGCCCCCGGCAACAGCGGCACGCTCGACCCGCTCGGAACTCTCTACTGCCTGCTCGCGGCGGTCAGCTACGCGATCAGCTACGTCTACATGGCCCGCTACCTCGCACCGAAACCGATCACCCCAACCGCTCTGGCCGCCGCCCAGCTCATCGCCGCCACCGGATGGACCCTGCCCGCACTCGCCGCCCACCCCGAACCAGTACCGGCCTACGCCCCCGGCCCCTGGGCCGCACTCGCCATCCTCGGCATTCTCGGCACTGGCCTCGCCTACATCATCAACTACGCACTCATCCGCAACGAAGGACCCACCCACGCCTCCGCCGTCACCTACCTCGTCCCCATCGTCTCGGTCACCATCGGTGCCGCAGCCCTCTCCGAGCCACTCACCCCCAGCCTGCTCACCGGCTCCACCCTTGTCCTCATCGGCATAGCGCTCTCCCACCGCACACCGCCAATCCACAACGCGCGACAGGCAAGCCACTCACGACAACCGTAAAGCACCAGTTGAGACCGACAACTCTCACGCGGCGTGTCCACTCTCACGCAATGTTGTTGCCGAATCCCCTTCTATGGGATCAAGGCGCCGCCTGCGGCGGCGTACGTACCCTCACCTCAGCGAGTACGCCATCTGGCCGCCCGACCGGAACCGCGACACTGCGCGCGGCCTAGCGGCCGTGCTCGGTCGCGGCCGGCCCGGGCCGCCAACACCACGCAGTCGGGGCACGCCGCCGTAGGCACCACCTTGACCACGAGGACACCGACCACACTCCGCGTCAGCCACCGTGACTGCGTCGAGGTCATTGCCCGTCGGTTGGTCCTTCAATCGTGTCGGGTGCTAGGGGTCGTGCTGTCGTCATCGGGTGCCTCGCCGGCTTGGGTCGGCACGAACGACTTCAGGTGGTCCAACGCGACGCGCAGGGCGTTGCGCATGGGGCGGGCGTCGAGCTTCATGGAGGAGATGAGGTAACCGCCCTGAATGATGGCGATCATGGTCTCGGCGAGGATCGTCGGGTTGGCGTCGTCGCCAAGCAGTCCTTGCGCTTGTATCAGGCCGAGTTCGCGGCTTAGAGATGCCTCCCACTGTGCGAACGCGTCTGCGGCTTGGCTGCGCAGGGGTTTGCCCTGCTCGATGACCTCGCTGGCGATCGACCCGAGCGGGCAACCGTGGAATTTGAACAGAGTTTCGTGCGCGTTGGTCATCGCGTCGAACCAGGCGGTGATGCCTGACCATGTGCCACTCAGGTGGATGTCCTGCTGTTCGAGGAGGCGGCCGAGCTGGTGGCGCAGCACGTGCCCGATGAGGTCATCTTTGCTGGTGAAGTAGTGGTAGAACTGGCTCTTGCCGGTGCCCGAGGCGGTGAGGATGTCCTCGATGCTGGTGGCGCTCACGCCGCGCTCATACATCAGCGCAGCAGCGGCCGACAGGATGCGGCCCTTGGTGTCCCGCCCCCGGTGCGTCGTGGGTTGAGGCATCGGCTGCGACCTCACCGGCCACGTGGCGCGATGGTGGCGACGAAGTGATCCAGCCCCATGAGAGCCATCTTCCCCGGCAGCTGCGGTTAACACCCGGTAACTATGCCCAGTTGTGCTGCCTGTTGCACAACCCAGCAGGAACCGGCTGGTGCGGCCGCGGTAATCCTGGTGGTGCGACGCCTGGCCCGCAGCGTTCTCACGAGTAACCGCGGCCCGTTGGACAGCATGACGGGCCGCCGTCAACGGAGCTGGAACGCACCCCGCTGGGGATGGTCGGCCCTCAGTTCGCCAGGGCTCGGTAGGCGAGCCCCGTTGCGACGGCATACACTAGGTGGTGCAACGCGTCGATCGCCAACTCGCTCGCCTCCATCTCGGACGCCGGGGGTGCGACGTCCAGCGCGGGCAACATCACGAGACCTCCTCCCCAGACGGCTGCGAAGTGGACTGTCGTCGCCGATCGGCCGCCCAAGCCGACGCCGGCGAGGAGCCCTCGAACTGCTCCCCATCCCGTGCCGTAACCCCAGTGGACAAGCGTGCTCAAGCGCGCTTTGGCGGCCTCGTCGACCGGTTCGACGCGCAGGATCTTGCAGGCGGTGTCCGCAGGAGCGGAACTGCCCGCACGATCGCGCAGCTTCATTTCCGATGTGCTTGACAGCGTCATTGCGGCGGTACCAACGACACCGGCGAACAAGCCTCAGACCTCCGGAAGTATCTCAACGATAGTCTCGTGAACTGTGGGTTTGTGGGCGTGTCGGTCTGCGAAAAGCGTTCAACTGGGGTAGGGTTGGTGGGTGTCGATCGGGGTCGCGGTGCAGGTCATGCTGGAGGGCATGCCCGATTCCCGTGACCTGCGGTTGGTCGAGGTCGATGGTCAGGTGTTGGTCCTGGTCGGGCGGGTGGTGATCGCCGGGTGGGACGTGGGGGACGCGCCGATGCGCAACCTGGCGGTGGTGACGTTGCGGAACCTGGGTTTCACCGGCCAGCGAGTGGCCGAGGTGCTGGGCCTGAGTCAGGAGTACGTCTCGATTCTGCGGGGGCGGGCGCGCCGGGAGGGGTCGGCGGGGGTGGTGCCCCGGCGGGGTCGCCCACCAGCGCTGGGTGCCCGTGAGCTGGGCCGGGCCCGGTGGCTGCGGGAGCAGGGACATTCCGACGTGGAGATCGGCCGGCGGGTGGGGGTGCACGCCACGACGGTGTGCCGCGTGCTGGGTCCGCGGCCTGCCCACGGGGCGCAGGACACGCCGACTGCCCAGACGCTGCCGCTGGGCAGTGACCTGCCCGACACCGACCTGCCCGCCGACCTGCCGGTTGTTGACCTGCCCGACGCCGATCTGCCCGGTGCCGGTCGGGCGCAGCGACCGGCACCGGTGGTGGAGGAGCCCACCGGTGGGTCTGAACCAGACCTGCCCGGCGACCGGTCTGGTGATCCCGGCGACCGGTCTGGTGATGAGGACGGTGGGCCCCTCGCTGGTGGGGTGGTGGGCTCGGCGCGGATCGGGCAGAGTGCGGTGGGCAGCAGGTATGCGGGTGCGATGCTGCTGCACGCGTTTTTCGACCGGGCCGACGCGGCCGGGGTGCTCGGGCAGGCGTGCGCGGGGTCGGCGCGGGCGCGCTATGACGACCTGGGGTTGCTGACCGGGACCTGTCTGGCGTTCGCGCTGGGGACCTCCAGTGTGGAGGGTGTCAAGCACCTGATCCGATCCCAGGCCGGGCCGCTGGCAGGGCTGGCCGCCCTGCCTGAGCTGCGCACCCTGCGCCCGCGGCTGGCCGCGCTGGCTGAGCGGTGCGACCCGCTGGAACTCCAGCAGCGTCTGGCCGCGGCGATGCTGGCCGCGGATGCCCCCGGGCTGGGGGTGTACTTCGTCGATGATCACTTCGTGCCCTACGAGGGCGCCAAACCGGTGAGCAAGGGCTGGAACACCAAACGCCGCCACGCCCAGCCCGGCCGCGACGACACCCTGGTCACCGACTACCACGGTCGGGCGGTGTGTTTCGCCTCCGGCGAGCCCAGCGGGCTGTCGGTGACCCTGCCCGGTGCGCTCGATCAGCTGCGCACCATCCTGGGCCCGGACGCGAGGATCATGCTCGGGTTCGACCGGGGCGGGTCCTACCCGAAGGTGTTCGCGGCCTGCCGCGACGCCGGCGCGGACTGGCTGACCTGGCGCCGCGGGGCCCTGACCCCCACCACCACCGTGCCCCTCCGGTCGTTTCGGGTCGGCCCCAGCGGGACCACCGAGGTGGTGACCCTGGCCGAGGAGACCGTCGAGATCCCCGGCTACGGCACCGCCCGTCAACTCACCCTGTTCGAGCACGACAAGCCGGTGATGCAGATCCTCACCAGCGACACCACCGCCCCCGCGGCGGCGCTGCTGGCCTGGCTGCGCTGCCGCTGGCGCATCGAGAACGTATTCAAATACCTCACCGCCCACCACGGCATCGACTGGCTGTGCGACTACCGCGCCGACATCGGCCCCGACACCACCCCGATACCCAACCCCGCCCGCGTCGCCGCGAAAAAGACCCTCGCCGACGCCCAGGCCGAACTCGCCACCGCCGAACGCGCCCTGGCCCAACTCCTGGGATCTGACCAACCCCACACCACGATCAACAAAGCCATCCCCACCGCCCAGACCCGCATCACCACCGCCACCGACGCTGTCACCCAGGCCACAACCGAACTCAACACCCACCCCGCGAAACTCCCCGCCAACACCCTCGACCCCGACGCCAAACGCGCCCGCCCACACACCGGCCGACGGGCCCTGCAGATGGTGCTACGGCTGCTGGCCTTCAACGCCGAGTACTGGCTCGCCGACCGACTCAACAACTACCTCCAAGACCCCGACGAATACCGCGCGATCACCCGCAACCTGCTCCACCTCGGCGGACACCTCACCTACACCCCCCACACCATCACCGTCACCCTCGACCGACCCGCCACCCCCCGACTCACCCAAGCCCTCACACTGCTCCTCGACGAGATCAACACCACCCCACCCCACCTACCCGCAGACCCCCGCCCCATCACCTACCAACTCACCACCACATGATCACCATTGAACAACGGGCTCAAGCCGACCTCCGGAGGTCTGAGCCTCGGCCGACGGCCGACGCGAGATGCCCGATGGTCATCGTGCCTCCTTGGTGATGAAACATCGACTGCCGCCCAACGCTCCCCAGCGTCGCTCCGGTGATGATCCCTCTCTGCACGAGAATCAAAGCCGGTTCTCTTCCCGCTCGGTACCGGGTCCGAATCGGCGGTTCCGGCTAGGGCTATTTCACCACGACCCAGAGCACCTCGAAGGTCACACCGGTAACGAGAGCGTAGACGCCCTTGTGGAAAAGGTCGGTGACCAGCTCCTGTCGTTTCCACTGCCACGGCCACGGAGCGATGCCCAGGCTGCGGTAGAGCAGCACGTCACCGCCCCATACCAGGCCGTAGTGCACCACGGTCGCCAGCACTGGACCCAGCGCGGTGACGCCGAGCAGGCCGCGGACCGCGCCGAGGGTGATCCCGTGTGCCCAGTGCACGGGTGCGTTGAGCCGTGTGGGGCTTTGCGGATCACCCGAGCGGCCAAGCAGCTTCGTGCCGACTTGACCAGGCACGGTGCTCGGCTGCCGGGACGTCGCGCGCATTTCCACGGTTTCGGAGGCCGTCATCGCAATGGTGCCGACGAGGCCAGCGACCAGCCCGAGACCTACGGCAATGAGAACGCTCATCGTCTACCGTCTCTCCTTTCGGTGGTGGCAAGGGTGGCCCCCGGCTAGGCACCTTGGTCTTGGCTTTGCATGAGACTGCCGTCGGCGTAGCTAGGTAGAGCCGGTGACGTAGGCAGCGTCGTCCAGTTCTCCGCACATCCATCCGGTGTACTCAACCCTGACAGAACTGTACCGCAAAGTACAGTTCTGTCAAACCGGGACGATCCGTGCGATATCTGCAGGCCCCGCACAGGATGGGCGATCGGCGACGAGCTGGTCGGGGCCACGCGGATACGCCGGGTTCGCCAGACGTGCTATCCACATGCTGTTAGCCCCGGTCAACAGCGGAGACTCGCAGACCTTCGCGGCCGGGCCCTCCGCAGGTCAACGGCAGCCGACGTGCCCAATAGTCAGATTCCCAAGCTCTAGACGCGGGTTCGATTCCCGTCGCCCGCTCCACCCCAAAAACCCAGTCGACAGATTTTCTTCTGCGGATCTGGGCTTTTGTTATTATGAGTAGCTTCAAAGCTCCGCGGCATTATCTAGTCGAGGCGAACACACCGGCCGCACCTCGATGCCGTCAATCAGGCTGTTGAGGCACAGGCACCCAGGGCGCCGACACACCAAGCGACCGACGAGCGGTCCCTAGAGGCGCACTCCGAGCTAGCCCCCAAGGATCAGAATTGATGTGCCGCATGCGGCACGGATCTGGAATTACTGGATGGGCGGCAAGGACAACTACGAGGTGGACCGTGCCGCCGGTGATGCCGATAACGACCCGCTGGTACTGGTGCATGCCCGCGCTCTGCTGGTCAACACCAACCCACGCGGGGGTGACGAGCTGCGGTCCATCGTGGCGCGGGTGATGGCCGCCGTCCCGTCGGGCAGTTACCTGGCGCTATGGGACGGCACCGACACCAGGGCGGCCGTGATCGAGGGCGGCGTGAAGCTCGTGGAAAGCGGAGCCATCCCCTACAACCTGCGCAGCCCCGAGCAGGTCGGCTAGTGCTTTGAGGGCCTGGAGCTGGTGGACCCCGGCCTGGTGCCGATCATGCATTGGTGGCCGGATACCGTCGAGGTCCGCCAAGGAGCGAG
This sequence comes from Pseudonocardiaceae bacterium, assembly GCA_050700495.1. GTDB lineage: Bacteria > Actinomycetota > Actinomycetes > Mycobacteriales > Pseudonocardiaceae. Next base: position 14,420 of record JBOHHF010000312.1, read on the forward strand.
GCAGGCTGATCGATCCGGCGCGAGCGTCATCCGGAAGTGGTACCATATCCCGTACCAAAGGAGGTCATCATGGCAATCACCGCATCCGAGGCACGCAAGAACCTCTTTCCCCTTCTCGCCCAAGTGAACAATGACCGGGCGCCCGTGGAGATCATGTCTCGTCACGGTGACGCGGTACTGATCTCCCGCGAGGAGTACGAGGCGCTCGAAGAGACCGCCCACCTGCTGCGAGCACCGGCCAATGCGCTCAGGCTCCTGGAGAGCCTGGCCCAGGCCCAGCGGGGGGAGCGCGAGGAACATGATCTCGCGCGATGAGGGTCGTCTTCACCCCTCATGGTTGGCAGGACTACACACACTGGCTCTCCGCTGATCGGACAGTTCTCAAGCGCATCAACCGGCTCATCGACGATGTCCTTCGCGATCCGTTCGAGGGGATCGGCAAACCGGAGCCGCTGCGCCACGCCTTCGCCGGCTGCTGGTCCCGACGGATCGGCGAGGAACACCGGCTCGTCTATCTCGTCGACGGTGATGACATAGTCATCCTTCAAGCCCGCTACCACTACACGTGATGCAGTGAGCTTTGCGGGCCAGGCTGGCCAGCAGGCCAAGATGCGGGATGCGCCCATGACCCTGCTGGGCAGCTACCTGGCGCTATAGCTGTCCAGTCGTGTGACGCGGTGGCCTTGTCGGCGATGGTCTGTCTACCTGCCCGGAGGCGTGCCGGTAGATCAGCGCAGCGCGAGGACTGTCCTGACCCGAACGCCATATACCCGACGACTCGGCGCGCAGCCGCCCTGCCAGCACCGGCGCGATCCTGGCCAGCACGTCGTGTGCGGCCCGGCCCTGGCCACAGCGCATGAGTACCAGGCCGTAGTTCACGACGATGTACGGCGACCGGTCGTAGAGCCGGTAGGCCCGTTCCAGGATGTCGCGGTTGCGGCCGTTGTGTTCGTGAGTGTCCTCGAGCATGAAGCTGGCGCGCATGACCTCATCAGCCTTCTCCTTCGCGCGCACCGCCTGCCGCACCTGCTCGGCCAGCTCGCCGTCGAGCCGCAAGCCGGTCGCCTTCTCCGGTGTCCCCACGGTCAGATGTGCCGAGGCGGCCAACGTGTCCGCTGAGTGGTCGTTCGGCCACTTGGCGCCCAGATCCCGGCAGTAGGATCACGTTCGTGCCGGATTCCGACGATGACTTCGAGACCCGCCTGGCGGTCCTGGAGCGCGAGGTTGCCCGGCTTCGCGAGCACGTTGCCCTCACCAGCTCTGATGCTGCCACGGCCCGCGTGCTGGCGTCCGGCGCCGACCGTGACGTGTCGGAGGTTCGTGCTGAGCTGCGTGCCCACACTCAGGGCCTCAACGCTTTGCGAGAGACCCAGCTCGAACAGGACCAGAAGATCGACAAACTGGACCGGAAGATGCGCGAGGGTTTCACCGAGATGCGTGAGGGTTTTTCCACCGTGGCCACCGGTATGGCGCAGATCACCGCGCTGCTGACGAATATCGCAGGACCGGAGCGCTTGACCAGCTCGTCGGGAACCGGGCCCGCTCGTCGGAAGGACGGACACCCCCTCAATCACGGCGACGGCCAACCTCGCGCTCTCAGCTTCACCGGTCTGCACAGCGGATGGTGCACGCTGGCTGCGCGTGGTGGTCGAAATGTCGCACTGGGCTGGCTCGGCGTCGTCGCCCGCTCACTGGGCCGGCCCCGCCGGTCGGTGCCCAGGCTCCGCGTGATCAGTCAGGCACCCATGGCGCCGACACGCTAAGTGACCCTCCCTGCCCACGGTATTCTGCCAACATCCGGGCAAGCGACGGCTAGTCGAACAATCTGTTCCCCATTGTTCACATCGCCGAACGCGGTGGCTACCGTACCCGGCAGAGACAGAAACCGACTACGACAACATCACGACAGCATGAGAACCCGGGTACACCAACCCGGCAACCCCATACGCCTCAGGGCCGGGTGCAGGGGTCCAGACCTGCAATCCCCTGCAATCCCGCACCCAGGAGCTGAGCATGGCCGACGAGCGATCCCCAGAGGCACGCCCCGAGCTGGCCTCCAAAATCAAATTTGATGTGCCGCAATCGGCGCGGGTCTGGAATTATTTTATGGGCGGCAAGGACCACTACGAGGTGGATCGTGCCGCTGGGGAAGCCTACGCCGCGATGTACCCGAACGTCATCACCGTGGCCATGCAGTCCCGGCAGTTCCTCATCCGCGCCGTGCGTTTCCTGGCCGGTGCGGCGGGGATGCGTCAGTTCCTCGACATCGGCACCGGCCTGCCCACGATGCAGAACACCCACGAGGTCGCCCAGCAGGTC
>JBOHHF010000313.1:0-8035 GCA_050700495.1 Pseudonocardiaceae bacterium
GCTTCACAGTGGACGATTTCACCGCCGCCGGTTTTGATCCGCTGGTGGTCGAGTACCTGGGCCTGATCGCGGCCCACGAGGCCGAGCACGTGGCGACGCTGACCGCGGTGGTGACCCAGCTCGGCGGCGAGCCGGTGGCCGAGGGAACGTACGACTTCGGCTACACCGATGTCGCCAGCTTCCTGACGACCGCCGCGCAGTGCACCCGCAACGGCCTGCGAGACCCACGTGTTGAGCGACACGCCCTGCTCCGCGGCGGCGCGCTCAGCCTGGTTCTTCACCTGGTCGATCAGCCTCAGGGTCATCCGCCTGATGTCGCCGTCGGCGTCGCCGAAGGGGACCGCGCCGGGCTCATGGGGCGGTGGCGGGGCCTCAACCCGCGGTCCGGCATGTGGCCCGGCGGACGGCGAGCTCACTGCGATCCGCACGTCCCGGCCGTCGAGCCGCACTTCCACTACCCGGTCGTCCAATGCCGCGGTGACCTCCGCCGCAAGGTCGGACAGCGCATTCATGATCGCCAGGCGGCCCGCGGGTTCCAGGGCAGCACCCAACACCGCGGCGGTACGCCGGGTCTGCTCGTCGCCCGCCGATGCCGCAGTGGTGAGGTCTTCGCGCAGCTGGCGGATATAGGGTGTCAGATCCATGACGTCAACTATGACGTCATGGATGACGTCAGTCAAGGCATCACTGGTGCTGCGGTTAGGCTGCGGTGCCGTTCGAGAGGAGGGATGCGCCGTGAGCCAGCCCGACGGAATCAATCCGGCCGTGAATACTCCAGCTGGGAGCGATCCGGCTGGGAGCGATCCGGCTGGGAGCCCGGCTGTGAGCACAGTGGAGCTCCGGGTTCAGCTGGTCGCCAAGACCGAGTTCTTTGCACCGGCCGATGTACCGTGGTCCACCGACGCCGACGGCGGGCAGGCGCTCGCCGAGTTCGCCGGCCGGGCCTGCTACCAGTCCTGGCATAAGCCCAACCCGCTGACCGCCACGAATGCCGGCTACCTGAGACATATCCTCGAAGTCGGCCACCTCTCGGTGCTTGAACACGGCACGGTCAGCTTCTACATCGCCGGGGTGTCGCGGTCGCTCACCCACGAGCTGATCCGGCACCGGCACTTGTCCTACTCACAGCTGTCCCAGCGCTACGTGCCCGAGCGGGACGCTGCCATGGTCGAGCCGCAGGTCATTGCCGACGACCCCGAGCTGCACGAACGCTTCCAGGTCGCGGTCAGGGCTAGCCAGCAGGCCTACAACGACCTGCTGGCCGGGTTGGAGGAACACTTCGCTGGTGAACCGAACGCCACGCAGCGCCGTAAACAGGCCCGTCAGGCGGCTCGTTCGGTGCTGCCCAACGCCACCGAGACCCGCATTGTGGTCACCGGCAATTACCGGGCCTGGCGGCACTTCATCGCGATGCGGGCCACCGAACACGCCGACGTTGAGATTCGCGCGCTGGCAGTGGAATGCCTGCGCCAGCTGCACAAGGCGGCCCCCAACGCGTTCAACGACTTCGAGATCTCCGCCCTGCCCGACGGTACGGAGATCGCCTCCAGCCCGTTCGTATCAGAAGGTTGACGCCCGTAGACCGCGTAGCGTGCACACATGGATCTGAACGAGGCAAGGGCGGTCGTCGCCGAACAGCACCACGCGGTGCTGGCCACCATGCGCCGGGACGGCACCCCGCAGATGTCTCCAGTGGCGGCGACGGTTGACGGTCAAGGACGGGTGGTCATGAGCACCCGGGAGACCGCCTTCAAGGTGCGTAACTTGCGCCGAGATACCCGAGCGTGGTTATGCGTGCTGCCTGACGGGTTCTACGGCCGCTGGATTCAGGTAGGCGGTCGAGTGCGGATCGTGGAGCTGCCCGAGTCGATGGAGGGGCTGGTGGACTACTACCGGAGCATCTCCGGCGAGCACCCGGACTGGGACGACTACCGTGCGGCGATGCAGCGCGACCAGCGGGTGCTCCTGCAGATGGAGCTCATCTCGGCCGGGCCTGATCGGGAAGGCTGAGGTGACGATGGAGGCGATCATTGTTGCGACCAGCGAGCGGCGCGAGTTGTGCGATCTGATGGATCAGGTAGGCCCGGATGCCCCGACGCTGTGCGAGGGGTGGACGACTCGTGACCTGGCGGCGCATCTGGTGCTCCGGGAGAGTCGACCGGACGCGGCAGCCGGAATACTGCTTCCGCCGCTGGCTCACTACACCGCTCGGGTGCAGTCGAGCCTTGCGCAGCGACCCTGGTCGGAGCTTGTTGACCTGGTCCGGCATGGGCCGGCGCGGTGGTCGCCGTTTCGCCTGCCGGGCTTGCGCGACAAGATCAACGCGATGGAGTTCTTCGTACACCACGAGGACGTGCGCCGGGCTGCAACGAGCTGGGAACCGCGACCGGCCGACCCGCGCCGCGCTGAGGTGCTGTGGGGGCTGCTGTGCCGGGGGATCCGGGTGTTGTACCGGAACCCGCCAGTCGGCGTCGTGTTGCGCATTCCGAACGGGTCCGAGCACACCGCCCGGCGCGGTGAACGCTCGGTCACCGTGGTCGGTGCCGCCGAGGAGCTGACGCTGCATGCCTTCGGCCGCGACCAGGCGATCGTCGAGATCGAGGGGGACCAGGCGGACGTGGCCGGTTTCCGGGGCAGCCACCGGGGGGTGTAGCGGACTGACCCACCTAGGCGAACGAGGGTTCTCGTGCTGACCGGTAGCGTTCCGCACATGAGTACTGCGCCGACCTCGACGTCCGGCCGGCCCTTCGGTCGGGTGCTCACCGCCATGGTCACCCCCTTTGCCGCCCAGGGACAGTTGGATCTCGATGCCGCTCAGAAGCTCGCCCATCAGCTGGTGGAGCGGGGTTGTGACGGGCTGGTGGTCAACGGCACCACAGGCGAGTCGCCGACTACCACTGATGCCGAAAAGGCGGACCTGGTGCGTGCTGTGGTGCAGGCGGTGGGACACCAGGCGGCCGTGGTGGCGGGCGCGGGAACCTACGACACCGCGCACAGCGTGCGGCTGGCCCAGCAGGCCGCACAGGCCGGTGCGCACGGCCTGCTGGTGGTGACCCCGTACTATTCGCGCCCACCGCAGACCGGCCTGGTCGCACACTTCACCGCGGTCGCCGATGCCACCGATCTGCCGGTGATGCTCTACGACATCCCGTGCCGCTCCCTTGTGCCGATCGCCATCGAGACCATCTACCAGCTCGCTGAGCACCCGCGGATCGTCGCGGTCAAGGACGCCAAGGGGGACTTCGGAGCGGGTGCGGAAGTGATCGCGACCACCGATCTGGCCTATTACTGCGGTGACGACGTGCTCAACCTGCCGTGGCTGTCAGTGGGTGCGGTGGGTTTCGTCAGCGTGATCGGTAACGTGGTGGCCGAGCGACTGCGGGCCGTGATCACCGCGTTCGAGGCGGGCGAGGTGCAGACTGCGCGAGAACTGCATGCCACTACTCTCGCGCTGATCCGGACGTTCTGCACGGTCGGCGGGGTGGCCTTCGGGAAGGCGGCGCTGCGGCTGACCGGGTTCGACGTCGGTGACCCCCGGTTGCCGCAGGTTGCCGCTGACCCCGATCAGGTCACTGCGATCGCCACCGCATTGATCAAGGTCGGAGCCCTCGCGTGAGTCGCGCCGTCCCCATCGGCACCCATTTGCCCGTTCCGGGTGTGCCCAATACCGCCCCACCGCCGCTGGTCGACGGTGGCCTGCGCACGGTCGCTCTCGGGGGTATCGGGGAGATCGGCCGCAACATGACCGTCTTCGAGCACGCCGGCCGGCTGCTCGTGGTGGACTGCGGGGTGTTGTTCCCCGAGGACGACGCGCCCGGGGTCGACCTGATCCTGCCCGACTTCCGGGCGATCGAGCAGCGGCTGGAAGACATCGAGGCGTTGGTGCTCACCCACGGGCACGAGGACCACATCGGGGCCGTACCTTTCCTGCTCCGGTTACGGCCCGACCTACCGGTGGTGAGCTCTGAGTTCACCCTCGCGCTGGTCGCGGAGAAGTGCCGCGAGCACCATCAGAAGCCGCAGCTGGTCCAGGTCAAGGAGGGCGCCCGGCACGGCTGCGGGCCGTTCGACTGCGAGTTCTTCGCGGTGAACCACTCCATCCCCGACGCGCTGGCGGTCGCCATCCGCACCTCGGCTGGTCTGGTGCTGCACACCGGCGATGTCAAGCTCGACCAGCTACCACTGGATGGGCGGCTGACCGATCTCGCCGGGTTCTCCCGGCTCGGCGACGAAGGCGTGGATCTGCTCCTGATCGATTCCACCAACGCCGAGGTGCCCGGCTTCGTCACCCCGGAGCGTGACATCGGCCCGGTACTGGATTCGGTGATCGGGAAGGCCACCCAGCGGGTCATCGTGGCCTGCTTCGCCAGCCATGTGCACCGCGTGCAGCAGGCGCTGGAAGTCGCAGTCGGGCACGGACGCAAGGTGGCGCTGGTGGGCAGGTCGATGGTGCGCAACATGGGCGTCGCGGCCGATCTCGGGCTGCTCCGGGTTCCGCCGGGCCTGTTAGTGGACCTCGACGAGGCGCTGGCGATGCCCGAGCACCGGGTGCTGTTCGTCTCCACCGGTTCGCAGGGTGAACCACTGTCGGCGCTGTCGCGGATGGCTCGTGGTGAGCATCGGCAGATCCGGATCCGTTCCGGAGACACCGTCGTACTGGCCAGCTCGCTCATCCCGGGCAACGAGACCTCGGTGTTCCGCGTGGTCAACGGGCTGACCCGGTTGGGCGCCATAGTGGTGCACCAGGGCACCGCGAAGGTACACGTGTCCGGCCATGCACCGGCCGGGGAGCTGTTGTTCCTCTACAACGCCATCCGCCCCTCCAACGTCATGCCGGTGCACGGCGAGTGGCGCCACTTGCGGGCCAACGCTGCTCTCGCGGTCCGTACCGGGGTGTCGCCGGAGCGGGTGGTGATCGCCGAGGACGGCGTGGTCGTGGATCTGGTGGACGGCCGCGCGGAGATCACCGGCCGGGTCGAGGTGGGGCAGGTCTACGTGGATGGACTCTCGGTCGGCGACGTGGGGGAGTCGACGCTGTCCGACCGGCTGATCCTCGGCGAGGGTGGGTTCATCGCCATCACCGTGATGGTGGTGTCCGCCACCGGCCGCGCAGTGGCACCGCCGACGATCTCGGGCCGGGGGTTCTCCGACGATCCCAAGGCCCTCGACGGCGTCGTGCCGCTGGTGGAGATGGAGCTGGCCCGCACCGAAGCGGAGGGGATCACCGACACCCACCGGATCGCCCAGGCGGTGCGGCGGGTGGTGGGCAAATGGGTTGCCGACACCTACCGGCGTCGACCGATGATCGTGCCTACCGTGCTGCCCGTCGGCTGAGATTCACGAACGAGTTCCATCCAGGGGGCGCCACGGGCTGGGACGGCCCAGCGGACGGGTCGGGTCACCGTAGGGCGGCGCGTCGGGTCGGTCAGCTCGCAGCGGCACCAGGCCAGCAGCGATTGCCAGCATGATCCTGGCATGCGCTCGCATCGCGTCGCCTGGCCGTCCAGGGCGCAGCCCCGCCAGGTCAACCGGCGGGCCGATGTGCACCTGGAAGCGGAGCCGGTGCCGGAGGCGTACGGCACGCAGCCAGACGGTGGTCAACCTGATCAGGCCCGAGCGGCTGCGCACCGGTGGGATGGCCGCCGGGATCACCTCGTGCGCCCCCCACTGGGACAGTGGCAGCACCGGCAGTCCGGTCGCCAGGGTTAGCCGGGCGAGTCCGGTCTGGCCGCGGTCTGGCCATAAATCGGGGTCAGCGCTGATCCGACCCTCGGGATAGATCAGTACCGGCCGGTCGCCGCCGAGTTGTGGTAGCAGTGCCGTCCCTCGCACTGCGCAGCCGGCAGTGAGGGGGTCGACACCCAGGTGCCCAGCTCGCCGTAGCAGCCCGCCGATCAGCGGGGTGGCGAACAGCCCAGCGTTGGTGATGAACCGGGGCGCCACACCGATCCGGTGGCAGGCCGCCAGCAGCACCGCCGCATCGAACACCCCGATGTGGTTGGCGGCGAGCAGGAACGGGCGACCCCGTAGCGACTCGGGCAGCGCCCCGGACACCTCGAGGCTGCCGGTCAAGACGGTGACCAGGCGGCCGACCGCGATCAGCAGCCGGGCCGAGAGTGGGACACGTGGCCGTGCCGTGCTCCGGCGTGTCGCAGATGCTAAGACACCCTTCCAGGCGACCATGACCCAGCAGCATGACACGCCCTGGGAGGGACGACCACGAAGACGATGAACCGGCGGCCGCAGAGTTCTCGGAGTAAGGGTCCGGCCAGTAGGCCGCGCTCGCGGTCCACCGTGGCGCGGCCGGCCCGGCGTCCAGCGTCCAATAAGGGTCCCCGCAGCGGCCGAGGCCGGATAGGGGGACGAGGACTGGCATCCGTGTGGTCCCTGCTGGCTCGGGGCGCCGGCGGGCTCGTCAGGACGTTGGGCCGGACCAGTGGGCTCGAGCCCGCGCATCGCCGCGACGGCCTGGCACTCGGCCTGGTGGCGCTCGCCGTGGTCACCGCCGCCGCGGTGTGGTGGACCGCCGGGGGGCCGGTCGGTGCTGGGGTGCAGCGCACCTTGCGGGCCATGATCGGTACCGCGTCGCTGGCGCTACCGGTGGTGTTCGCCGGGGTCGCAGTGGCTCTGATGCGCACCGAGTCCGATCCGGCGGCCCGGCCCCGTCGCACTGTCGGCACCCTGCTGCTGACGTTGGGGACGCTGGGCCTGTGGCACCTGGCGGTCGGCGCGCCCGCCGATCCCGTAGGACGGTCCCACGCCGGCGGCGCCATCGGGTTCCTGGTCGCCGATCCCTTGGTCGACGGGTTCACCGTCTGGGTGGCGGCGCCCTTGTTGGCGTTGCTCACCGGTTACGGGCTGCTGGTGCTGACCGGCACTGCGGTCCGTGCGGTGCCGGACCGAATCCGCAGGCTGTGCAGGGCAGCGCCGGACCAGGAGCCCGAGAGCAACGCCGACTCCGACGCTGACGAGGACCCTGATGCCATGGCGGCCGGTGCCGATCTCGCTGCCACCCGGCTGCGTCGTCCCTCCCGGCGCCGGCAGGCCACCCAAACCGCGGAGATCCACACTGATACCGACGCCGTTGCCGCGACACCGGCTGGGCCTGCGACACAGGTGGTCGCCACGCCGGTCGAGGACAAGCCCCGCGCGAGCATGTCAGCACACCGGATCGTCGAGGGTGGTTACCAGCTGCCGCCACCCAGCCTGCTGCTCAAGGGCGATCCACCCAAAGCCCGGAGCAAGGCCAACGATGCGATGATCGAGGCGATCAACGGGGTGCTCGACCAGTTCTCGGTGGACGCCCAGGTCACCGGGTTCACTCGAGGCCCGACCGTCACCCGCTACGAGGTGGAGGTGGGACCCGGGGTAAAGGTGGAGAAGATCACCCAGCTGACCCGCAACATCGCCTACGCGGTGGCCACCGACAACCTGCGGCTGCTGGCTCCGATCCCGGGCAAGTCCGCGGTCGGCATCGAGGTGCCCAACAGCGACCGGGAGATGGTGCGGCTGGGTGATGTGCTGCGCTCGTCGGCGTCCATCCGGGAGCAGCACCCCATGGTGATCGGGCTGGGCAAGGACATCGAGGGTCACTTCGTCACCGCGAACCTGACCAAGATGCCGCACCTGCTGGTGGCCGGCTCCACCGGCTCGGGCAAGTCGAGCTTCGTGAACTCGATGCTCGTCTCACTGCTGGCCCGGGCCACCCCCGACGATGTCCGGATGATCCTGATCGACCCGAAGATGGTGGAGCTCACCCCCTACGAGGGCATCCCGCACCTGATCACACCCATCATCACGCAGCCCAAAAAGGCGGCCGCGGCGCTGGCGTGGCTGGTGGACGAGATGGAACAGCGCTACCAGGACATGCAGGCCAGCCGGGTGCGCCACATCGACGACTTCAACGCGAAGGTGAGATCCGGCGAGATCCAGGCGCCGCCGGGCTCACAGCGGGAGTACCGCCCCTACCCGTACATCATGGCGATCGTCGACGAGCTGGCTGACCTGATGATGACTGCCCCGCGCGACGTCGAGG
>JBOHHF010000314.1:0-2433 GCA_050700495.1 Pseudonocardiaceae bacterium
AATCCAGCGCGGCTCGGGCATGGTCGATGGCGTCCTCGTAGCGGCGAAGGCCGCGATAGGTCTCGCTGAGGAGGTGATGGGCCCAGCCGCCGCCCCACAGATCGCCAACCCGCCGCAGGATTGCCGATGCGTCCTGCAGGCTGGCGGCCGCGTCGTCCAACTGGCGCAGATCGATGTAGGCCATGCCTTGAAGGGTCAGGGTTGCGGCCTTTTCCTCCCCGCAGTTGCCGATTTCGTCCCAGATAGCGAGAGCCTGGTCGAAGGCGCCGGTGGCTTCGGTGAATCGCCGGAGGTCCCGGTAGGCGTTGGCGAGCGTCGTCAGAACATATGCTTCACCGAACCGGTCGTGGATGTCCTGGGCTGCGGCCAGACCGGTGTTGCTGGTCGTGATCCACTCTGGCCAGTGTTTGCGCAGGCTGAAGAAGCCCCAGAGCACGACGGCGAGTTGCCATGCGGTGCTCTGATGGCTGCTGGCGCGGGCTTGGTGGGTGGCGGCCACCAGGTTGGCGCGTTCGCTCTCGCACCATGTCAACGCTTGGCCGCGGGTGCTCAATGGCAGGTGGCGGGTGCCTGCCTCGGGGGGGTCGAGGGGGACGCGGGGGCGATGTGGCATGAGCTGGCGGTCGGCGGCATCGGCGGTGTGCAGGTACCAGGACAGCAATCGCCGCACGGCGGCATCGCGTTCCGGTTCGGGCTCATCGGTGTGTGCGCGCTCGGATGCGTAGAGGCGAAGCAGGTCATGGAAGCGGTACCGGTCGTGGGCGGCGGGTTCGATGAGATGGGCGTCGCTCAGGGCGGCGAGGAGTTGCCGGGCGTGGGCGAGGGGTTTGCTGAGCAGGGCAGCGGCGGCTGGTGTGCTGATGTCTGGCCCGGTGTGCAAGCTGAACAACCGGAAAGCGCGGGCGCAGTCCGGGTCGAGTGCGCGGTAGGACCAGGAGAACACGGCACGCATCGTCGTGGTCTCGTCATCGGTCGCGAGCGCCGCCAGGCGATCGTCTCCATCGGCCAGCTCGCACACCAGGTCGGTCAGCGCGGTATGGGGGTGAGACGCGGCGCGCTCACCGGCGATCCGCAATGCCAGCGGGAGAAACGCGCAGAGCCGGGCCAGTTCGGTTGCCGCGTGCGGCTCTGCGTCGGTGCGGTGTGCTCCGATGATCTCTCGCAGCAACGTGCGGGCTTCCTCAGGGGCCAGCGCGTCCAGCGTGATGCGATGTGCTCCTTCGCGGATGACCAGCCCGGCGAGGTTGCTGCGGCTGGTGACCACCACCTGGCAGCCAGGCGAACCCGGCAGCAACGGCCTGACCTGATCGGGTGTGGCAGCGTTGTCCAACACGATGAGCATGCGCCGACCGACCAGCAGCGACCGGTACAGCGCTGCTTGCGCCTCCAGTTCGGCGGGTATCTGCGCGGGTGTGACGCTCAGGGCCCGCAGGAACCTGTTCAGGGCTTCCTCAGGGCGGACCGCTGGCCCGGGGTCGTGACCGTGCAGGTTGATGTGCAGCTGCCCGTCGGGGAAGCGCTCCCGCACGCGATGCGCCCAGTGCACTGCCAGCGCGGTCTTGCCCACCCCTGCGGTGCCACCAATCGCCGAGATCACCACAGCGTTCGGCATTCCGTTCCCGGCCTGCGTCAGGAAAGCATCAAGCGTGCCGAGCTCATCTCCCCGGGCGGTGAAATGCGGTACGTCCATGGGGAGCTGCCGCGGGACCGGCAGCTCAACCGGATCGGGTTGCTGACCCGCCACCGGCCGGCTCGCCGGCTCGCCAGCGGATCTGAGCTGGATCTGCGTTCTCTTCGCAGCGGCCCAGCGCCCGCGGGCAGCATCGACGTCCCCACCGAGGAAATGGACGAGCTTTGCGGTGAGTTCCCACGCCGGCAGCTTCTTCCCAGCGAAGGCCGCGGACAGTGCAGAACGCCCGTAACTCGTGGACTTGCGCATCTGTGCGTAGTCCGGCTTGCCAGCCTGGATCGCTAGGTCCCGCAGGTACTGCGCGAAGTCGCCGACCAGGCCTGGTGGTGTCGGACCAGGTGTCTTCGCCATCGCCCTCCCCCTTGACGGACCACAGCGTGTCCGCGTAATGACCAAAAAGCCAGTTCAAAGGCTATACGAGAGGCCTGACTGAGCCAAGGCAGCAGTATTCGCCCAGCTGATGACCATCTTAGACCCACCGGCCTAACTGTGGTCAAACAGCACACAAACCGTGTTCATCCCGATTCCGGCTGACAAATAGAAGCGATGTTTTTACTGTTAACATTCGTAGGCACGCAAAGGGGGGGAAGTGAGGGTGAGGCTCGCCTGTAGCTGTGGGCCGATGGTGCCGGGGCTAGCTGTGGCATGCTCCGGGCAATTCGGCGCGCATGTGCCGCCAGCGCGTGTTGGCCTCCCTGCAGCAGTCGACGAATTTTCAACGAATACAGACGTTTATGCAGATC
>JBOHHF010000315.1:0-3011 GCA_050700495.1 Pseudonocardiaceae bacterium
TCACCGATCACGATGACCTGCTTGCCGTCGAACATTCACGCCTCCTTTGTTGGCAACTGCGCTAACACTTCGGCCAGCCACGCATCGACTTGATCTGCGGTGAGGCTGGGGTCGGAAATCCGCGCCACCTCCTGGCCGTTGTGAAACAACAGGATGGTGGGAAGGCCGCGCACCTGCAGCGACATACACAGCCGCCGTGCCTTGCTGGCATCCAGCTTTACTACGGTCAGGTCTGGGATCGTGGCGGCGATGCTCGCCATGTGCGGTGCCAGCGCCACGCACGGGCGGCAGCTGTCTGCCCACACGTCAACGAGCACCAGGCCTGATCCGACCAGCTCCTCGAAGGTCTCTTTGGTCGCGTCTACCACCGAACCCATGAGCTCAGCCTCCGTTGCGTTCCAGCAGGATGCTCATACCGTCGGACCGCTGGCTCATCCGCCCGAGAAACAGGCTGCCCTTTGCCAGCAGCAACACCCGGTCGGCCGGTCCTGCCTGGAGCCGCCGAAGGGCATGGGGCAGGTAACACACCGCAGAAGCCAGGTGACCTTGGGTCGGGGCGTAACCCGGCATGCCACGCTCCGCGACGAACGGATCGATCCCCTCGCGGGCGATCTCCTTGCGGCGCACGGCCAACGCCGCGATCGTGCGGTAGTTGCGCGCCGCCACGTCTCCCGAGCCTTGCGGCTCGGTGATCTCAGGGTTATGCAGCTCGGTGGCGTAGTCGTCGACGTCCAGCATCCGCGCGCCGATCGCCTCCAGTGGCCGCACGGCCAGGTCCTGCAGGATCTGCGCACCGGAGCCGCCCGAGGACACCCGGTGGCGCCCGACGGCGTCGAGCCTGATCCGGGGTGAGACGCCGTCGTCGGCGGTCACCAGTACCGCGGTGCCGCCGAGCACGTCTTCCAGCACGGGCAGGCCGTGGCGCAGATGTCCTTCGAACTTCATCCCGAGCTTGGGCTGGGAGCCTCCGGCGACCACCGCGACCTGATCGAATACCCCCGCCACCACGAGGCTGGCGGCGATCACCAGCGCCGGGATCGGCGCCGCACAGAAGTTCTTGACGTCCGCCCCGGAGGACTCGGTGAGCCCGGCGACCGCTGCGATCGTCTTGCCCATGTTGCCCCCGCCGCGCTGGTAGCGGTCGCCGACCGCCTCCTCCGAGCAGGAGATCGTGTAGCCGACGGCCGCCGGGTCGAAGCCGTTGTCGTGCAGCAGGTGCAGCAGCGCCAGGGTTCCGGTGGCCTTGCAGGCCAGGTTCTCCAGCAGCACGTGAGCGACCAGCGACTCATCCTCGGCGTGCGCACCGCGCAGCGCACCCGCCAGGCCGGTCCCATCAGGTAGCCCAGCCAGGTGCACGGGCAGGGCGCCGCTGGCGACGGCAGTGGTGACATCCCCGGCCGCCGCGGAGATCCGGGCCAGGTCCAGGTGCGCCGCCAGCGGATGAGCAGCCAGCCGCTTGGCCGCCCGCTCGGCGACCTCCGGGGTCAGCACCAGCAGGTCGAACTCGTCGACCGCGGCCATCAGCCCGAGGAACTCCTCCTCCGGCATCAGTTCCCCGAACGGCGCGAACCGTTCCGCGGTGGTGCTCCTCGTCCCGACCCACGGGCGGGCCGGCAGTTCCCGTGGGTGACAGGCGCCTAGGAACGCCTGGTGTGGCGGGTAGCCGACAGCGTCATCGAAGCTCCGCAAGCCGGCCAGGAACTGGGTCGTCAACTCGGTCTCGCCGGGCAGCGTGCGCATCGGCTTGGAACCGTGCCGAGCCAGACCCGGGGTGTGGGCCAGCACCAGGCTGGCTGCTCGGACTACCGCGGCCTCAGGCATCGGTGACCTCGAACCAGACCTCGCACACCATCCGCCGACATGCTGGCACGATGGCCTCCCCTCGACGACGTCTAACCTGCATCGTAACCACGGAACCACCAACCATTCCAAGATCCAGAAAACTTAGTGGTCGGCTCCGGAAGCCCTTCGGGGGTTGACGTGATGGCAGGTCGTGTGTCGGTGTCGGGTACCGGTATGGGCGGAGTCGGGTGCCCGGGCAGTTGTGTCGTGAACTCGACGTGGCGCACCTCATTTGCGGCCAAAAACGTCGCTGGTGATGCTCCTATAGATGTCAAGCGGCTGATGGAGTGTTTTCAAGATCGTTTAGATCGGTCATGAGGGCTCGGTAGATTTCGCGGACGAGGTAGCGTTTGAGGCTGCGGATGATCATTGGTTTGGTCTTGCCCTGGGCGGTGCGGGCGGTGAGGTATTCCTGGGTGCCGGCGTGGTGGCCCAGGCGGACCACCGCGATGCGGTAGACGGCGCAGTTGCCGTGCCGGTCGCCGCCGCGGTGCAGGCGGTGGCGGGTGGTGTTCCCGCTGGAGGCCGGGATGGGCGCGATGCCGAGCAGGCGGGCCAGGGAGGCCTCCGAGCGCAGCCGTTCGGGGTTGTCCCGGCGGTGACCAGCAGTTGTCCGGCGATGTCGGTACCGACGCCGAACATGTTGATCAGGGTGGGAGCGGTGGCGGCGGCGAGGGCGGCGAGATCGGTGTCCAGCGCGGCGATCTCGGCGTCGAGCTCGGCGATGCGGTGCCCGAGGCTGTGCATGGCGATGCGGGTGGCGGTGGTGGGGTCGGCGAGCTGGTCCAGCGGCCGGGGCCCGGGGCGGGCGCCGGCGCAGGCCGGGGCGGGCAGCGTCCAAGCCGCCACGGTGCGGGCCAGCACGGGCAGCTTGAGCCCATCTAGCTCCTCGCGCAGCTGCTGGGGGGCGGCCAGCCGGAGGTCTTTGAGCTGGTTGAACGCCAAGGTCCGGGACTTGATCGCGCCGGTGCGGGCGATATCCGCGAGCCTGTCATTTTTTCCGTGTAAGCCACGGATGACTAATGCCGTTAATCTATCATAGGGGAAGCCGCCCTGGGAAGAGGACAGCCAAAGTATTCAGAGCCATTGTCCAGCCCGCCGTTCCTGTCCCGGATTCACCTCCTCTCTTACTTGAGATGTTCCGCAATCCGAGGTAGAGTAGCTTCATC
>JBOHHF010000316.1:0-2150 GCA_050700495.1 Pseudonocardiaceae bacterium
TCCAGCGCTGGTTTCCCGGCGGCTGCCCAGCAGCGGAATGCCGCCTCGACCTCATCCCACAAGCGGCGGGGGCCATGCTGGCGGATCTGCCGGGGACCGCGTGAGCCGTCATATCGGGCGACGGCCCATGATCTGCCCGGGAGATCGAGCAGCCACAGCAGGTGGTGGTCCTGATCATCGGTGGGTGGCTGGTGTTCCCAGACACAGCGGGCTACCCGCGTGCCGATGGCCCATCGGACGTCGTGGTTCTCGGCGACGCGCCAGGGCTTGAGGGTGGTGGTGGAGACCTCGGCGGTGGGGTCTTGGGGGTCGAGGTGATCGAGGGTCCACTCCGGGGTGCGCTGGTCGCGCACGGCCATGAAACCGACCCTGCCGACCGGCCGGCCGGTCGCGGTGCCGTTGTCTTCCACGGTGAAGCGCACCAGGGGCACGCTACCGCCGAAGTCGGTCCGCATCGGGGTCACGATCACCCCACCCGGTGTGGTCTGGGCCACCCAGGAGTAAGGAAGCTCACCGACTCGGACGGCGGCGGTGGCGATCACCCGGTCATAGGGAGCCCGGTCCGGATGGCCCTGGACGCCATCGCCGGTCACCACGGTCACCGGCAACCCGCTGGCGTCCAACGCCGCACGCGCAGCGGTGGCCAACCCGGGGTCGATCTCGACCGTGGTCACGTGGGGCGCACCGAGGCGAGCAGCCAGCAGCGCGGCGTTGTAGCCGGTCCCGGTGCCGATCTCCAACACGGTATGACCGTCGTGGACCTCAAGGGCGGCCAGCATGCTCAGCACCAGATCCGGCTTACTGGCCGAGCTGGTACACAACTCGCCGCTGGTGTCCGGCCACCTGGTCGTGCCGTCATCGAACTGGATCAGGATCGGCACATTGCGATAGGCCGTCTCCAGCCATCGGCCGGGGTCGTCGTCACAGCTCAGAGGTTGTGGTTTCCCCTCCTCATCGTCCACCCACACCTTTGGGGGCAGGAAAACATGCCGGGGGACCGCCAGAAACGCTGGCCGCCACGCCACCGGCACCGCGTCGGCCGCATCCAACTCAGCGACAAGCCGCTCAATCGTCATCCCCACCGTCGTCATCACCGTCATCGTCTGTGGAGGTCTGACCGGACTTCTCAAATTCCTTCGGGTCGAGCCGCCTGGCGGTGTCCGGGTGAACATCACCGTCACGGGTTGGATCGTGCTTACTCACCGTGCGCTCCTTCCTTGGTCGAGCCTAGAGGCGTAGCGCAGCCCGATGATCACCAGGTCGTGGCGACTGCTACGTACTTGGTCTCGAGGAACTCCTCAATACCGACCGAGCCACCCTCGCGGCCCAACCCGGAGTGCTTGACTCCGCCGAACGGTGCTGCGGGGTTGGACACCAAGCCCTGGTTCAGCCCCACCATGCCGGCCTCCAGCCGTTCGCAGACCCGCAGGGCACGGTGCAGATCCTCGGTATAGACGTAGCTGACCAGCCCGAACGGGGTGTCGTTGGCCGCCGCGAGCACCTCGTCCTCGCCGGTGAACGGGGTGATCTGGGCGACCGGTCCGAAGATCTCCGTACTGGTCATCTCGGCATCCGGCGGCACATCGACGAGCACGGTCGGGCGGTAGAAGTAGCCCGGACCGTCCACTGCCGTGCCGCCGACGAGCACCCGAGCACCGCGGGTGACCGCGTCGTCGACCAGGTGCTGCACCTTCTCCCGCGCCTTGGCCTCGATCAGCGGGCCGACCTGGACGCCCTCGTCGCTGCCGCGACCGATGCGCAACGATCCCATCTGTTCGGCCAGCCGGCGGGAGAACTCGTCGACGACGTCGGCGTGTACGTAGAAACGGTTGGCGGCGGTGCAGGCCTCGCCGATGTTGCGCATCTTGGCCACCACGGCGCCGTCGACCGCGGCGTCCACGTCGGCGTCGGCGAACACCAGGAAGGGCGCGTTGCCCCCCAGCTCCATCGAGGTGCGCAGGAGGTTCTGCGCCGACTGCTCGACGAGCTTGCGCCCGACCTCGGTCGAGCCGGTGAACGTGAGCTTGCGCAGCCGCGGGTCCCCGATGATCGGCTTGGAGACGTCGCTCGAGGAGCTCGAGGTGACGATGCTGAGCACGCCGGCGGGCAGGCCCGCTTCTTGGAGGATCTTCCCGAGCGCGAGCATGGAG
>JBOHHF010000317.1:0-4931 GCA_050700495.1 Pseudonocardiaceae bacterium
ACGCCTGGCCGTTGGGTCCCTGGTAACTCACCAGGAACTCCGCCGCCTTGCGCACGCCCTGCCAGGTCTTCGCGTCATGCGCACCGAGCTGTTCGGCGAGCACGATCGGCAGCGCGGTCTCGTCGAGCTGGATCGAGGTCCAGTACGGCGTGCCGTCGACGTCGGTGTTCTGCGCCAGATGACCGTCCGGCTGCTGCTGCTTGGTGAACATGTACTCCAGCGAGCGCTGGGCGGCGCCGTGATCGCCGGCGGCGAGCATGCCGGTGGCGATCTGGTACAGGTCACGCGGCCAGACCAGGTGGTAGGTGCCCGACGGCAGCCAGTCGGTCCCGTTGTCGCCGAACTGCCACGGCGCGCTCGGCGACGCGATGAACGCGCCCGGGTTCTGCTTGTCCTCGCTCGCGGCGAGCATCAGCATCGACGCCTGGTAAAGATCCCGGTTCGACGCCACCGACGACGGGGGCTGCTTCAGCCCACGGAGATACTCCCGCCAGCCGGCTTCGTTCGCCTCCCGCGCCGCGGGGAAGCCCTCCCTCAGCGAGGCGCGTGCGGTCTGCGCCGCCGTCTCGCCGAAACCGAGCGCCAGCTCCGCGTGCCGGGACGTGACCCCGTCGGCGGGCAGCTGCCCGGTCTGCACCACGTTGCCCTTGCCAGCCGTCGAGTAGCTGTCCAGCGTGAAGTTCTTCATCAGCTGGGTCGCGCCGTCGGAGGTGCCGGAATAGCCATTGCTGGTCCTGGTGAACGACGGCCGGGCGATCAGCGCCGAGGTCACCGCCGCGTCACTGGCGACGAGGGCGTCACCGTCGGACTTCGCCGAGTCGTCGGTGCCGTTGTTGTCCAGGTCCGGGTCGAGGACCGCGTAGAGCTGGTAGGGCTTGCCCGTCAGCGAGGTGAAGTCAACGTCGATCAGCACGCTGGCCCGCGCTGGATCGGTCACGTACGTCTTGCGCAGCTTCCACCGGTTGCTGTCGTCGGTGACCGTCTGCTCGTAGGTCAACCCGTCCGGGCTGGCGCGCCGCACCTGCTCCGCCTTCGCGTCGGCGTCGGTGGCGGCGAAGCTCTCACCGTCGGTGACCAGGAAGCTGAGCGAGCGGATGCTTGGCGTGGACAGGTCCGGGTAATAGACCTCCGAGAGCTGGCCGCTGTGGAAGGTGAACCAGACGTTGCTCGCCGTGTCCCGCGAACCGCCGAAGCCAGTCTTGCCCGCCGGCAGCCAGAGTGGATGGGCGCCCGGTGCCCCTGGAGCCTCACCTCCCGTGGGCTGCGCCGTCGCGACGGCCGGTAACAGGCCCGCGACCAGCAATCCGGACAGCGCGACGACGATCGGCCCGCGCATGCTCACCTCGTTATGCCGGTCGAGTGCGGTCGCGCCGGGACAGCGAGTCGATGATCACTGCCATCAGCAGCACTACTGCTGTGATCATGAATCGGACCGACGAGTCGAGCTCCAGCAGGTACATTCCGCTGTTGATCGACCCGATCACGGCGATGCCCAGCAATGCTCCGTAGGTGCTTCCCCGGCCGCCGAACAGGCTGACGCCGCCGATCACCGCGGCTGAGATCGCGAAGAGCAGGACGGTGCTGCCCCCGGTGCTCTGATGCGCCGCGAACTCCCGCGAGACGGCCAGGATCCCGCCGACCGCCGCCATCGCGGAGCCCAGCGCGAACACCGTGATCCTGATCCGGTTCACCGGAATCCCGGCGCGGCGAGCCGCTTCCACATTGCCGCCGATGGCGATGATGCTGCGGCCGAAGCGGGTCCTGCGCAGCATCACGTCAAAGCCCATCGCGAAGGCGACCAGCAGGGCCAGGGCGACCGGCACACCGCGCCAGGAGTTCAGCACCCCGACCGTCAGCCCAACACCGGCGCACAGCGAGGCCAGCCGGACCACCCGGCGCCACAGCGCTGGACCGGGCAAGCCCGCCGCGCGCCGCCGTCTGACCTCCACGACGACCGCCGCCAGATAGCAGCCAATCATGACGACACCGAGTGACCAGCCCGCGACTGCGGGCAGGTAGGCGTGGGTCAGGGCCGCGATGACGCCCTGATCTGGGATGTTGATGGCGCCCTGCGGGCTGAGCAGGTAAAGGTGCAGCCCCTGCCACCCGATCAGGCCAGCCAGGGTCACCACGAACGACGGGACACCGATCGCCGCGTTGACCGTGCCCTGCACAATGCCTACCGCAAGCCCGAGCAGTACCACCAGCCCGATGGCCAGCACCTCGGGGACACCATGCCGGACGACGAGGATGGCCAGCACAGCGGCGGCCAAGCCGGACACCGAACCAACCGAGAGGTCGGCCTCGCCGAGCAGCATGACCAGCGTGACGCCGACCGCCATCATCCCGACCGCAGCGATCTGCACCACCATGTTGGACAGGTTCGCCGCGGTGAGGAAGTTGGGGTCGAGTGCCTGAAAGATCACCCAGGTGGACATCAGGCTGATGACCACTGGCAGTGTCGCCAGCTCTCCGGCGCGCAGCCGGGCGGCGACGCCGCGTTGCCTGCGCGCCGTCGCTTGCTGCCCGCCGGCGGGAGGCACGGCGGCGGGCGGACTCGCCAGCGGGGGCTCCCGCTTTTCTGGCAGGACGCTCACGTTCCGGCCTCCGTGATCGAGACGACACATCTGTCCGTGGACCGCATGCGGGGCGGGACGGGCATGGTGGCGCCGGTGATCTCAGCCACAATGTCCTGCTCGACGTTCTGGCCGTTGTTGATGAACTCGCGTGCGTTGTGGCCCAGTCGCAGGACCACGACCCGGCCGGCAACCCTCATGACGTCGGTCAGGTTGTGGGTGATCAGGATCACGCCGCGCCCGTCCTTGCCCAGCTGCACGATGAGGTCGAGCACCTGCGAGGTCTGCACGACGCCCAGTGCTGCGGTGGGCTCGTCCAGGATCATGAGCTGGGGTGAGCTGAGCATCGCACGGGTGATAGCGACTGCCTGCCGCTGCCCGCCGGACAGCGTCGAGACCGGCACCCTCAGGCTGGGCAGCGTGACCCCGAGCGACTCCAGCTGGCTCAGCGCCTCGCGCTCCATGCCGATCTCGTCAAGCACGCCGAGGCGGGCCATCTCTTTGCCGAGGAACAGGTTGGCGACCACATCGAGGTTGTCGCACAGCGACAGCTCCTGGTAGACGGCTGCGATGCCAAGCGCGGCGGCGTCATGGGGACTGCCGATGCGGACGTGGTCACCCTGCCAGCAGATCTCGCCGCTGTCCGCTGGGCTGACCCCGGCGATCACCTTCGCCAGGGTTGACTTGCCGGCCCCGTTGTCACCGACCAGAGCGACCACCTCGCCGGCCCCGACCTCCAGATCAACGTCGCTGAGTGCCTGCACCGGCCCGAACCGCTTCGATATTCCGGTCAACGCCAGGACGGGAGCTGCCATGACGGTCCTCTCGCCGTTAGGAGATGCCGGCTCGCTGGCACGCCTGGCGGTACTCA
Organism: Pseudonocardiaceae bacterium; assembly: GCA_050700495.1. GTDB lineage: Bacteria > Actinomycetota > Actinomycetes > Mycobacteriales > Pseudonocardiaceae. The sequence goes on from JBOHHF010000317.1 coordinate 3,448, forward strand.
GTGGTGCAGACCTGCTCCGCCGGGTGAAAGCCGTCCGCGATGATGGTGCTGGCGACGTTCTCCCTGGTCACCGGGACCGGCTCGAGGAGCACGCTCGGCACGTCAACCGAGCCGTTGGACACCAGTTGGGTTGGCCTGCCTCGATAGTCCGCTCCGGTGGCGGCGGCGATCGCCATCTCCGCGGCGATGGTCGCCTCCGGCTTGATGGCCTTGTACACGGTCATGTACTGCTCACCAGCGAGGATGCGCTGGATCCCGGCGAGCTCGGCGTCCTGCCCGGTCACCGGGGGCAGCGTGGTGAACCCAGCACCCTTCAGTGCCGCGATCGCGCCTGCGGCTGTCCCGTCATTGGCGGCGTACACCCCGATGATCGCCTCCCGGCCTAGAGCGGTGATGGCCTGCTCCATCTCCTGCTGGGCACGATCCGGTGACCAGTCGGGGGTGTCGTACTCCTGACCGATCATCGCCTGGCCATCGAGCACTGAGTGGGCGCCCCGCTTGAAGTCACCGGCATTGGGGTCCGTGGGCGACCCGTTGATCATCACGATCTGTCCCCGCCTTGGGTCACCGCCTGCTTTCAGCGCGGTGAGCAGCGCCGTGCCCTGCACTTGCCCGACCCGCTCGTTGCGATAGGAGACGTAGTAGTCGATCGGGCCCGAGGCGAGCCGGTCGTAGGCCACCACCGCGACGCCTTGGCTCTTGGCGCTGGTGACGATCGCGCCCGCCGCGGTGGAGTCCACCGGGTCGAGGATGAGCACCCGCGCGCCGCTGAGGATCAGCGCCTCGGCCTGGTTTTGCTGCTCGGCACTGTTCTGGTCGGCGTTGCGGTAGCGGACCTGACAGTTCGGGCACAGCTCGTTGAGCCGTTGCGTGATCAGTGGGCGGTCGAACGTCTCGTACCGCGAGGTCTTCGACTCGGGCAGCAGTATCCCGATCGGGAAGCCTTGCTCGACGGACGCGCCGCCGTCGCGATCGGCACCCGCACTGCCGCACGCTGACACCATGATCGTCAATGCTGCGGTCGCCGTCGCGGCCCAGGTCCTCATACCCGGCTCCTCACCCCGTGGACGGATCGGGAGCCGCCCCGTCCACCGTGACCTCAGCATGACTCAGATCACATATTCCGTCAACACTTGAACACAAAATTGCTCGATTCGTTTGATTTATGAACACAGTGGCTCAGGCAAGCAGTGCGTCGACACCATCGATGACGTCGGTACTGCGCACCACCGTGGCGAGTGCCCCCATCACAGCGGCCCAGTCGCCCAGCTCACCGCATCGCACGTCGACCAGCTCTGCAGCAGCAGACAGGGTGCGCCGGTGCAGCACCTGCCGGACCGGGTCGAGCAGCAGCTCACCGGCCTGGGCCAGCTCGCCGCCCAGCACGACCTGGCGCGGGTTGAGCACGTTGCACAGCATCGCGGCGGCGGCGCCGACAGCACGGCCGGCGTCCCCGATCACCCGGCGGGAGCCGAGGTCCCCGT